>RGFZ01000014.1 GCA_010024875.1 Oxalobacteraceae bacterium | reverse complement strand
CCTCTACGTCCCGAACGTAGCGCTCTACCAGGCTAAGCTACACCCCGTTTTGGTGAGCCAGAGATTTTACTATCTCGCTTTTCTGACGGCAAGTTCACACTACAGTTCCGCTATCAGGTGCCGATTACACTGGGACGACGATGAATCCGTGCACGATTAAAAAATTGCTAAATTGTTTATGTCGCACCCGAGCTCCTGGAACAGGGAAATACTGAATGAAGCCTGAGCAGCGTTTGAGACTTAATCCGCTGAACGATGAGGAACGCCAGATATTACGGCTGGTGGTGGAAGATTACTACGTCGTGCTTCCGCCGGCGCTGCAGGTGCATAGCCTGTTTGCGACACACATACTCAGTAGTACCCTTCATCGTTTTGGCATTCGTACGCGTGTGCTTCCATGTAGGCTGTGGTGTTCATCAGTGCGCCCCCCAACGCCACACAACCGAGAAACGGTCGGCGGTATTGTCAATTACTGGGATACAGAAAAATGGAATGGTCACGTCGTGTGTCTCGTCGGAGACTGGCTCGTTGACGTGGCGCTTTACCACCTCAATCCTGGCTTCAATTACGAGGTGCCGAAGCTCATCGCGCGTCGCATCGTACGGCCCGAGCCGGGGATTTATGCGCGGTATCAGTTGAACAAGCAAACCGAATTCATCTGGTATCGGCTGCCGGCAAAAACGGCGGCAGTTTCTGTTGTAGGTTACGAGGATTTGATCGATCGCTTCGTCGACGATCTAGCGAGTCATATTCAGCGCTTGTTGGGCTACGGAGATGAAGTGCCGGCAGAGGAGTTGGTAATCACGTCGGAGGAATTAACTGCCGAGGATGAAGAGACTGTCGTTGACGAGGAAAGCGAATCGCCGGCGGCATCCTCCGCTGAGGATGAGACAGCTAGCGGTGGCGCGCTTACTGCCGCGACGAAAGAACCAGTGGCCAGCTCGGATAGCAGCGACAGCGCCCAAGGCAGCATGCAGGTCGATTCCACCGTGTCTCAGAGTAAGACAGAAGACATCGAGTCGGCGCCCGCCTGACGCAATGCCGCTCGGCTCTGTCAGTGATTGCGGCTGACCGAAAACACTGCCAGCTCGGTTAGTGCGTCTTTGTAGCTGCTCTCTGGCAGTTTTTCGATAGCTTCAATGGCGCGCTGACTGGCTTCCGCTGCTCTTTCGCGTGTGTACTCCAACGCCCCCGACTGCGTGATCGCCGACAGAATTTCATCGAAATGCGCCTCATCGCCTTGCGCGATGCAGTCTCGCACCAATACTCGCTGCGCCTCGCTGCCATGTTGCAGCAAATAGATCAGCGGCAGGGTCGGTTTGCCCTCGCGTAGATCGTCGCCGACGTTCTTGCCTATGTCCGTGGCATTGCCTGAGTAATCGAGTACATCATCAATCAGCTGAAACGCCGTGCCCAGCGAACGACCATACTCCGAAGCAGCAACGATGGCATCCTCGGGTGCGCCCGCGATCAGGCTGCCGAGTTCGGTCGCGGCCTCGAAAAGCTTGGCAGTCTTGGAGCGAATCACTTGCAGGTAGCGGTCCTCGGTCACATCCGGGTCATGCATGTTCATCAGCTGCAGCACCTCGCCTTCGGCAATCACGTTGGTTGCATCGGCCAGTATCTGCATAACGCGCATGTTGTTTACCGAGACCATCATCTGGAACGCTCGGGAATAGACAAAATCGCCCACCAGCACCGAGGCGGCGTTGCCAAAAAGCGCATTTGCTGTCCGGCGCCCTCGTCGCAGATCGGACTCGTCCACCACGTCGTCATGCAGCAAGGTTGCCGTGTGGATGAACTCGATTACCGCGGCCAGCTTGTGATGCTCTGTTCCCCGGTAGCCCCAGGCATTGGCGGTCAGCAGCACCAGTGCCGGGCGAATCCGTTTTCCGCCGGCGCTGATGATGTAGTCGGCGATCTGGCTAACCAGCGGAACGTCGGAGTACAGCTGGGATCGGATGACCCCATCCACCGCCTGCATGTCAGCGGTAATCATGGCCAAGGGCTGGTTCTGGGCGGCGGGATGTTGGACGGACACGAAGAAAACCGGCGTGGCAGAGGGAAAAGTCGCGATTATACGACGCCACCACACGCTGGCAGACGGCACTCTGGCGAAGCAGGGGCCGGCTACGCGCTTCTGACAGCCCGCGCCGCCAAGCTGCTGCACGTTTTGACCGGAATCCTAAGTCCATGTATAATTTGGGGTTTTCCCGGATTCGCCTAGCCTTTGGCGGACGGTTCGGGCGAAAATCGGCCCGGCCCCGATGCGGCAGGGTAGAAATCCCGAAATTTGAAAGATGAGGTTCCCATGTACGCGGTCATAAAAACCGGCGGCAAACAGTACAAAGTTGCTGCTGGCGAAAAACTTAAAGTAGAACAGATACCGGCAGACATTGGCTCCGAAATCACGCTGGATCAGGTGCTCGCAGTGGGCGCCGGCGACACCATGAAATTTGGTGCGCCCCTGGTTCAGGGTGCCAAGGTGCTGGCTACGGTCGTGGCGCATGGTCGCCACGACAAGGTGAAGATCTTCAAGATGCGTCGTCGCAAGCATTATCAAAAGCGGCAGGGCCATCGCCAGAACTACACTGAACTGCAAATCGTCTCGATCAACGGTTAAGCCGCGGATCAGAATTACCGAAGAATCAGGAGTATCAAATGGCACACAAAAAAGGCGGCGGCACGACGCGTAACGGCCGTGACTCGGAGTCGAAACGGCTTGGCGTCAAAGTCTACGGCGGTCAGGCCATCAATGCCGGCGGCATCATTGTTCGCCAGCGTGGTACCAGGCTGCATGCCGGCGAGAATGTCGGCATGGGCAAGGATCACACGTTGTTTGCGCTGATTGATGGCAAAGTGCAGTTTGCGACCAAGGGTGCGCAAAAGCGTCACGTGGTCATGGTGGTGCCGGCTTAATCAAGCTGCGCCAACCCTGCAAAGAGGCTCTGCCGCGCAGGTAGGGCCTTTTTTTATTTAGAGAGCAGCAAGCATGAAGTTCATTGACGAGGCGAAGATCGAAGTCGTGGCCGGCAATGGCGGCAACGGCGTGGCCTCGTTTTGTCGCGAAAAATTCCGGCCGTTCGGTGGTCCCGATGGTGGTGACGGTGGTCGCGGTGGCAGCATCTATGCGATTGCCGATCGCAATATCAACACGCTTGTCGACTATCGCTATGCAAAGCTGCACCGTGCAAAGAATGGCGAGAATGGTCGTGGCTCAGATTGTTACGGCAAGGGCGCTGACGATGTGTATCTTCGCATGCCCGTGGGCACGCTGGTTATCGACCAGAACGATGGCGCGATCATTGCTGATCTGACGGAGCATGGTCAGGTCGCGCTGCTGGCCAAAGGTGGCGAGGGTGGCTGGGGCAATATTCATTTCAAGACCTCGACCAATCGTGCGCCGCGCCAGAAAACCGATGGCAAGGAGGGTGAGCGCCGCGATCTGAAACTGGAACTCAAGGTTCTTGCCGATGTCGGCTTGCTCGGCATGCCGAATGCCGGCAAATCCACGTTTATTGCTGCCGTATCGAATGCAAGGCCCAAGGTGGCGGACTATCCTTTCACGACCCTGCATCCGAATCTGGGGATGGTACGTGTCAGTCATGAGAAAAGCTTTGTCATCGCCGATATTCCCGGGCTGATCGAGGGCGCTGCGGATGGCGCCGGGCTGGGCGTGCAATTCCTGCGTCATTTGCAGCGCACGCGCCTGCTGCTGCATATCGTGGATCTCGCGCCTTTCGATGCGAACGTTGACCCGGTCAAAGAGGCCAAAGCAATCGTCAAGGAACTGAAAAAATACGACGAGTCCTTGTTCGACAAGCCCCGCTGGCTGGTGCTGAACAAGCTCGACATGGTGCCTGAAGACGAGCGAGCGCAGCGCGTGAAGGATTTCGTCAAGCGCTTTAGCTGGAAAGGCCCGGTGTTTCAGATTTCCGGTCTGACGCGCGAAGGTTGTGAAGACCTGGTTACCGAGATCTATGACTATCTCGCCTCTCAGCGCCAGCAGGAACAGCGCGAGCAGTCTGGTGTAGCGGACGTGGTGATGGAGGTCGAATCGATTGATGCGGATGATCCCCGCTTCAAGACCATCGATTAATATCAGTACTCCACTTATTACGTCGCTCAAGCGCATCGAATCCATGCAATCCGTGATCCAGTCAGCGCAGCGCCTGATCGTTAAAGTAGGCTCCTCGCTGGTGACCAATGACGGCAAAGGGCTGGATCATTCGGCCATCGCCAAGTGGGCCGATCAGATCGCGAATTTGCGTCGGATGGGCAAGCAGGTCGTTCTGGTCAGCTCGGGCGCGATAGCAGAAGGCATGCAGCGTCTGGGTTTTGACAAGCGCCCCACAGGTGTGCATGAGCTGCAGGCTTGCGCAGCAGTCGGCCAGATGGGTTTGGCGCAGATCTATGAAACCAGTTTCGGCAAACATGGCTTGCGCACTGCGCAGGTGTTGCTCACGCATGCCGATCTTGCTGATCGCGAGCGTTATCTGAATGCGCGCTCGACTTTATTTACCTTGCTGGAGTTTGGCGTGGTACCCGTCATCAATGAGAACGACACAGTCGTCACTGATGAGATCAAATTTGGTGACAACGATACGCTGGGTTCGCTGGTCGCGAATCTGATCGAGGCAGATGTGCTCATCATACTGACTGACCAGAGCGGGCTTTACACTGCCGATCCGCGTAAGAACCCGGACGCCCAATTTGTTCATGAAGCCAAGGCAGGCGACCCAGCGCTGGAAGCCATGGCCGGTGGCGCGGGCACGGGCATAGGGAGCGGCGGCATGCTGACCAAGATACTTGCAGCTCGCCGTGCCGCCAGCTCAGGTGCACATACGGTGATTGCCTGGGGTAGGGAAGAGCAGGTCCTGGTGCGTCTAGCTCAGGGCGAGGCGATCGGCACCCAGCTGCTCGCTCAGACAGCTCGCCTGACTGCGCGCAAGCAGTGGATGGCGGACCATCTGCAGACTGCCGGCAAGGTGGTCCTGGATACCGGCGCAGTGCAGAAGTTGGTCGCCGAAGGCAAATCTCTGTTGCCGATCGGCGTCATCGAGGTCAGCGGCGATTTTGGGCGCGGCGATGTGATTACTTGCGTCGATCAGTCGGGCGCTGCGGTTGCTCGCGGCATGACCAACTACGCGAGTGCGGAAGTAAGGCGCATCATGCGTAAGCCCTCGTCGGAGATTGAATCGATACTGGGTTATGTGGAGGAGGTGGAGTTGATTCACCGCGATAATCTGGTGCTGCTGTAAAAGGATTCATTCGACCTGCCTTGGGTTCACTTCAGCAGCTTTTGTCTCCTGATCCGTTCGATAATGGCTTCAGCTTTGCCCGCGATAGTATTTCCCTCGCAAAAATAATCTTTCATCAGTGCCGCATGCTGCCGGTTCGCGCCAACGTCACCAATCGGTGACCAAACATCGCGCCGCGACGGTGACCAGCCGCCATCGGTTTTGCCGGTTGCGTACAGTTTCTTTTCTTCGGTGGCGCAGCGTATGCCCTCGTAACTGATATTGCTTGCGCCTGTCTTGCTGGTGATGACCAGGGTGAAGCGCACGATGCCATCCGGCGTAACGCTCAGAGATTTCGCATCGATCGCAAAATCCATAGTGGTCATGGGGCTGACGTAAAACGGTAAGAGATTGTTTTTTTGCGGTGGCGTGGGAAGCGAGACGTCGCTTTCTGATGTCTGTGCGTCTTTCCCGGGCGCCGTCGGTTCTGACCATGCTGCCGAGAAGATCAGCATGGCCAAAAGCCACAGGGCGAGGGCAGTGGATGGCGGCAAAGGGCGCTTGATCATTCGGTGCCGGGCTGGGTCTGAGTGCTGGTTTCAGTATCCAAAGATTTTGCCGAAACAGGGTCGCGCGCGCGGCGCTGGGTCTGATGCGGGGGGCGGCTCAGGAAGCGCGACAGCTCCTGAAGTGCTCTCGTGTACACATCCCGTTTGAATTCGATCACCACGTCCATTGGCACCCAGTAGTCGTGCCAGCGCCAGGCATCGAACTCTGGATGCTCGGTGTTACGCAGATTGACGTCGCAATCGCGGCCTACCATGCGCAACAGGAACCAGATCTGTTTTTGACCGCGGTAATGGCCCCGCACTTCGCGCTTGATGAAATGGTCAGGCACCTCGTAGCGCAACCAGTCACGTGTACGTCCGATGATCTTTACGTGCTCGGCCTTAAGTCCGACCTCTTCTTCGAGTTCGCGGTACATCGCCTGCTCTGGCGTTTCGCCATGCTTGATCCCGCCCTGGGGAAATTGCCACGAATGTTCACGCACCCGCTTGCCCCACCAGACTTCGTTCTGGTGGTTTAGCAGGATGATGCCGACGTTCGGGCGAAAGCCTTCACGGTCCAGCATGTCGCACCTCGATTTTTCTGCGGTCGGGACGGGGTCGCACGGAGGGCGCGAGGGGCAGTCGGCCGGATGTGGCCAAAAAGCGCGCCGATAGTGCGATCCGCCGGCGCAGCGACCAGCGAATACTTTAAAATTGAGTCGATTATAACCCCCTCTTTTTAAAAGATTTCATCTCCATGCGCGCCTCCTGTTTTTTCATTTCCACCCTCAAGGAAGCTCCGTCGGACGCCGAGATCGTCAGCCACAAACTGATGATCCGTGCAGGCATGATCCGGCGGTTGGGTTCGGGTATTTACAACTACATGCCCATGGGTCTGCGGGTGATCCGCAAGGTCGAGAACATCGTGCGCGAAGAGATGAACCGTGCCGGGGCTATCGAATTGCTAATGCCGTTGGTGCAGCCGGCCGAACTGTGGGAGGAAACCGGTCGCTGGGAGAAGATGGGCCCGGAGCTGTTGCGCGTGAAGGACAGGCATGGCCGCGATTACGCTATACAGCCCACCTCCGAAGAAGTCGTCACCGATATCGCTCGCAGCGAGATCAAGTCGTATCGACAGCTGCCAGTGAACTTTTATCACATACAGACCAAGTTCCGCGATGAGCGTCGTCCGCGCTTCGGGCTGATGCGCGGGCGCGAGTTCACCATGAAAGATGCGTATTCGTTCGACCGCGACGCCGAGGGATTGCAGCGTTCGTATCAGGCGATGGTGGACGCTTACACGCGAATTTTCAATCGCTTTGGTCTGAAGTTTCGCGCGGTCGCGGCCGACAATGGGGCGATCGGCGGCTCCGGTTCGCAGGAGTTCCACGTGATCGCTGACACCGGCGAAGATGCGCTTGTCTATTGTCCTCAGTCCGACTACGCCGCCAATATCGAAGCGGCCGAGGCGCTGGCGCCTTCTGCACCTCGTGCCGCTGCGTCACAGTCGCTGACCAAGACACCGACGCCCGGCAAGGCGCGTTGTGAAGACGTCGCCCAGTTGCTGGGACTGCCGCTGACACAGACCGTGAAGTCCATCGTGCTCTCGGTCGAAAAAGATGAGGGCGTACGCGAGATCTGGCTGCTGCTTTTGCGGGGCGATCATGAGCTCAACGAAGTCAAGGCAGGCAAGCTGCCAGGCATTGGCCCTTTCCGTTTTGCCAGCGATAGCGAAATCGTCGATCACTTCGGATGCAAGCCGGGATACCTTGGTCCGGTAGGCACGGCCAAGCCAGTGAAGATCGTCGCCGACCATACAGTGGCTCTCATGAGTGACTTTGTCTGTGGTGCGAACGAAGAAGATTTCCACTACACCGGCGCCAACTGGGGGCGCGACCTGCCTGAACCTGTCGTGGCCGACATTCGTAATGTCGTTGCCGGGGATCTTTCGCCGGATGGCAAAGGTCGGCTGGAGATCCAGCGCGGCATCGAGGTCGGACACGTGTTCCAACTCGGTACACGCTACTCTGCCGACATGAAGGCGACCTATCTCGATGAGCAGGGTAAGCCACAGCTGATGCAGATGGGCTGCTACGGGATTGGCGTCACACGGATATTGGGTGCGGCCATCGAGCAGAATTTCGACGCAAAAGGCATCATCTGGCCGGGATCCATCGCGCCTTTCGAGGTCGTGCTCTGTCCGATGGGGCTCGACCGAAGCGAAGTGGTGCGCGAGACAACAGAAGCGCTATACGCCTCGCTGCTCGAGGCAGGTGTCGACGTGATCCTTGATGATCGTGGCGAGCGCCCGGGCGCGATGTTCGCCGACTGGGAATTGATCGGTGTTCCGCATCGTGTGGTGATCGGCGAGCGAGGTCTGAAAGAGGGGATGCTGGAATATCAGGGGCGAACCGATGAGGCGGCCACACAGGTGCCTGTCGCCGAGATGAGCAGTTTTCTGAAAGCACGACTGAGCTAGTCGTTATGAACGCCCCGCAGCGACCTTTCGCCCGGATTGTGCGGCTGGTTGCTGCGGCGCTCTGGCTGTTATCCCTGGGTGATGCGCACGCGGGCAATCAGCGCGAGGAAGTACTGGCCGATGCCGTCAGACTGGCGTTGGCGCGTTCCATCAACGATCCCCGACCTCCCCAGCTGCATTTTGCGCACGAGACCGAGCGTCTGGAATGGCAGCAGTGGTTTGATGCAATGTCACGCCGTCTTCACAGCAGAATGCCGGATACGATGGTTCGCAGAGAATTCTTGCAAACCGTCTGGTACGAAGCACGGCGTGCTGGGCTGGAGCCAGCCCTGGTGCTCGGGCTGATACAAGTCGAATCCGGGTTTCGCAAGTATGCGATTTCATCCGTCGGCGCCCGTGGCTACATGCAAGTGATGCCTTTCTGGACTCGTGTGATCGGAGATGGACGACCCGCGAGGCTGTTTCATATGCAGGCCAATCTGCGTTACGGCTGCAGCATACTGCGCTTGTATATCGACATGGAGCGCGGAAACCTCTTCCTTGCGCTGGGCCGCTACAATGGTAGCCGTGGCCGTCCGGAGTATCCGAATGCTGTCAGGGCTGCGTGGAAACGCTGGGAACACGGATGAAAACCAACTGGAGGGACCCCCAATGAAAAAACTGCTGTTCGTGCTGATCATGGCCTGCATCCCGCCGGCTATGGCGAATATGACGGAGACTCAGGGTGCGGCCAATGCCAGCGACCCTGATTTCGCGGCGGGCAAGGCGGCGATCAAGCGCAAGGACTGGAAGTCCGCGATCGAGGCGCTGAGCAAATCCGTGAAACGTACACCGGATAATCCGGATACGCACACCTATCTGGGGTATTCCTACCGCCATCTGGGTGATCTGGATAACTCGTTTGCCCATTATCGAGAGGCGCTGAAGCTTGATCCGAAGCACAAGGGTGCGCATGAATATATCGGTCAGGCTTATCTGAAAGCAGGTCAGCCGGACAAGGCGGCCGGGCATCTCGCCGAGCTTGAGAAAATCTGTGGCAAGGGGTGCGAGGAGTACCAGGATCTGGCGAACGCGATCGCTAAATACAATAAATCGAAATAACCGATGCGCCTCCTGGCAGAGAGGCGGAAAACAAAAACGCCCGCACATTGTGCGGGCGTTTTTGTTCGGCACCTGAAGATTATTTCAAGTGGCCAGAGATGAGCTTGGTCATCTCGAACATGGAGACGGTCTTCTTGCCATTGAAAACGGCCTTCAGAGCATCATCTGCGTTGATGTTACGGCGATTGACGCTGTCCTGAAGCTTATGCTTCTTGATGTAGTCCCAAACCTTCTTGGTGACATCCGTGCGGGGCAACGGCTTGGCGCCGATCACGGCAGCCAGCGCTGCGGACGGGGTCAGAGGCTTCATGAATGCTGCATTTGGCTTGCGTGCAGTTTTGGCTTTCTTGGCAGGTGCTTTCTTTGCAGCTGCTTTTTTAGCTGGAGCCTTTTTCGCTACGGTTTTTTTGGCCGCTGCCTTTTTCGCTGCCGGCTTCTTCGCCACTACCTTTTTCGCTACTACTTTCTTCTTGGCGGGCGCTTTTTTAGCTGCAGGCTTCTTCTTAGCAGCGGATTTTTTGGCGGCCGCTTTCTTGGCTGTAGCCATACGTGAACCTCCTTTGCTGTGGTGATGAAATGTTGCGCGAATTTACGCACCGCCAATAGTCTTAGGGTTTTGCTCGTGATGCAAGTGTTTTTATGTGTTTTTTTCGATTTTTCCCTCTGAGCGGAGAGCATTAATAGGGTGAAGATGGCCACGAGAGACTTGTGATGCGCCATCGAAGAAGCGGCTGAACCGGCGCTGAATTCCCTCTGGGAGAGCCGCTTGATAGGACTCGCGATGGAATAAACGCCTGCTTTGGGTGTCGAAAAATACCAGTGCAGGGCCTCTGAGCGCCCCACGAATACCCTGTGAAAACCCGCGATTTCCCTCTGAAATTGCTTTGACACCAAAGGCAGAAACGCTGATCCGACAGCGTCAGAGTCAGAGCAAGGGTCAGAGTCAGTGCTTCAGCGCATACCAGGCATCATGCCCTTCATGCTCCTCATCATTTTCATCATGCCGCCGCCTTTGAGTTTTTTCATCATTGACTGCATTTGCTCGAACTGGGACAGCATGCGATTGACTTCCTGTACCTGCACGCCAGCGCCGGCCGCGATCCGGCGCTTGCGGGAGGCCTTGATCAGTTCGGGCTTGGCGCGCTCCTGAGCGGTCATCGAGTTGATGATGCCCTCCATCCGCCTCACTTGCCGCTCGGCCTGATCGACATTCGCTCCCGAGGCTGCCTGCTGGAATTGCGCCGGCAGCTTGTCCATCAGCCCGGACAGGCCGCCCATTTTCTTCATCTGCGAGAGCTGCGCCTTGAAGTCATCTAAGTCGAATTTGCCGCCGCCCTTGATCTTGTTCGCGAGGTCGGCAGCGGCGGCCATGTCGACGCCTTTTTTCGCTTCTTCAACCAGTGCCAGAATATCGCCCATGCCGAGCACGCGGTTAGCCATTCGTTCTGGGTCGAACGGTTCCAGACCGTCGAGCTTCTCTGCAACGCCGGCAAATTTGATCGGCTTGCCCGTGACATGACGCACCGACAGTGCTGCGCCACCGCGGGCATCGCCATCAAGCTTGGTGAGGACGATACCAGTAAGAGGCAGAGCTTCATTGAAGGCTCGGGCCGTGTTGACGGCATCCTGCCCGAGCATGGCATCGACCACGAACAGCGTCTCGATGGGTTTCACAGCGGCGTGCAGCGCGCTGATCTCCTGCATCATTGCTTCGTCGATGCCCAGACGGCCAGCAGTATCGATGATGAGCACATCATGGTGATGTTTTTTTGCGTAATCGACAGCGGACAGCGCGATGTCTACCGGCTTTTGCGAAGCTTGCGATGGAAAGAAGTCAGCGCCGACCTGAGCGGTCACGGTTTGCAGTTGTCCGATGGCTGCAGGGCGGTAGACGTCTGCCGAGACCGTCAGCACTTTTTTCTTTTTTTGTTCCTTCAGGAATTTCGCCAGCTTGCCAACGGTCGTGGTCTTGCCAGCGCCCTGCAGTCCAGCCATCAGGATGATCGCGGGGGGCTGCGTCGCGAAGGATAGCTGGTTCGCTTCGGGCCCAAGGTCGGCGCCCATCAGCTTTGCCAGTTCATCATGCACCACCCCCACCAGCGCCTGCCCCGGCGTCAGCGAGCCGATGACTGCCTCGCCCAGCGCTTTTTCTTTTATGCGGGCGACGAAGTCGCGAACCGCCGGTAGTGCGACATCCGCTTCCAGCAGCGCCAGCCTCACCTCTCGCAGCATCTCGGCAGTGTTCGACTCGGTCAGTCGGGCTTCGCCGCGCATGGTCTTGACGACTTTGGACAGGCGTTGGGTGAGATTATTTAGCATGAGAATCAGTGGATGTTGAGGAAGTGATGAGGCATCTGGGAAGGCCTGCTTTTCGCTGGCTGCAACAGCGGTAGGAGCAGCAGGAAAATCGCGCGCTTCAGAGTGAAACTAACGGCTGGATTTTACCGTAAGCCTGATACTTGCCGTGTCTTTGTATGCAGTCACATGGTGTACACTTAATTGATGAAACTTCTTCTCATCCATGCCGCTGGCCTGCTCTACATCATCTGTGCGCTGCTGCCTGATCAGCGCCGCCGCATGGTTGCGGGTGGCACCTTGCTCGCATGGGTGCTGCATGCGGTGTCTCTGGCCGATGCCGTGGTCACGCCGGACCATCTGCGACTAGGGTTTGCAGTCATGCTGTCAGCCGCGCTGTGGATATCAGTCGGTGCCTATTGGGTGGAAAATCGTAATCTCTCTGTCGATGGATTGCGCCGCATGGTGTTGCCCACGGCGGCGCTGACGATTGTGCTGCCCGTGATTTTTCCGGGCACGGCGATTCCCCTGGCCGGCAAGCCGCCACTGTTCGCATGGCACATCGCAGTATCCACGCTTGCCTATGGCTCGCTCACCATCGCCGCTTTTCATGCGGTGCTGATGGCGATGCAGGAATCCAGGCTGCACGCTCTACCGGCGGCCGTTGGTCATCGCGGCTGGCTCTCGCTGGCCATTGACAATCTGCCACCGTTGCTGACCATGGAGCGCCTGCTGTTTCGCATGATTGCACTGGGCTTCTTGCTGTTGACCCTGACCGTCATATCGGGTGTGTTCTTCTCCGAACATTTGTTCGGCAAGCCCTTCCGCTGGGAGCACAAGACCGTGTTTACGCTGCTGTCATGGCTCTTGTTCGGTGTGCTGCTCGCAGGTCGCCATTGGCGCGGTTGGCGCGGAAGGACAGCGCTGACGTTCACTCTATCGGGCTTTGTGACCCTGTTCCTAGCCTATGTCGGCAGCCGCTTTGTGTTGGAGGTTGTGCTGCATCGGGGTGCGGTTTGAAGTATCTGCTCTGGGCTTTGCTGATCTACCTTGCATGGCGCTGGTTCTCGGCAGCGCAGGCTCGCAAGAGCGCACAAGCCAGCGATGCTGCGATTTCCGAAGAGCCAACGTCCAGCGCGGGGGGCGAGCGCATGGTCAAATGTGCCGAGTGCGGACTGCATCTTCCGCTGTCCGAGGCGCTACCCGGTCCGGGCGATCGTTTCTTTTGTAGCGATGCTCACAGACTCAATGCCCCTAGCTCCTGATCGTTTGCGGTTTGTGCTGCAAATGTTTTTCAGTCTGCATTGTTGCGTTTTTCCAGCAGCATCCTGAACTCAGGAACTTCTCGACCCGGCCATGCATTAAGCTTCGCGCTGTTTTTTTTTGTGCGCGATGAACTCTCCTGGCCATGAAGTGCTGAATGCGTTTGCTGCGGATGTGGTTGCCCCGATGTTTTCGTTGCTGGGTGATTCACCGGTGATGCAGGCTGCCCGTGAGCAGATACTCAAACTCGCGGCCAGCTCCGTGCCCGTGGCGATCTATGGGGAGTCCGGGAGCGGCAAGGAGCTTGCTGCGCGCGATATCCATTCATTGAGCGCCCGATCACAGCAAGCGTTTGTGCCGGTCAATTGCGGCGCGATTCCCGAAAGCCTGATGGAATCCGAATTTTTCGGCGTACGGCGCGGCGCATTCACCGGTGCCACCGAGGATCGCCCGGGATTTTTTCAGGCGGCACATCGCGGCACGCTTTTTCTCGATGAGATTGCCGAACTTCCCCTGTCCATGCAAGTCAAGTTGTTGCGAGTAATTCAGGAGGGCAAAGTTCGCAAGCTGGGTTCGGCGCGCGAGGAGCCGGTGGATGTTCGCATTTTGTGCGCGACCCATTTGCCGCTGGCGCAGGCAGTGCAGCAGCGAGCATTCAGGCAGGATCTGTATTACCGGCTGAACGTGATTGAGCTAAGGCTGCCCTCTCTGAGAGAGCGGCGCGAAGATATTCCCTTGCTGTGCGAGGCTTTGCTGCGGCGGCAGCTCAAGCGTGTCGGACCGGTGACCTTGACCGCAGAGGCGGTGGCTGCGCTCAAAGCGCATGATTTCCCGGGTAACGTGCGCGAATTGGAGAACATGCTTGAGCGTGCGGCGGCATTCGCCAGCAATGGCGTGATCGGCGCAGAGGATCTGATGCCAAGGTCGCTGCCATCTTGTGCCGCTGTGTCATGTCCGCAAGAGCCGTCCGCCGAGATCGGGCCTGTCCCTGCTGATACCAGCTCGTTCGCCTTGAGAGTACGTGCATTCGAGCGGCAGCTCATCATCGATGCGCTGCGCGAAGCGCGCTTTCGTCGAGCGCGCGCGGCCGAACGTCTTGGGATAAGCTTGCGTCAACTTCGCTACCGGATGCAGCGTCTCGACATTCATGAACCCGACTGAAGTTCCTCTGGTGATCGGCCACGATGGCTGGTGCGGCGCTCTGCTGCGTTCGGCATCCAGCAATTTCGATGCGCGTCCCGAGGATGCCCAGATCACCTTGCTGGTGATACATAACATCAGCCTGCCCCCGGGGGAATTTGGCGGCGGATATATCGAGGCGCTGTTCACCAATACGCTCGATTGTGAAGCTCATCCCTATTTCGATCAGTTGCGCGGTCTGCAGGTGTCATCGCATTTTCTAATTCGGCGTGATGGCGGCGCCGTCCAGTTCGTTTCTACGCTCGACCGCGCGTGGCATGCCGGCGTGTCGGAATTTCAGGGTCGACAGCGCTGCAATGATTTTTCCATCGGCATCGAACTCGAAGGTTCCGATCACGAAGCATTTTGCGATGCACAATACACAACTCTTGCCTTTCTGACACAAGCGCTCACGCGGCGCCACCCTTTGACCGATGTCACGGGCCATCAGCACATTGCGCCCGATCGCAAGACGGATCCAGGTCCTTGCTTTGATTGGGCGAGATTTCACCAGGAATTCTCAGCGCTTTCAGGAAGTGAGTTATCACGCGCGAAATCTCCCCAGGTGCTGCGCTTTCCAGATTGAAAAAAGCGGTTGCAAGTAGCCGAGCTGGGCACTAGAATTAGTGCCTACGGCTGCTTGATCCACTAGATCTAGTGTCCGGCTGTGCAGCTCAACCCATCAATTGAACTGACCAAGTAACGTAATACGAAGCGTTTTTTGGACGTCCGCAGCGTCCCGAGGAATGTGGGGCTTGGCCAGGGCCCATCGGCAGCAAGCAATTTTTCAGTTCGTGCCCATGCAGGTATGCGGCGCGCCAGCTGGGAAGAAAACAAATAAAACGGATGTCAGGCCACACGCTTGGCATTTCAAAGTAACAAGGCAGCAGTGCCTACAGCATGACCATTGGGGAGGCGCAGTGCAGACCAGTCAAGAAATTTCAGTCAAGTCCGGTAGCGAGTTCGCGACCGTGCCCAAGGTGTCGGCGCTCGCGCCTTCCTCGTCCAGCACCGTTGCCACCATTGCCGACTACAAGATCATCCGCCGCAACGGTGCCGTGGTTGGGTTCGAGCCGTCCAAGATTTCTATCGCGATGACCAAGGCCTTCCTCGCCGTGAACGGTGGGCAGGGCGCAGCTTCGGCGCGTGTTCGCGAGCTCGTCGAGCAGCTGACCGTTGGTGTCGTCTCGGTGCTGATGCGCCGCCAGCCGGCGGGCGGCACCTTCCATATCGAAGACGTGCAAGATCAGGTCGAGCTGGCGCTGATGCGTTCTGGCGAGCATGACGTTGCCCGCGCCTACGTACTGTATCGTGCGAAGCGTCAGGAAGAGCGCGCGCAGCAGCAAGCTGCCAAGGGCGCGGCTGAGCCGCCGCATGCGCTGCATATTCTGGTGGATGGGCAGCGCGTACCGCTTGATCAGCAGAAGCTCAAGACCATGATCACCTCGGCCTGCATCGGGCTGGAAAAGCATGTTGATGCCGATGCCATCTTGCACGAGACCGTTCGTAATCTGTATGACGGCGTGCCTGTCGAGGAACTCTATAAATCCGCCATTCTCGCCGCGCGTGCGCTGATGGAAAAAGACCCGGCGTACAGTCAGGTCACTGCGCGCCTTCTGATGCACACCATTCGCAAGGAAGTGTTTGGCACTGAGGTTGCGCAGGCAGACGCCGGTACGCACTACATCGAGTACTTCCCGAAGTTCATCAAGAAAGGTATCGACGCCGAGCTGCTCGATACGAAGCTGAGTCAGTTCGATCTGAAAAAGCTTGCCAAGGCGCTGGTACCCGAGCGCGACCTGCAGTTCGGCTACCTCGGCTTGCAGACGCTGTATGACCGCTATTTCCTGCACATTCAGGGCGCCCGTATCGAGATGCCGCAGGCTTTCTACATGCGCGTCGCGATGGGCCTTGCGCTGAACGAGATCGACCGCGAGGCGCGCGCGATCGAGTTCTACCATCTGCTGTCGACCTTTGACTTCATGAGCTCGACGCCGACCCTGTTCAACTCTGGCACGCAGCGCTCGCAGCTCTCATCCTGCTATCTCACGACGGTGGCGGACGATCTCGACGGCATCTACGAAGCGATCAAAGAGAACGCGCTGCTGGCCAAGTACGCCGGTGGTCTTGGTAACGACTGGACGCCTGTGCGCGCGCTTGGTGCGCATATCAAAGGTACCAACGGCAAGTCGCAGGGCGTGGTGCCTTTCCTGAAAGTGGTTAACGATACTGCGGTCGCCGTCAATCAGGGTGGCAAGCGCAAGGGGGCGGTCTGCGCCTACCTCGAGACTTGGCACCTGGACGTCGAGGAATTCCTCGACCT
The DNA here is from genome assembly GCA_010024875.1 of Oxalobacteraceae bacterium. GTDB lineage: Bacteria > Pseudomonadota > Gammaproteobacteria > Burkholderiales > Burkholderiaceae_D > Pernthalerella. The sequence continues at coordinate 41,598 of RGFZ01000014.1, read as the reverse complement.
GCGCAAGAATACCGGTGACGACCGCCGCCGCACGCACGACATGAACACCGCAAACTGGATTCCCGATCTGTTCATGAAGCGTGTGATGGAAAAGGGCGAATGGACCCTGTTCTCACCTTCCGACGTGATCGACCTGCACGACAAGTTCGGCAAGGAATTCGAGCAGGCGTACCTCGCCTATGAAGCCAAGTGCGCCTCCGGCGAGATGAAGCTGTTCAAGAAAGTGCAGGCGCTGGATCTGTGGCGCAAGATGTTGTCGATGCTGTTCGAGACCGGTCATCCGTGGATCACCTTCAAGGACCCGTGCAACATCCGCTCGCCGCAGCAGCATGTCGGTGTCGTTCACAGCTCCAACCTATGCACCGAGATCACGCTTAACACCAATGATTCCGAAATCGCGGTCTGCAACCTGGGTTCGGTGAATCTGCCGGCCCATATGAAGGACGGCAAGCTGGATCACGAGAAGCTGCAGAAGACCATTCGCACGGCAATGCGCATGCTCGACAACGTGATCGACATCAACTACTACGCGGTGAAAAAGGCGCGCGACTCCAACCTGCGTCACCGTCCGGTCGGCATGGGCATCATGGGTTTTCAGGACTGCCTGCACCTCATGCGCGTGCCCTACGCATCGAAAGAGGCAGTCGAGTTTGCTGACCGTTCGATGGAAGCCGTCTGCTACTACGCCTACCTTGCATCGACCGAGCTGGCCGAAGAGCGGGGTACTTACAGCTCCTATCGCGGTTCGCTGTGGGATCGCGGCATCCTGCCGCAAGATTCACTGAAACTGCTGGCCGACGAGCGTGGCGGCTATCTGGAAGTCGACACCACCGAAACCATGGATTGGCAGTCGCTGCGCGACCGCATCAAGCGTCATGGCATGCGCAATTCCAACTGTGTGGCCATCGCGCCGACGGCGACAATTTCTAACATCATCGGCGTGTCGGCCTGCATCGAGCCAACCTACCAGAACCTGTACGTCAAGTCGAATCTGTCGGGCGAGTTCACCGAGATCAATGAATATCTGGTGCGCGACCTGAAGGCGCACGGTCTGTGGGACGAGGTGATGGTCGCTGATCTGAAGTATTTCGATGGCAGCCTGTCGCGCATCGACCGTATTCCTCAGGATCTGCGCGATCTATATGCGACCGCTTTCGAGGTCGATCCTAGCTGGCTGGTCGAAGCCGCATCGCGCCGCCAGAAATGGATCGATCAGGCGCAGTCGCTGAACATCTACATGGCCGGCGCGTCCGGCAAGAAGCTCGACGAGACCTATAAGCTGGCCTGGCTGCGCGGACTGAAGACCACGTATTACCTGCGCACCATCGGTGCCACGCATGCCGAGAAATCAACCAGCAAGGCCGGTGCGCTTAATGCGGTGTCGTCAGATATGCCGACAGCGCAAGCCGCTGGCGCTGCGGCCCCCGCATCGTCGGCAGTGTCGGCAGAAGCGGAGGGTGCGGCCTGCTATCTGCGACCAGGCGATCCGGGCTTCGACGAGTGCGAGGCCTGCCAGTAAGACAGCGAGAAAGCGCATCGCTGGCTTGATTGGACAGGATCCCAGTCAAGCCAGCTGCTGATCTTGCAAAAGACGCTGAACTATCCACGATTGATTACAGACCAAAGCAACAAAGGACACCAACATGCTCTCCTGGGATGAAGAATCCGTAGTCGCTCCCCGCCCTGCAGCTCAGCCCCGGCCGCAACTGCAGGCCGTGCCGACCGTACCTCAGTACGTCACCCATGCCGACGCTGCACTGAATCCCGGCATCCTTGCCCGTCCTGACTCCAAGGACAGCACCGAGGGCCGGGTTAAGGCCGTCGACAAGCGAATCATCAATGGCCAAACCGATGTCAACCAGCTGGTGCCGTTCAAGTACAAATGGGCTTGGGACAAATACCTCGCCGGCTGTGCGAATCACTGGATGCCTCAGGAAATCAACATGCAACGCGATATCGAGCTGTGGAAGAATCCGAACGGCCTGACCGAGGACGAACGCCGTCTGGTCAAGCGCAATCTCGGTTTCTTCGTGACCGCAGACTCGCTCGCGGCCAACAATATCGTGCTGGGTACCTACCGCCACATTACGGCACCCGAGTGCCGGCAGTACCTGCTTCGTCAGGCGTTCGAAGAAGCGATTCATACCCACGCGTACCAGTACATCGTCGAATCGTTGGGCCTGGACGAGGGTGAGATCTTCAACGCCTATCACGAGGTTACCTCGATCCGCGACAAAGACGAGTTCCTGATCCCCTTCATCGAGACGCTGACCGATCCGGCCTTCACCACCGGCACCACCGAGAGCGACCAGCAGCTGCTGAAGTCCCTGATCGTCTTCGCCTGTTTGATGGAAGGCTTGTTCTTCTATGTCGGCTTTACCCAGATTCTTGCGCTAGGCCGGCAAAACAAGATGATGGGCGCCGCCGAGCAGTACCAGTACATTCTGCGCGATGAGTCCATGCACTGCAATTTCGGTATCGACCTGATCAACACGATCAAGCTTGAAAACCCCCATCTGTGGACGCCCGCTTTCAAGGAAGAGATAAAAGCGTTGTTTTTGCAAGCTGTGGAGTTGGAATATCGCTACGCTGAAGATACAATGCCGCGTGGTGTGTTGGGCTTGAATGCAGCGATGTTCAAAGGTTACCTGCGTTTCATTGCCAACCGCCGCGCTCAGCAGATCGGTCTTGAGACGCTGTTCCCACAGGAAGAAAACCCCTTCCCGTGGATGAGCGAGATGATCGACTTGAAGAAAGAACGTAACTTCTTCGAGACTCGGGTCATCGAGTATCAGACCGGCGGCGCGCTGAGCTGGGAATAACAGGGATGCGCGCTACGGCGGGCATCAAGACAGAGGAAAGCAGTACCTGTCGTACAAGCTGCGGTCGAGGGTGGAGACGCTTCTATCGCGACCGCAGTCAGCCTATCAGCGGAAAGGTGGCAATCTGACTTGATGGACAGTATCGGGCCGAATCAGACTCTTTTCAAATCGTTCCCTCCCCCGACCGTCTCGGGCATGGCAGCGTATTCTTCGGAAAATGAGTTGGCCTTTCTGCAAAAGCATACTCGCGCCGGCATTGTTGCCGGCGTTTTTTTTGGCCAGGGAGGAGCAGGTTCCAGCGACCGGTAAAGTCATGCGGCGCCGACTTGCCGCTGAGGCATCCGCTGGATAAACGCGACTCCAGCGCAGGGCGTGAGCCCCGCGCAGCCCTGCAGATCGGGCGCCGCTTCCTTGAGAGGGATACGGCGCCATCGCCGCTGGCGCGGCGATGCGGGGTGGCTGGCTGCGCGCTGAAGCGCTGCATCGTCGAGGAGATGCAGCAGTTCAGCGGGTGCCGAATTCATTAGCGCAAACCCGAGATTGGTTTGCGCCGATGAATAATCCGCTTGGTCCTTCAGGTCCAGACGGGTTTCCCTTATGTACCTAGTGATACGTGATCACGTGAAGGAGAAAGCAATGGCAACAGCAAAGAAGAAAACGGCGGCTAAGAAAAAGCCGGCAGCGAAGAAGAAGCCGGTAGCTAAAAAGGCAGCGGCAAAAAAGAAAGTAGTTGCGAAAAAAGCGGTAGCAAAGAAAAAGCCGGTAGCCAAGAAGGCGGCAAAAAAAGTCGCAAAGAAAGCGGTAGCGAAGAAGAAGCCCGCAGCCAAGAAGGCCGCAAAGAAAGTCACAAAGAAAGCGGTAGCAAAGAAGAAGCCTGTGGCCAAGAAGGCCGCAAAGAAAGTCACAAAGAAAGCGGTAGCGAAGAAGAAGCCCGCAGCCAAGAAAGTTGCGAAAAAGAGCGCGGCCAAGAAGCCCGCCGCGAAAAAAGCTGCACCGAAAAAGGCTGCGCCCAAGAAGGCAGCGCCCAAGAAGGTCGTCGCCAAACCCGCCGCCGCACCGGTAGCGGCACCCGCGCCAGCGACAGCAATCAAAACGGTGCTCAGCCCGGCAGCAGCCTGGCCCTTTCCGACGGGCGTACGTCCCTGAGCATTGCTTGGGGTACTTTGCGCTTTCGGGCAAAATCCCCGCTGCAGGCATCGTCTGCAGCGGGATTTTTTATGCGCGCGTCAGCATGAACGTGCGCCAGCGGAGCAAGCTTGATTTACAACCTGTTCAATTTGATCATCGACACGGTCGCCACCCTGCTGGCTGCGCTGCTACTGTTGCGCTTCTGGATGCAGGCGGTGCGCGTCAGACCACCCTTCCCGTTGGGTCAGTTCATCTTCAGGCTGACTGACTGGCTGGTGCTGCCACTGCGGCGGGTAATGCCCGGTTGGGGTGGTCTGGACTGGTCTAGTCTCCTGGCCGCGATACTGGTCGCGCTGCTATCGATGGCCATTGAGTTGGGTGTACGCTCCGCCTTCAACGGCGAAACCTGGCTGCTGCTGGCGCTGCTGACCCTGATTCACTGGGTGGTTTACGGTTTCATTGGTCTGATCGTGATCGAGGTCATCTTCAGCTGGGTGAATCCCGATGCGCCGCTGGCGCCGCTGGTGCGCGCGCTCAATGAGCCGCTGATGCGGCCTTTGCGACGCCTGATACCGCCGATTGCCGGTGTCGATTTGTCGCCGATCGTCGCTTTTCTGCTGCTAAGGATTATTCTGTTCGCTGCAGATAATTTGCTTTTGCATCTGATCGTTTGATGTCGCGCCCCTGGTGCAGCCGGCATGGAGATAAGTTGCGTATTGCCGTTCAGGTACATCCAAATGCATCACGTTCGGAAGTATCCACCGAGACCGATGGAGCGCTGAAGATCCGGCTGAGTGCACCACCGGTAGATGGCCGGGCGAACGACGCGTTGGAGCGCTTCATCGCGGAAAGGCTTGGTGTGGCGCGACGCGCGGTCAGCGTCAGCCACGGACACACCAGCCGTCAGAAGCTTCTCGAGGTACAGGCCGATCTGGGGGTCGAAGAGGCCAAGCGGCGACTACTGGGATGAGTGTTCCTATCGCCACTTTCGCACAGACTCAGAAGCGGTAGCCGAATTCCTTCTCGAAGCGCTGTTCAATCGTCTCTCGCGTGAGCACATGGTTTTGTCCGCCCTGGCTGGCAATCTTGATCGCCCCCATTAGTGAGGAGAGACGACCGATGGTCATCCAGTCCATATCATTTGTCAGACCGTACAGCATGCCTGCGCGGAAGGCGTCGCCGCAACCGGTGGGATCGACGACCTGATCGACCTGTACCACCGGAATGTCGTAACGTTGTGCGCTGGTGTAAATCTCCGCGCCCTGTTCCCCTCGGGTGACGACCAAAGCAGAGACTCGCTCGGCAATTTGTTCCAGCGACAGGCCTGTGCGCTCAGTGAGCAGCTCAGCCTCGTAATCATTCACTGCGACGTAGGTTGCCATCTCGATGAATCGGATCAGCTCTTCGCCGCTGAACATCGGCAAGCCCTGGCCGGGATCGAAGATGAAGGGAATCCCCAGCTTGGCGCAATCATGCGCGTGCTCGATCATGCCGTCGCGGCCATCCGGCGCGACGATGGCCAGCTTGACATTGCCCGCATCAGCGACTTTGTTCTGGTGCGAGCTGCCCATCGCTCCCGGGTGAAAAGCCGTGATCTGATTATTGTCCGCATCGGTCGTGATGAAAGCTTGAGCCGTGTAGGCATCATCGATGGTGCGAATGCAGCGACGGCTGATGTCCAGTTTGTCGAGACGTTCCATGTAGGGCACGCTGTCCTTGCCGACCGTGGCCATGATCAGCGGGTCGCCGTTCAGCAGCTTGAGGTTGTAGGCAATGTTGCCCGCGCAGCCGCCGAACTCCCGGCGTATACCCGGCACCAGAAACGCGACATTAATCTTATGTAGCTGGTCGGCCAGCAGGGCTTCGGAGAAGCGACCATGGAAAGACATGATGGTATCGAAGGCCATGGAGCCGCAGATCAGGGAGGTCATGTTGTAGTCTTTATCAGGGGGTGAAGTCGATCGGGCGATAGCTCCGCGATGAGATCTTGCGAGGCTCAGTGGTAAAACAGCGTGACGCTGAATCCTCCCGGATGTTCGCCGATCAGCTCGAAACTGAGCTGGATTTCATGCTCGGCATGCGCTGCGATACCTTTTTTAAGATCAACGCTGTTCAGGTAACTCGCTGGCTCCATCACTTTTCGTATCAGTGGTTGCCCGGTCTCGGCCTTGAGCTGCAGATCAAGCGATGGCCAGGCTTGCGCAGTGTCCGCCTGATTGCGTAGCAGTGCGGTCAGCGTGTACTGACCCTGCTGTCCTTGTAACTCCTGCAGGTGACTGGATTCCAGCGACAGCAGATCGATATGCTGAGGCAGCTTCACTTGGCATCCCAGTCTGGCGCAGACGGCACGCAGGTAGCGCCCCGCCTCCGGTGAATAAGCGGCGATGTCAGCTCGGAAGAAAAAGCTCAGCTGCGCTGCTAGCGCCACCAGCAGTAATGGCAAGCCCAGCCACAGCAGGAATTTCCACTGGCCGCTGCTCTGACGCTGCTTGCGCGCTTGAGCAACGAAGGCGGGCGGCGTGTTTGGTGTGGTGGCTGCAGCGGCAGAGCTTGCGCTCTCGGCCTGAGCGTCTGCGGCGAGCTCATGCGGTGGGGTGTCGCGCCAGGGTTTTGCCTGCAGGTCGGCAATCGCTTTGGACAGCTCGTCCAGCTCCTCCTGCATCTTGGAAGTGACCGCTGGCTGGGTGGCACGCAGCGAGCCAAAGTCGATCAGCGTCATCCGCCCATCGGCATCCTGGCTGGGAGTGGCCAAGGCTTCGACTTCTTCTGGATCGCCAAGCAAATGGTCGCGCCCGTTGAAGATCTCGCGGCAGGCGCCACAGCGCACCAACCCCTCCCGAAGCTCGAGCTGGGCAGCGGTGACGCGAAAGCGAGTCTGGCAGTGGGGGCAACGAGTGGCAAGCATAGCGTTCTATATTAATCGATTGCCAGCTCGGCCCGCCGTCCAGCCAGCGCGACCCAGCCCTCGCGCTCGTTCCAGACGCTCAGTGAGAGGAAGCCTGAGTAGGCGGCAATAACCTCCTCTGCCTGGCGCGCGAGCACGCCGGAGAGCAGCAACTGGCCACCAGCGGCGACGCGTCCGCACAGCATGGGTGCCATCACTTTCAGCGGCCCGGACAGGATATTCGCAACGACCAGCGTATAGCGGGTGTCCTTTCGTATGCTGGCGAATTCCTCGGGCAAAAAATAGGAGATGTCGCAGCGATTGCGCACGCTGTTGTCGCTCGCGGAGAGGATCGCTTGCGGATCGATATCCACGCCGTCAACCGGCTGTGCGCCGAGCTTCTCGCCCAGCATCGCGAGAATGCCGGAACCACATCCATAGTCGAGCAGCGATACGCGCTCATTGAGGTTGGCTTCCATCCACTCCATGCACAGGCGCGTGGTGGGGTGGCTGCCCGTGCCAAAGGCTAGCCCAGGATCGAGTTCCAGAACGATCGCATCGGGCTCTGGCGCCTGATGCCAGCTGGGGACGACCCAGATGCGCTGGCCGATAGGTATGGGTTCGAATTGTGATTGCGTCAGCCTGACCCAATCCTGATCGGCCACGCTTCTTGAGGTGAAAGACGGAACGGGATGCAATTCGCACAGCGCGCAGGCCTCCTCGACCAAGGCCGGAAGATCTGCCTCTTTATCAGCCAGCGCTACTACTCGGCTGCGCTCCCATGCGTGCTGTTCCGGCTCCATGCCGGGCTCACCGAACAGCGGGCGTTCTGCCTCGGTACCTTCGTCGGCATCTTCCACCGATACCGATAAAGCCCCCGATTCGATCAGGGCATCAGAGAGGCGCTCAGCTTGATCCCGCGGCACCTCCAGAACAATCTCAGTCCAGCTCATCGGGTCTCACTTTTTGCTGGCGAGCTTTTGTTCCAGATAGTGGATGTTGGTACCGCCCTCCGCGAAACGTGCATCGACCATCAGATCGCGGTGCAGCGGTATGTTGGTGAGAATGCCTTCGACGACCATTTCCGACAGCGCTATCTGCATCCGGCGTATGGCCTGATCGCGCGTTGCGCCATAGGCGATCACCTTACCAACCATTGAATCATAGTTGGGTGGCACGAAGTAGCCAGCGTAGGCATGTGAATCAACGCGGATGCCTGGGCCGCCTGGCGCATGCCAAGCCTGGATGCGTCCCGGCGACGGCGTGAACTTGAAAGGATCTTCGGCGTTGATGCGGCATTCGATCGCATGGCCTTTGAGCACGATGTCACGCTGCTTGAAGCGCAATTTTTCTCCGGCGGCGATGCGGATCTGTTCCTGAACGAGATCAACACCGGTGATCATTTCTGTCACCGGATGCTCGACCTGGATACGGGTATTCATTTCGATGAAGTAGAACTCGCCCGCCTCGTACAGAAACTCGAAAGTGCCAGCGCCCCGGTAACCGAGCTTGCGGCAGGCCTCGGCGCAGCGGTCGCCGATCTTTTCGATCAGTTTGCGCGGGATGCCCGGCGCGGGTGCTTCCTCGATCACTTTCTGATGGCGGCGCTGCATTGAGCAGTCGCGTTCACCAAGCCAGACCGCATTCTTGAATTCGTCTGCCAGCACCTGAATTTCGACATGGCGCGGATTCTCGAGGAATTTTTCCATGTAGACCTCAGGGTTGCCGAATGCTGCACCGGCTTCCGTTTTGGTCATCGTGACCGCATTGAGCAGCGCGGCTTCGGTGTGCACCACTCGCATTCCGCGCCCGCCACCGCCACCGGCGGCCTTGATGATCACCGGGTAGCCGATGCGCCGCGCCGTCTGAATGATCACCTTGGGGTCGTCGGGCAGTGCGCCCTCCGAACCGGGCACGCAGGGGACACCCGCCTTGATCATCGCCTGCTTGGCCGACACCTTGTCGCCCATGATGCGGATCGATTCAGGTCGTGGGCCGATGAACACGAAGCCCGATTGCTCGACGCGCTCGGCAAAGTCAGCGTTTTCCGAAAGGAAGCCATAGCCAGGATGAATCGCTTCAGCGTCCGTGACTTCCGCTGCGCTGATGATGGCCGGCATAGACAAATAGCTCTGCGCAGAGGGTGCGGGACCGATACATACCGATTCATCGGCCAGCTTCACGTATTTGGCTTCGCGATCCGCCTCTGAGTGAACGACGACGGTCTTGATGCCCATCTCGCGGCACGCGCGTTGTATGCGCAGCGCGATTTCACCCCGGTTGGCAATGAGAATTTTTTCAAACATGGCGTCAGCCGATGATGAACAGGGGCTGACCAAATTCGACTGGCTGACCGTTCTCGACGAGGATTTCCTTGATCACGCCAGACGCATCGGCTTCGATCTCGTTCAGCAGCTTCATGGCCTCGATAATGCAAATGGTCTCGCCTTGCTTGACGGTGCTGCCAATCTCGACAAAGGCCGCCGCGCCTGGCGCGGACGCGCGGTAGAAGGTGCCGACCATCGGCGACTTCACGACGTGGCCCACAGGTGCGGGAGCAGCGACTGGCGCCTCTGCCGGCACAGCGGGAGCGGCAACCGCTGCAGGGGCCTGCGCGACTGGCGCAGACGGCTGCTGCTGCATCATCACGACTTGGCTGTGGCTAGCGGTAGCGCTTTTGACGATACGGACCTTGCTCTCGCCTTCAGTCACTTCGAGTTCCGAGATGCCAGACTCGGCGACGAGGTCGATCAGGGTCTTGAGTTTTCGTAAATCCATGCTTCATTCACTCGTGGAGGTTGGGGATCTCGGCCAGCGTACTCGCATTGGAGCAAGATCGGGGGGAAATACGGCGCGATAAATGCTAATTATAGCTTTTTAATGACAAAATCGATGGCGACACGGTAGCCGTCCACACCCAGCCCGCAGATCACACCGGCGGCAATGCCAGAAATATAAGAATGGTGCCGGAAATCTTCGCGCCGGTGAATGTTCGAGATATGGACCTCGACCACTGGCAACCCGATACCCGACAGCGCATCACGCAAGGCGACGCTCGTATGCGTGAGCCCGCCCGGATTGATCACAATGGCGTCAATGCCTTCGGATTTCGCTGCATGAATCCTGTCAATCAGTGCACCCTCATGATTGCTCTGAAAGCAGGACAGCTGGGCACCCGCAGCAGAAGCGACACGCTTTGCCTCGTGCTCGACGTCGGCCAGAGTGGCTGAGCCATAGACTTCCGGCTCGCGACTACCGAGCAGATTGAGATTGGGGCCATTCAGCAGCAGAATGTTTGTTGCCATTTTTAGGCCTTGATTTGCCGAGGAAGACGGCATTTTGCGGCCAATTGACGCAAGATGGCAAGTAGAAACGCTTATCGGGCTTATATTGATTCGATCTTGGGGGGCAGAGCAGACCTCGCTGCCGCCGGCTTCACAAAGCCCGACGCAGGCGATCTGTCACAGTGCGGCGAGATCAGAGCGCACCTGCTCCATGTTCAGCTTGCCCAGATAAGTTTGTCGAACTTGCCCGGCCGAATCCAGCAATACGGTAAACGGCAGTCCGCCCGCCTGATTACCCATCTCGCGAGAGAGTTCGGTGCCTTGCATGCCCGCGACCAGTAAGGGGAAGCTGATTTGATGTTTGTCAGCAAATTGCTTGATGTTGGATGGAGAATCAATGCCAATACCGACAATTTGTAGGTTTTTGGACGCCATGTCATTTTGCAGCGCGACCAGTTCCGGCATCTCGGCGACGCAAGGCGGACACCAAGGTGCCCAAAAATTCACCAGCAAGATCTTTCCTTTCCAGTCAGATAACTGGTGAGGCTGCCCTGCGGCATCTGGCAGACGGCTTTGCATCAGCTTTGCCACGGCGGGGTTCGCAGGCACTTCAGGCGTCAGTCTGTACATACCGACATACATGCCGATGACGGAAGATAAGATGGCAATGACAACAAATAGGAGGGTTTTTTTGTTCATTTAGCGTTTTTTAATGGTCGTTTTGCGGTTCCAGCAGCTGCTTTACGGCCGCGAGATCAGCGCGCTCCAACCGTTTTTGCGGGCCGCCTTTGCCGGCGTGGCGTAAGTCATCATGTTCGTAGAGTGTCAGGTGCGCGGCCTCACCCTGCCAGAAAAAAGACAGGACTTCGACCGTACGCCCTGGGTGGCGGAAATGCTGCGCCTCGGAGACTTCATAATTGACGTTCTGATTGAGCAGGAAAACGGCGACCTCTTTGCCGCTTTCCGCAAACAGCTGTAAGTGAATATCCGAATGCTCTCCCGCCGTACCATTCAGCACAGCGCCCGTTAGGTAGGGAGTGAAATCAGACAGACGCTCCATCAGTTCAAGTGCCAGCTGCCGCAGATGCCGAAGCCGCTCTGCCTGCGCATCACCGAAGAACAGCGACTGATATTCCCGCACTTCGGCTTCGATTTGCGCGTTGTCCGGCAAGATGTCTCCGCGAACTTTCTGGTTTCCGAGAATGATCTTGGCGGCCTTGCGTTTTGCCGTGCCGTAGTCCGCGCCATCCTCGGCAATCATGCGTGCCGCCGCCGCCGCGATTTCCGCGCGCAGCGCCTCTGCATCGCCGGGGTAATTGATCTTCATACGTTCCGGAACTCGGTTTTGCCTTGCCGCAGAAAAAACCTGTCCGTCCAATGAAACTCAGGATGCGTACGAGCATTTCCCCGTGTGCCGGCTCGGGTAAAATCCGTAGATTACCTTGACCTGATCATCCATGCACATTCACATTCTTGGTATCTGCGGCACTTTCATGGGCGGCCTGGCTGTGCTCGCGAAAGAAGCCGGGCACAAAGTCACGGGTTGCGATGCCAATGTCTATCCGCCGATGAGCACGCAGCTTCGCGAGCAGGGCATCGAGCTGATCGAGGGCTTTGGCCAGCATCAGCTCAGCCTTCAGCCTGACATGTACGTGGTTGGCAACGTGGTCTCGCGCGGCAATTCCCTGATGGAAACCATCATGAACCGCGGCTTGCCTTACGTGTCTGGTCCGCAGTGGATGGGCGAATACATCCTGCATGACAAGTGGGTGCTTGCCGTTGCGGGCACTCACGGCAAGACAACGACCTCATCGATGCTAGCCTGGATTCTCGAGCAGGCCGGCTACGAGCCGGGTTTCCTGATCGGTGGCGTGCCACTGAATTTCGGTGTCTCGGCAAGACTGGGTGGGGACGCTGCCCAAGCACCTTTTTTCGTCATTGAGGCCGATGAATACGACACGGCGTTTTTTGATAAACGCAGCAAGTTCGTGCACTACCGTCCGCGCACGGCGATCTTCAATAACCTTGAATACGACCACGCTGATATTTTTCCTGACCTAGCCGCCATAGAGACTCAATTCCATCATCTGGTGCGCACGATCCCGGCGATAGGACGGATCATCGCTAACGGCCGTGAGGAGTCGCTTAGGCGAGTGATCGAACGCGGCTGCTGGAGCGAAGTCGAGTGGTTCAACGGCACAGATAACGAACACTGGCGCATGATCGAGCATGGCGATGGCCGTTTCGATGTTTACCTGGACGGGCAGCGGCAGGGCACCGTGAGTTGGGACTTGACGGGTGAGCACAATCGATGGAACGCGATTGCCGCGATTGCTGCCGCGCGTCATACCGGCGTACCGCCCGCGCAGGCCATCGATTCGCTTTCCAGTTTCCAGAACGTGAAGCGTCGGATGGAAGTGCGCGGCGTAGTCAACAACATCACTGTCATTGACGACTTCGCGCACCATCCGACCGCGATCGCCACCACCGTCGAGGGACTACGTCGCAAGGTCGGTACGTCGCGCATACTCGCCGTGCTAGAACCTCGATCGAACACCATGAAACTCGGCACAATGAAAGATGCGCTGCCTGGCAGCCTGATGGCCGCTGATCTGATATTCGGTTATGGCGCAAAAGGCAATGGCAAAGAGGCGCTGGGCTGGGATCTTGGTGCGGCTCTGGCTCCTCTGGGCGATAAGGCACGTGCGTTTGATGAGCTGTCGGTGCTAGTCGATGCGGTGGCCTCAGCAGCCAGGCCGGGTGACTCGGTGCTCGTGATGAGCAACGGCGGTTTCGGTGGTGTCCACCAGAAGCTGCTGGATGCGCTACAGGCATCCACCGCAGGCTAGGCGCTGTATCGAAGGATGATTCTTTACCTGCACGGCTTCCGCTCTTCGCCCAAGTCATTCAAGGCGCGTCTGCTGAATGATTTTTTTGCAAGGCGAGGTGAGTCCCGTCTGTTCCAGTGTCCGCAGCTGCCGGTGTCACCGAAAGGGGCGATGCAGATGGCAAATGACATCTGCCAGTCTGTGCCAGCCGATAAACTTTCGCTGATCGGGTCATCGCTGGGCGGCTTTTATGCTACGGCGCTCGCAGAAAAATATGGTTGTCGTACAGTACTGCTCAATCCAGCCGTCAAGCCAGCAGATGATCTGCGCGAGTATGTTGGTATCCAGCGTGCATGGCATTCTGATGAGCAGTTCGAGTTTCATGCCGAGTATGTTGACGAACTAGTACCCATCGCCCGTACCCGTATTACCCGGCCTGAACGGTATTTTCTGATCGCCGCTACCGGAGATGAAATTTTAGACTGGCGACAGATGGTTGAGCATTATCCGGGTGCGCGGCACAAGATCATTGAGGGCAGTGATCATGGTCTGTCCGATTTTGAGCAGTACATGGAGGAGGTCGTCAATTTCTGTTTGACCTGAGCGGTGAGCAGAAGTAGGCGGTCGGATGAATTTTTTCGCCGAGCGAGCTGAATGAACCTGTTTTTTGAAGAATCCGGCGATTTCAAAGTGGGCGCGGTGCTCACCCAGCAGGGCGAGGCCTTTCAGGTCGAGATACCCTCAGGAAAACGCACCAAGGTGCGCGCACGAGATGTGCTGCTGCAGTTCGATTCGCCATCGCCAGTCGAGCTGATGGCAAAGGCGAGTGCGCTCTCAGGCGACGTTGATATCAGCTTTTTGTGGGAAGTCGCCGGTGAGGAAGAATTCGGCGTTGCCGAACTAGGTGCTGAATATTTTGGCCACCCGCCCAAGCCGGAAGAAGCGGCGGGGCTGCTGCTCGCCATCGCCGCTTCGCCGATCTATTTTCACAAAAAGGGCAAAGGCCGTTACAAAGCTGCACCGGCGGTCACCGTGCAGGCGGCGCTGGCCGGTTTGGAAAAGAAAAAGCAGCTGGCGCAGGTGCAAGCGGCTCAGGTGGAAGAACTCAAGTCAGGCAAGCTGCCGACATCCATGGCCTCCATTGTGCGCCAGTTGCTGTTTAAGCCTGACAAGAACAGCATCGAATACAAGGCGATGGACGCAGCCTGTGCCGAGCTTCAGACGACGCCGGCGCGACTGATGCTTTCCGTGGGTGCACTGGACTCGCCCAAAGCCTTACATAGCCACCGCTTTTTATACGAGCATTTCCCCAAGGGTACCGGCTTCCCTGTGTTGGAACAGCCCGCCATTCCATTGTTGCCTCAGGCAGATGTGCAGGCGTTTTCCATTGACGACGTTACTACGACCGAAATCGATGACGCATTCTCCGTAAGCAGGATGAGTGATGGCAAAGTCAGGATAGGCATTCATATTGCTGCGCCGGGCCTTGGCATTACTCGTGACGATGCGATCGATGTGGTCGCACGCGCTCGCATGAGTACGGTATATATGCCTGGTAACAAGATCACGATGCTGCCAGATTCGCTGGTCGATATCTTCACGCTCGCCGAGGGCGGCGTGCGTCCAGCGCTCTCGCTCTATGCAACGCTCGATACCAGTGACTGGTCCGTGGTGGCGACAGAGACCCTTGCAGAGACTGTGCCCGTCGCTACCAATCTACGCCACAATGATCTAGATGAGATCGTCACCGAAGAAAACCTCACTACCGGTTCTGGCGATTATCCTCACAAGCAAGAGATTGAGCTACTGTGGCAATGGGCACAGGTGCTGGAGCGCGGCCGCATGGCCAAGCGTGAAAGTTTCGGCTTGCGACCAGAGCAGAACAATCGCGTCGATTTCAATTTTTATGTTGAAGACGATATCGTCACCATCACCCGCCGCAAACGCGGTGCGCCACTCGACAAGATCGTCGCCGAGCTGATGATCTTTGCCAACAGCAGCTGGGGTCGGCTGATGCATGAGCACGGCGTTCCGGGCATCTATCGAACACAGGGCGGAGGTGGCTGGGCGAATCGAATGCAGGTGCGCATGCTGACACATGCCGCGCCTCATCAGGGCCTCGGCGTCGATCAGTATGCATGGAGCACATCACCGCTGCGCAGATACACCGATCTCGTCAACCAGTGGCAGATAATTGCGTGCGTTAAGCATGGTGTCACTGCGCCTCTGGTGGCGCCATTCAAGCCCAAAGACGCTGATTTATTTGCGATCGTTTCAGCCTTTGATAGCGCCTATGCTGCCTATGCGGAGTTCCAGTCGACGATGGAACGTTACTGGTGCCTTCGCTGGCTAGAGCAGCATTCCGCGCGCCATGTCGATGCTGTGCTACTGAAAGATGATGTGCTGCGTCTGGTCGATATCCCCCTGATCATTGCCGTGCCGGGCACTCGCCATCCGCGTGGCACACAGCTAAAGATCGAGTTGATCTCTTGGGATGAGATCGATCTGTCAGTGCAGGCGCGAGTACTGGAGGTGAATACCTCAGCAGTTGCGCTCGACGAGTCGATGGAACTGGAAGAAGCAGACATCGCTGATGAGGCAGAAACGGTGGCAGAGAAGACGGCACAGGATGAGTCGTATTCGGAGGGCTCTTCAAATGAGGAGCCCGCCGCTGCACCGCCTGAAGCGGCCAGCTGATCGCGGCGATGCGTGCTTCAGACAACCGGCTGCTGTCGATAGCAATTGCGGCGTCGCTGCTGCTGCATGGTGCTTTGCTTGCGCTTCGGTTTTCGCCGCCCGATATACCGAAAACCCGGCCGCTGGCCAGCAGTCTGGAGATCATTCTCGTCAATGCGCGCCATGACAAAGCGCCGCGCAAGGCGGATGCGCTTGCACAAGCCAATCTCGAGGGTGGTGGGCAGGCTGATGCGGGGCGTGCAAAATCACCCTTGCCCAACATGCAGCAGTCGGTGGATGGCAATCACCTTGAGACACAGCGTCGCCGCATAGCCGAACTCGAGCAGCAGCAGAGCCGGCTGCTGACGCAATTGAGCTCCCTGTCACGCGACAAATTCCGCGCGGCCGACAGAGATTTCCGGCAGCGCACCGAACGCTCACCAGTCACCGAGACGGTCGACAGCATTGCGTTGGCCCGGCGCGAGGCCGAGATCGCACGCAATGTGGCTGACTACAACAAGCGGCCACTGAAGACTCAGCTGACACCCAATACCCGTGAGGTAGCGTATGCGTTGTATTACACTGCGCTCCAAAAGCAGATTGAGCAGACTGGTACCCGGTATTTCCCGCAACAAGATGGAAAGAAAATCTACGGTGAACTCATCGTCTATATTCCCGTGTATCAGGATGGCTCTCTCTATGACAAAGAAGGCGGCCCACGTATTGAGCGCAGCTCGGGCAATCCCATGCTCGATCGCGCAGCACTCGCGATCGTCCGGCGCGCGACTCCTTTCGGACATTTTCCACGATCGACAATGGCGGATGGCAAGACCCATGTGTGGGAAATCATCACTCGTTTCAGGTTCACGCGCGATGACGTGCTCGAAACAGGCCCGGGGAATGAGCAATGAATGGACCTGATCATTACGCAGTGATCGGCAATCCGATCGCGCACAGCAAGTCGCCGCAGATTCATGCGCGCTTTGCTGAACAAACGGGACAGCAAATCAGGTATGAGCGTCTGCTGGCGCCTGTCGATGCGTTCGAAGCGACCGTGAAGGCCTTCATTGCGTCCGGTGGAAGCGGTGCCAATGTGACGGTGCCCTTCAAGCTGGAGGCATTTCGCTTTGCGAATGAACTCAGCGCGCGAGCCCGGGCCGCCGGTGCAGTCAACACGCTGCATGTCAGAGACAGACAGGTGTTTGGTGATAACACAGATGGTGTCGGACTGGTGCGCGATATTGTGGAGGCAGCCGGTGTGCAGATCAGTGGCAAGCGACTGCTACTGCTCGGCGCTGGGGGCGCTGCCCGAGGTGTGATCTTGCCCTTGCTTGCCGAGTCCCCGGCCCGATTGCTGATAGCCAATCGCACACCAGAGCGCGCGGCTGAATTGGCGGCGCAGTTTTCGGATCAGTTGGTGCCAATCGGGGCAAGTAGTTTTGCAGAGCTGAATGAGTCTTTCGATGTGGTGATCAACGCCACTTCCGCAAGCCTGTCTGCCGAGCTGCCGCCTGTGCCGGTCACGGTGTTCGGTAGTAACAGCTTTGTCTACGACATGATGTATGCGGCGCAGCCCACGCCATTCATGCAGCTCGCAAGCGGGTACGGCGCACACGTGCGTGACGGATTGGGCATGCTAGTCGAGCAGGCTGCCGAGTCCTTCCACATCTGGCGCGGCGTGCGTCCCCAGACGGCGCCGGTCTATGCCTGGCTTCGTTCAACGCTATGAGCCTGCGACGCAAGCTCTTGCTGGGGCTGGTCGGCGTGCCACTCGCGCTGGTGTTGCTGCTGCAAGCTTGGTACTTCCTGCATATCTGCTGGTGGGTGAAGTACAACCCGACCTCGACCGCTTTCATGCGCTACCAGCTGGAAAAACTCCAGGAGAAAAATCCCAGGGCTACGCTGCAGCACAAATGGGTACCCTACAACCGTATCTCCGTGCACCTGAAGCGCGCAATCATCGCTGCCGAGGATGCCAACTTTGCCGATCATGACGGAGTGGATTGGCAGGCGCTGCAAAAGGCCTACGAGAAAAACGCGAAAAAAGGCAAAGTTGTGTCGGGTGGTTCGACCATCACTCAGCAGCTCGCGAAGAACCTGTTCTTGTCCGGGCAGCGGAGTTATTTGCGCAAGGCACAGGAGATGGCGATCACTTTCATGTTGGAAATGGTGATGGACAAGCAGCGCATTTTCGAGATCTACCTGAACGTGATCGAGCTGGGCTCAGGCGTGTTCGGCGCCGAGGCAGGCGCGCAGCGTTACTTCGCCGTTCCCGCCTCGGCACTCGGACCTCAGGAGGCGGCGAGACTGGCCGTGATGCTGCCCAACCCCAGGTATTTTGGCAAACACATGGACTCTGGTTATTTGGCCCGCCGTAGCGTACTGATCATGCAGCGGATGAACAGCGCAGAGCTGCCCTGATTCTCGACCTTGATCAATTCACGACTTGCCTCAGCTCGCCGATCTCAGTACACTTGCACCGTTTTTAACAACGGAGAACCCCTTTGGGCAGTATCTCTTCTCACCATCGACCGTCGTTCGACGGGCCCGCTGCCAGCTGACGCTTTTTTTTCGCGCTGCTTGCCCGGGTCAGGGTCAGCAGGCGCGCATGGCCTTTGGCCACGCTCCCTGAACAATTGTTTCACCGATGGCGGACATGGTGCCGCTGTCATTGCCGCGTTATGCGCGGCAGGGAGAGCTTATGATCAATGTATTCGTCCTCCAGAACGGACGCCTTAGCCAGGTCAATATCGACAGCCGTGACGATCTCGCGCGCGCCTCGCCAGTCTGGGTCGATCTGACCGACCCCGACGAGGAAGAGCGCGACTGGGTGCGCGGCATCTATGGTGTGACGCTGCCCGATGAAGATGAGGTCAAGGATATCGAGGCATCGGCCCGCTACTATGAAGGCGACAATGGTGACCTTCACCTTCGTTCAGATTTCCTGCTCGAGGAAGATGAGGGCGAGTCGCGCGTGGTGACCGTAGCCTTTATCCTCGCGCGCAATATGTTGTTTTCAATGCACAGCGATGATCTGCCTGTCTTCCGGTTAGTGCGCATGCGCGCTCGTTCTCGGCCTGGCTCGATCGGTGATTTCAAGGATGTGCTGCTTGATCTGTACGCAACTGATGTCGAATACTCGGCGGATGCGCTGGAGGGTATTTATCAGAATCTTGAGGAAGTCAGCCGCAGCGTGCTGCAGAAAGACTTCAGCGATCAGGATGCAGCCGAATCGCTGTCAGCCATGGCGCGCGAAGAAGACTTGAATGGTCGTATCCGTCGCAACATGATGGACACGCGTCGCGCGGTGAGCTTTTTGATGCGCGGGCGCTTGCTTAGCTCGGATCAGTTCGATGATGCGCGTCAGATCCTTCGTGATATTGAATCACTGGACGGTCACACCGCCTTCCTGTTCGACAAGATCAACTTCCTGATGGATGCCACGGTTGGTTTCATTAACATCAACCAGAACAAGATTATCAAGATCTTCTCAGTGGCCTCGGTCGCCTTCCTGCCGCCGACGCTGATCGCCAGCATTTACGGCATGAACTTCCGCGTGCTGCCAGAGCTAAGCTGGTCACTCGGCTATCCGTTTGCTTTGCTGTTGATGATTGGCAGCGCGGTGACGCCGTTCTGGTATTTCAGAAGGCGTGGTTGGCTGCGGTGAGGTGGCGACGGAAACGCCACTCGTCCGCCTGCGCCGGGGTCTGCCAGCCCCTGAATCGTCATACTGACGAAAGTTAGGATCCACCCTCGTGCGCCATCGACTCCCGATGAAATGAGTTACTGCCAGATCACCCATGGATCCCGGCCTGCGCCGGGATGACAAGTGTGAGAGTCTCAGGATGATGCATTCGACAGCCGAAGGACGATGAGTTCGAGCGTCTCGGAATAACGGTGCCAAGGTCTGCGCTGGGGTGACGATTTGAGTGGGCAGTCGGCGGCCTCAGGACGTGCTTTAGATGGCCAGCTTCCCAAACGCAGAACGTGCGGCCGACAAGGTCGCCTCAATGGCTGCATCATCATGTGCTGCCGATACAAACCCCGCCTCGAACGCCGACGGTGCGAGGTACACACCGTCGTCCAGCATCGCATGGAAGAACTTGTTGAAGCGCTCTTTGTCGCACGCCATGATCTGCGCATAATCCTCCGGTACCTTCGTAGCGAAGTAGATACCGAACATGCCGCCCACCGAGTTCGCGCAGAAGTTCACGCCTGCTGCTGCTGCGCCGCTCGACAATCCATCGACCAGTTTCTTCGTCTGAGCGGTCAATGATTCATAGAAGCCGGGGCGCTGAATGATCTTCAGTGTGGTCATGCCAGCCGCGACGGCCACTGGGTTGCCCGACAAGGTACCTGCCTGATAAACAGGTCCCAGCGGGGCGAGATGCTTCATCAGATCGGCGCGTCCGCCGAAGGCAGCCACTGGCAAGCCACCGCCAATCACTTTGCCCAGCACCGTCATGTCGGGCTGGATTTCGTATAGCGCTTGCGCTCCCCCGAGCGCCACGCGGAAGCCCGACATCACCTCATCGAACAACAACAGCGCGCCATGCTGGCTGCACAGCGAGCGCATGGTCTGAAGGAATTCTTTGGTCGCTGGCAAAAGATTCATATTGCCGGCGACTGGCTCGACGATGACCGCAGCGATCTTGTCGCCAAGGTTTTTGAATGCCTGCTCAAGCTGCTCGCTGTTGTTATAGTCGAGCACCATCGTGTGTTTCGCAAAATCTTCTGGCACACCTGACGATGTTGGGTTGCCGAAAGTGAGCAGGCCGCTCCCTGCTTTGACGAGCATCGAATCCGCATGGCCGTGGTAGCAGCCCTCGAATTTAATCACCAGATCGCGACCCGTGGCGCCTCGCGCCAACCGCAGTGCGCTCATCGCGGCTTCCGTGCCCGATGAGACAAGGCGTACCTGCTCGATCGATGGGACCAGTTTGCAGATTTCTTCGGCCATCAGGATCTCGCCCTCGGTGGGTGCACCGAAAGACAGTCCGCGCGCGGCGGCTTGCTGGACTGCGCTGATCACTTCCGGATGTGCATGGCCGACGATGGCCGGTCCCCAGGATCCGATGTAATCAATGTAGCGCTTGCCATCGGCATCCCAGAACCATGGACCTTCGGCATGTGTGATGAAGCGCGGCGTACCGCCGACCGAGCGGAAAGCGCGTACAGGAGAGTTCACGCCGCCAGGCGTGCTGCGCTGCGCGCGGGCGAACAAGGTTTCGTTGTTGGACACATCAGCCCCCATAGTAAAGCGCAGCCTTTTTTCGTTATCGCGCCGGAGGACGCATGGCTGCCGTGTTTGTCAGTCGGTGTTCTTCGCGCTGGCTCAGGACGCTGGAGATTCAGCATCGCCCTCGTGCGCCCAGAAAAAACGGTCAGGTATCAGTTTGCCCATACCCAGCCGCTGCGCGTGCGAAAGCGCTGCATTGGTGAATTCTTCCGCTTCCGCCACGGCCTCGGGAACATCGAGGCCATTTGCCAGCATCGCCGTAATGGTAGCTGACAAGGTATTGCCTGCCCCGGCAAACGGCCCCGTTTGCCGGGGCCAGCTTGCGCTGCGGACCAATCCTTCTTCCGAAAACAGCAGGTTCGTCACATCGTGCGCATCGCCCGGTATGCCAGTGACAAAGAGAAATTCACAGCCGAACTCGATCATTTGTAATGCATCGATCTCGATCATGTTGTCGTCGCTGGGCTCGCGCCAAGTCTCTGCGAGTCGCGACAGTTCGTCGGCCGATACCAGCAACAGTGTCGTTTGTGGTATCAGCAGCTCGCGCACGGCGAGCAGCATTTCTTCATCCGGTCCCTGATCGGGCAGGGTGGTGGAAAACGGATCGAGCACCAGCGGCTGCTCAGGGTAATCGGAGACGATCTCTGCGATGACGGATACGTTCTCGATGCTACCGATATGCCCGACCTTGAAGGCAGAAACCGGCATATCTTCGAGCAGCACACGCGCCTGATCAGCGACCCAGTCAGGCTCGACCGCTTGTGTGTCTTCTGTTCCCGTGGTGTCGCCGATCGACAATGCAGTGATCACCGACAATCCGTGACAACCCATCGCTGCCAATGAGGCAAGATCCGCTTGTATGCCGATCGCCCCGACCGGATCGGCGACGCCGAAGGTTAAAACGAGCGGAGAAGTTTGGTTTTGCACAGGGAAACGATTAAGATAGGTGGCTATGCATTTTACTTGAAGGGCTGTAGCGTGAGCGATAACGAGACCAAACAAGAATTCAAAACCTGGATGTGCCTGATCTGCGGATGGGTGTACGACGAAGCGGCCGGTCTTCCGGAAGAGGGGATTGCCCCCGGCACGCGTTGGGAAGATGTGCCGATGAACTGGACCTGTCCGGAGTGCGGCGCTCGCAAGGATGATTTTGAGATGGTCGCAGTTTGATATCGCGCATACCCGTGCTGCATGATCGCGGGTGATGCGCAGCAGGCCGCGTTCATCGCCGGCCGATGTGTCGCCAAAAAGCCTATGTAGCGACAATTTGCTTTGCCAATGTTTTAAGTAATTATCCTTTTTGCTAGAGTTGCGCCCGTTTCGTGAACCATCGTAACGGGGTCGCAATGAATGCATCGCAAGCGCAGACGCCGCCGCCGCAGTCGTCTGCGATTCTCGTCGTCGACGACAGCAGCACCATACGTCGTTCTGCTGAAATCTTCCTGTCTCAGGCGGGTTATTCCGTGCTTCTTGCCGACGATGGCTTTGAGGCACTGTCCTGTATCGTCGATCATGAACCCGCCCTGGTGTTCTGCGACATCCTGATGCCGCGCCTTGATGGCTACCACACCTGCAGCTTGATTCGCACGAGCGAGCGGTTCCGAAAACTGCCGGTCGTGCTGCTCTCTTCTCGGGACGGCATCTTCGACCGCGCGCGAGGGGCGCTGGCCGGTGCGAGCGCTTATCTCACCAAGCCTTTTGCAAAAGACAGTCTGCTGCGTACCGTGCGCGAGTTATTGCCGCCACCGGCTTTCTGAGCTAGGTCGTGTGCTTGCCCACGTGTTTTTTCTTGTCGACCATCAGCGATTGATTTCATCTCCATATGCCGCGCCGGAACATACTTGTTGTCGATGACTCACCCACCGAAAGACATTTCTTGTCTGAGCTGTTGTCGTCGCACGGGTATCAGGTCAGCACCGCCGAAAATGGCGAGGCGGCGCTGTCTTGCATCCGGACCAGTCTGCCACATCTGATCATCATGGATGTCGTGATGCCCGGGCAAAACGGATTCCAGACCACTCGCGAGATCAGTCGTGATCCGTCGACCCAGCACGTACCCATCATTATTTGCTCCAGCAAGAATCAGGAAACCGACCGCATCTGGGGCATTCGACAGGGGGCGCGTGAATTCATGGTCAAGCCTGTTGATCCCATCCAGTTGCTGAAAAAGATAGCCTCATTGCTCGAACAGGCAGGCTGATCGATGAATAGCAGGTCAGCCAGCGCTTCTCTCTCGGTCGCGCGCAAGTCGCGGCAATCGCTGCGTGATTATCAGCGCCAACTCGCAGAGCGCACAACCTCGGCGCAGGCCTCTCCTGCCGCATCGTCGCGTCAGCTTAGTTTTCTTGCCGCCGGCAGCGGATGGCTGATCAACCTGAATGAGGCGGCAGAGATCATGCCAGTGCCCGCAATGACACCGGTACCTGGTACGCAAGCTTGGTTTCTTGGGCTGATTAATCATCGCGGCAAGCTGACAGGTGTCATCGATTTCGAAAATTTTCTTGGCGGTCAATCCTCGTCACATAAAACCTCTGGGCGACTGATTGTATTGTCTGATCGTTTTCCAATCGCGTGCGCATTGCGCGTCGCTGCCGTCACCGGACTGATGGAATTTTCCGATACCTCAGACAGCGAAGCCGAGCAATCGTCGGCGGCCTCCATCACCGTAAAACCGATTTGGCAAGGCGAGTGCGTGCGTATTCAGGACAAGTCATGGCATCGGCTGGATGTACTGACACTGATGGCGGATCCTCGTTTTGCTAATGCGGCGCTGTAAAAAAATATGGTTGCGCGAATTGCGGCGCCGTCGCCATCACGCAGCTCGCTGAACAAGCGGTCGCACACGCTGAATTAACGGAGTCAATCGGATGGATATGCAAGATACACCGACGTCTGCTCAGGAGCGTCAAACACGCATTGGACGTTGGGTTGGATTGGGACGCCAGGTCGGATTTTCCATTTTTCTTGGTTTGCTGCGCCCTATTCGCAAGGCATGGAATTTGCCCGACTGGACAGCAAAGCGCCTGCGCCGCTTTGCACAGCTCGCTTTGTCGTTATCTGTCGCGGCACTGCTGGCTTTTGCATGGGTCAGCACAAGCGATGCATTGATGACAGCGGCCAGAACCCAGATCGCCAGTGAATTGGTGATGCACTCTCAGCGGCTTGGAAAGGCTGCGCCGAATGCGATTCAGGGCAATCCTGCGGCTTTTCGCCAGCTGGAGCAGAGCCGAGCAGCGATCAATCAGCAACTGAAGCTGCTTGCTGCAGGCGGCGAATGGCAGGGACGGATGATTCCTGAAGCGGATGCGGCATACGCGGTGCGCATCGCAGCCATTCAGCAGGCTTGGCTGAAGTCCGACAAGACAGCGGCGCAAATTCTGTCGATGGAAAAAGAGCTGACGGGTTTTCGCACCACACTACGAACGCTCAACACCATCAGTCCGGTGCTGCTCGAATTGTCCGAACAGATTGCCAGCCTGCTTGCCCAGACGGGTGCCTCGCCGCGTGAGGTCGCCGCTGCCGGCCAACTCGTGATGCTGACTCAGAGGCTGGGTAAGAGCGCCAATGAATTCATGACCCCCGAGGGTATCAATCAAGACACGGCTTTCATGCTGGGTAAAGATGCGAACACCTTTCGCGACATCATCGCCGGATTCGCCGAGGGCAGTGAGGTGCTCAGACTGCCGCCGATTCGTCACCCGGATGCGAGACAGCGGCTGAGCGAGCTGAAAGTGGCATTCGACAATTATCGACGCGAGATGTCGGGGATGCTGTCCAATCTCGGCAAATTCATCGCAGCCAAAGAAGCCGAGCGAAGCTTGTTTCAGGAAAACGAGCCGCTGCGTGAAAAACTCTCCGTACTCCAGCAGTCCTACCGTGATCAGGAGCATGAAGTCAGCTGGATACAATGGGCAATCGGTGGTTTTGCGAGCAGTTCATTATTGCTGGGCCTGTTGCTGGCCTGGTTACTTTTGCGAGAGAGCCGACTCGAAGCCGCAGAGGCGCAGGCTCGGCGGCTACTGGCCGAAGATCAGCAGCGCAAGGCCATGCACGAAGAAGAAGCGGCGCGTAACCTGAACCAGCAGAATCAGGCGGCGATTCTCAGGTTGATGAACGAGTTGCAGGAAATTGCCGAGGGCAATCTCACTGTGCATGCGACGGTCTCCGAGGACGTGACGGGTGCAATTGCGGACTCGGTGAATGTGACGCTCGAAGAACTCCGGCGATTGCTAGGCAAAGTCAGGCAGACCGCGCTCCAGGTGGGAAGCTCCTGCGAACTCGCGCAAAACATGTCAAGCGAGTTGCTCGCGCTGTCCAAACGTCAATCCGGCGAGATACAGCAGACGGGTCAGATGGTGCTGCAGATGACCGCACAGATTCATCGGGTATCGCGTGCTGCCAGCGAATCTTCCGATGTGGCTCAATCATCAGTTCAGGCGGCACAGCAGGGCGAGACCGCTGTGCAGGACTCGATACGCGGCATGCAGCATATCCGCGAACAGATACAAGAGACTTCCAAACGTATCAAGCGTCTCGGTGAATCGTCGCTGGAAATCGGCGATATCACCGAGCTGATTTCGGATATCACCGAACAGACGCATGTACTCGCACTCAATGCATCAATACAGGCAGCCGCTGCAGGCGAGGCGGGCCGGGGATTTGCCGTGGTTGCCGAGGAAGTTCAACGACTGGCGGAGCGCTGTGGCGATGCGGCGCGCCAGATCGCCACTCTGGTCAAGACCGTGCAGGAAGACGCTCAGGAGGCTGTGGTAGCGATGGAGCTGTCAACACAGGGCGTCGTCGAAGGTGCGCGGCTGTCCGATGCTGCCGGCACCGCGCTTGGCGATATTCGACGCATATCTCAGCATTTGGCGGAGCTAATCGCCGGCATTTCAGGTTCGGCTGCGCAGCAGGCAACTGTCGCGGATGCGGTCACGCGCAATATCGATAGTATTCTTACCGTGACTGAGCACACACGACATGGCACCCAACAAACCGCCAGTTCGGTACAGGAGCTGGCTGAGCTGGCAAAGGCGCTGGAGCGTGCTATCGAACGCTTCCGCATCGCCTGACGGCGGGCATCATGTCCGGTGATTTCAGGACGACCGATCGGTGCGCAAATAATCGCTGTCCGTTGCCGCTGCCGGTAGGCCCTTCACCCGCGCTCACGGCACTCGTCGACGCGCAGCGACTGTCGCTGATTGCCTTGCGAAGCGCGATCGGACAGCCGGACTGCGACTCATACCGCGAGATCTTTTTCGCCACCATGAAAAAGCAGTTGCGCTTGCTCGAGGGGACTTTCCGGTTCTGTGGCGCTCAGAGCCTCGAGATGCTTTGCTGGCTGATGCTTGAGCTGGTGCAGAACACAGGTGATCATCCGCTGTCCTCAGGTGCGCTGCACGCATTGGATTTCGCATGTGCGCGTCTGTTGGCTTCATTGCCAGCGCTGCAGCGAGGCCAGGCAGCTGCAGCGGGCAGCTTGCTGTCGGCATGGAGAGAGCTTGCTGCGCACTTGCCCGGATCAGCGCCTTCTCCGTCTGCGATGATCATGCTCTCCCTTCCCGACGAGCTCGAAGCAGTGCCTGTTGCGCAGGCGTTCCTGGGTTCGTATGCTTGGTCACCGACTGAGGCTTCGGTGTCGTTAGGTGATGTCGACAAGATATTGCTTGAGCTATTACGCGCTGAGCCAGGTTCCGAAAGATTGCACGATTCGCTCAGCAAGGTCGCGGCAATCATTTCTCTGGTACGACGACATGCTCAAGATCAGCGTGATCATCTGTACTGGACGGTGATACTGATCTACTGTGAACACTTGCTAGCAGACGCTCCCATGGATCTGGCGCTGGCAAAGAAAAATCTCTCTGCAGTGATGCGCACCGTTCGTCAGGTGGCGCAGCAATCTGCTGCGCCTGTGGTGGTGCTTCCAGACAGACTCATCCAAGATGTGTTGTTTCAGATAGCTTTGTTCGCGCCCGTGACCAGCACCAGTCAAAGTGTGCGCGATGGTTTCGCACTGGATTGGCAGCTAAGGCCAGGGGCAGAACTTGCTGTTACTGAGCGGATGAAAGAGCAGAGGCATCAACTGCTCGCCAGTCTGGATGAGATCGAGCTTGCATGGCCCGCTGCCGATCCGGGTCAGCGACGTCGACACATGGAAGCCATCGTCGGTAGGCTGCAAGCAATCCCCGCACTAGCTTCTGCGGGAGATTACCTACTCGGTTTGTGGGCGCATGATGACAGTAACGGTCTGTTGCTGGCCGCCGGGTTGCTGATGGCACGTGCTGCTGCCGATGCCCTCGATGACAAAAATTCTTCGCATAAGCTCAATGCTGCGTTGCGTGCCCTAGAAGCGATGCCTGCGCATGCCAAGAGCGCCTGCGTGGCAGGTGTCTCATTGCGGGATGAACTTGGCTCTTTGGCACCTGATCTGCAGCGATCTGCTGCACTCGGAGCGCTGAGAATAGCAATACTGATGACACTGACAGATGCCGAGCGAAAAGTAGACGCCATGGTTGAGTCGGGAAATACGGTGGCTGCGTTACGCGAGCTCATCTTGTCTTTGGACCGAGTGATCGGCGCGTTATCCCTTATCGGCAAAAACGCGGCAGTACAGATGGCAGTGTCGCTCAAGAAATCACTGTCCGCGACCGAACAGCGTGCTCCCTCGATCGTATCCGATGTGCTTGACGCAGAAATGCAGAGGCTTACCTTGCAATGGGTGCAGCTGCATGAATGGGTCGATGCCTGGTCGGCGGGAGATCATGCATATCATGATCACACCGATCCGCGCGATATTCACGGCGCGTATGACAGCATGGATGCATCGGTAGATGGAGGTTTGGGTAGTGTTGCCGAGATATCGTCAAGTGAACCGCCGGACGTGTCATTGAACGAATTATCCGGTCATGCGATTGAGAATTCGAAGAATTATTCCTCAGGTAGCGGGCTGCATGAATATCGACCCGCAGATCGTCTGGAACAGATCTTCATTCAAGAAGCGACTCAGCGATTATCCCGGCTCAATCAGGTGGTTTCCACGTGGGCGAACAGTCCCGCTGACAGTCTGCCACTCGAGGTTGCCAATGAGGCCCATGGCCTCGCCGGCAGCTCGGCGACTGTCGGTCGCCGGCGCCTGCATGATGGTGCGCTGGCACTAGAGCAGGTGGTCGATCATTTGGTCAATTTGCCCTTGGAAAGGCAGCATGGCTATGCTGACGCGCTGATGCAGAGCGTGCGGGCACTGGAGCAGGAGTTGCATTCGACACAGGCGGTCGCACCTACTGATCCTGCTGATCAGGATGTTCCGGTTAATGCCGATGCACTGAGCGCGTTGTTGAAGCCCCCCGCAGATCTCTCCGACAGCCCATCCGACGCATCGAACCACCCACCTTCAGAGAATGACCTGGACGATCAAGGCGACCAGAGCTATCAGAGCGATCAGAGCCACCCAAGTCATCCAAGCCACCCAAGCCACCCAAGCAATCAGATTGACCAGTATTTGCCAAATGAAGCGGCGCAGCCTTCAACTCGATCAATCGATCTATGCCCCACAGAGCATGCATATGATCCGCTGATACCCGATGAGGTTGGCGAGCGCGACTCCGCTCTCAATCCGCTGGATGACGCACTGACTGCGCATGCAGAGTTATTTGCCGTGTTCAGCGAAGAGGCAGCCGAACTCATGCCCCTGCTGGCCCAGCAGATGGAGGTCTGGCTCGCCGCGCCGCGCGATGATACCCAGCGTTCCGGTGTATTGCGTCTACTTCACACGCTCAAAGGAAGTGCGAGGATGGCAGGAGAGACGGTGCTGGGCGAACGTCTGCACCGCATGGAGCATGAGGTCTCACACTTTGCCAGAGCGGATAGCTTTTCGGATCATGAGCTGCATAGTTTTCGTTATGAGCTTGCTGAGCTGCTGGCAGAGGCAGGTCTTTTGTCTACTCGCGCAGTGGAATCTGATGCATCCTGCGCTGCGCATGCCACATCGCTGCCAGAGCCGCCGGAGGCTGAGAGCGCTCTCATCGAGCGCTCGCCCATCGAGGCAGCAGGCCTTGCTCCCAAGATTCGCAATGATCTTCTCGAGCGCGCGACCAGCAGTGCCGCCGAACTGCTGGTGGGCGCCGTGCGCGCTAGCGAGGAATTGCAGCGTCAGCGCCAGACGGTGACCGATCTGGCAGAAAATCTTCTGCGGCTGCGTAACCAATTACGCGAGCTCGAGCTGCAATCGGAGTCACGCATTACGGCGCATGCACAACCCAGTGCCTCCGTCTTCGATCCGCTGGAGTTCGATCGCTATACTCGCCTGCAGGAACTGACTCGCATGACTTCAGAAAGCCTGGCCGATTTGACCAGCTTGCAACGTACGTTGGGACGGCAATCTGATTCGACGGCAGCCATGCTGTCGCAGCAGACCCGGCATGCGCGGTCGTTGCAGTCGGATCTGAGGCGGGCCGGCATGCAGGCGTTTTATAGTATCGAGCCCCGCTTGCGTCATCTGGTGCGGCAAGTGGCGGGCGAGACTGGGCGTGATGTCCGTTTCGAGATCGAAGGTGCACGGATTGAGATCGATCGCCAGCAGCTGGATCGTCTGAACGGTGCGTTGCAGCACCTGATACGCAACGCCATCGTGCATGGCATTGAGACGCCCACCCAGCGCGAGCAGGCAGGCAAACCGCGCTGCGGCCTCGTTCGTGTGTTGCTCAGCCAGCAGGGCGGCGAGCTGCGGCTGCAGATCAGCGATGACGGAAGGGGGCTTGACGTTGCTCGCATACGCGCGCGCGCCTGCGCACTCGGCGTGCTGAGCGAGGGATCGGTCATCGATGATACTCAGTTAGCCGAATTGATTTTTCATCCCGGTCTGTCAACCGCAGAGCAAGTCACCGGACTGGCCGGGCGTGGCATAGGCATGGATGCCGTCAGAGAAGCCGTGATGCAAATGGGTGGCGCGCTCAAGGTTGACAGCCTGTCGGGTGCGGGTACCTGCATTACCCTAGGTTTGCCGCAGTTGCTGTCTACGCAGCAGGTGCTGGTGGTGTCGGACGGTAGTCATCCGGTTGCGTTACCGGCATCCATGGTGCAGCAGGTGATGCAGCTGAATGAATCCGTGCTGCGCCACGCCATAACCACCGGTAGCTTGGAGTGGCAGCGGCAGACCATGCCTTTTCGGAGTCTGAGCGACTTGTACGGGGAATGTTCGATTGAATCCTCCGATGTTCGTCGAGCAGCTGAGTCGCTGACCTCCGGCGTACATCGCCCCTCGGTGGTCATCTTGCGCCAGCTGGATCAATGGATGGCCATCCGGGTCGGCGAAGTGATCGGTCATCGGGAAGTCGTCGTCAAGCAAACGGGCTTGCAACTGGCAGGTGTGCCAGGCCTTGCCGGCGCGACTCTGCAGGCAGACGGCAGCGTGCTGCTGATCATGAACCTGCTGCAATGGTTCGACGATCTGTCGCTTCATCACCGGGTAACGCAGACACAAATCAACGCCGGTACGATTTTCGACAAAACGCCGCTGGTCATGGTGGTCGATGATTCGCTGACAGTTCGCCGGGTAAGCCAGCGATTGCTTGAGCGGCATGGATATCGGGTGACAGTGGCGCGACATGGGGTGGAGGCACTGGAGCAATTACGTGACACGACGCCAGCAGCGCTGCTACTGGATATCGAGATGCCGCGCATGGATGGTTTTGAACTTCTGAGTCGTATTCGTGCTGATGTCCGTCTCAAATCTATGCCGGTCGCAATGGTCACCTCGCGTGCCGCGGAGCGGCACCGATCGCATGCGATGCAGCTGGGTGCGAATGCATATTTCGGAAAGCCGTATCGCGATCAGGAGTTGTTCGACTGGCTGAACTCGTGCGCGCCAATTCGACAAACCAGTGCCAGCGCTGCCTGACAAGCTGCAAAAGCAAAATACACAGAAGAGCAGATGGAATATCTGCTGTGACCCAGCGCAGTGTCCGACTGAGCAAGCATTCCCGAGCAAGGAAGTCTGATGAAAATTGATTGGACCATGGATGGTAAGACTCTCGCACTACAGCGAAGTCATGATCGCATCGCGCTAGTGATGCAAGGGGGCGGCGCACTCGGTGCGTATCAGGCGGGTGTTTTCGATACCTTGTCCGAGACAACTTATCAGCCCGACTGGGTGGTGGGAGTTTCCATTGGCGCGATCAATGCGGCCATCATCGCCGGTAATCCGCCCAAGCAGCGCGTGGAAAGGTTGAATGAATTCTGGCGGCTGGTGTCGTCTGGCTTGCCACAGGTCGGTGACGCTTTGTCACTGACCCCCTGGCTGCGCGCCATGACTGAGATTCATGACACCCGCACCGCACTCAATCAGCTCAGTGCGTGGCATGCAGCGTGGCTGGGCATTCCGGGCTTTTATCAGCCGCGTGTGCCGCCACCACCTTTTCAGCTGCCGGGCACGCCGGCAGCGCTCAGCTTGTACGACACTGCGCCACTGCGCGAGACGCTGGAGGAGCTGATCGATTTCGATCTGATTAACAAAGGGCCGGTACGCCTGTCTCTGGGGACAGTCAATGTGCGAACTGGAAATTCGTATTACTTCGATAGCAGCAACGAGCGAATTGGGCCGGAGCATGTGATGGCCAGCGGTGCATTACCGCCCTCGTTTCCGCCGATCGTGATCGATGGCGAGGCTTGGTGGGATGGAGGCATCCTGTCGAATACACCTCTGCAGCATGTGCTCGAGGTACGTAACCCTCGCGAATGCCTGCTGGTGTTCCAGATCGATCTGTTCAATGCGCGCGGGCCGGTGCCGGTGAATTTCGATGAGGTGCTAAAGCGACAAAAGGATATTCAGTATTCCAGCCGTACTCGCTACGCCAGCAATGTCGCCGCTGATCTGACCAATCTGCGCCGTGCAATTATTGATTTGGTTGCCAAACTACCTGAGAGTTTGCTGGATGATCCCGAAGTACAGCGGTTACAAGCCTTCGCGAATGTGGCGCCAATCGATTTGGTTCACCTGATCTATCGTCAGGGGCCCGAGGAGAGAGAGTCCAAGGACTATGAATTCTCGCGAGTATCGGTGCTGGAACGCTGGGAAGCTGGACGTCGTGACATGCAAGATACGATCAACCATCCAGACTGGCTCAAGCAGTCAGGACGCGAAAGCGGAGCGATGCAATACGACCTGACCCGGCACAGCCGGCAGCTAAATCCGCTGGCGCTATGAGCTGGCCAGGAATTATTTTTTCACAACGGCGTAGCGAGCTAGCGTCTTCTTGCGTGCCTCGTCATGCGCGACCAGCGGACGAGGATAATCCTTTCCCAGCACGATGCCTGCCATCGATAACGTCATCTCTGGTACCAGCCATGGCGCATGAATATGCTTGCGGTCGAGCTTGGCCAGTTGCGGAAGATAGCGCTTGATGAATTGGCCTTCGGGATCGAATTTTTCCGATTGAGTCACCGGATTGAAGATTCGGAAATAAGGCTGAGCATCGCAACCCGATGACGAGGCCCACTGCCAGCCGCCGTTGTTGGCTGACAGGTCGAAATCATTGAGCTGCCGCGCAAAGTAAGCTTCTCCGCGTCGCCAGTCGATGCCTAGATCCTTGATCAGAAAACACGCGGTGACCATGCGCAAGCGGTTATGCATATAGCCAGTCTGATTCAGCTGCATCATGGCCGCATCCACCAGCGGATAGCCTGTGCGTCCCTCACACCAAGCTGCAAACGACTGGTCTGCTTCTTTGCCGCTTTCCCACTTGATTCGATCGTACTCGGGCTTGAACGCACCCCCGACTACGTGCGGATTATTGTGCAAGATCATGAAATAGAAGTCGCGCCAGACTAGTTCGGACAGCCAAACCGCAGCGCCTTCTCCGCCTTCGCCTGATTGCAGCGCCTCAGCTGCCAGTCGTGCGAGTGTGCGTATGGATACGGTACCAAAGCGCAGATGCACCGACAGATAAGAGGGCCCTTTGACTGCTGGGTAGTCGCGTGAAGCCTTGTAGCGCGACATCCGGGGAATGAAATCTTTCAACAGAGTGGCGCCGCCTTTCATGCCCGTCGGGATCTTCAGCGCGGCCAGATCACAGTCGTCAAAGCCCATCGACGCCAGCGTTGGCATGGGCGGTGCTGTTGGCAGCATGGCGAGCTGCCCTTTGGCAGGCTTGCAGACTAGTGGAGCCAGCGCATCTAGATTCAATTCGCCGGAGGGCAGCGAGAGTTTTTTCAGCCAAGCGTTCTTGTAGGGGGTGAATACAGAGAAGGGTTTACTCGCTAGTGACAGTACTTCATCTTTGGCGAAGATGACCTGATCCTTGAAAAGATGAAGCACACGACCGGCGCGCTGCAACGCCTTGGCAATTTTGGCATCACGCTCCACGGCGGTAGGTTCATAATCTTCATTCGCGAACACCGCATCGACCGCGAGCTCGTCGGCCAGCGCAGCGATCTCCGTCGCTGCGCGCGCATGACGCACGATCAAGCCACCGCCGCCGCGCTTGAGCTCGGCATCGAGTTCTTGCAGACTTGCATGAATGAAGGCGACGCGCCTGTCCAGGCGGCCCTCAGCTAGCAAGGGGTCAAGAATGTCTTTGTCAAAAATGAAAACGCAGTACACGGTAGCGCTGCTGGCGAGTGCGTGGTGCAGTGCAGCGTTGTCGATATGGCGAAGGTCGCGGCGAAACCAGACCAGTGCCTTGTTGTAGCGGTTCATCGGCGTCTCTGATGGGGAAAGGGGGAAAGCGAAACAGATGGGCGAGCAGGAGAGCAAGCCCTCCGGGGAGTGTAGCCGTTTCGCACTAAAAGATGTCGCGGCCGCTTTCAGAGGACGGCGGCTTGGCTCGCAAAGCTGATAAAATCGGCGCATGGCCAAGCAAGGCAAGCATCAATCTCCTTCCTCCTCCGCGCCTGGCGCGGGTGCCGACGATTTTTCCTCCAACACCGGCAACTCCCTTCCGCCGCTGCAGCTCGCGGATCATTTTCTGATCGCCATGCCCTCAATGCTAGATCCTATCTTCGGCGGTACCGTCGTCTATATCTGCGAGCACAATGATGGCGGGGCACTGGGCATGATCATCAACCGTCCCACCGACATGACCATGGATGTGCTGTTCGAGCGACTCGACTTGTCGCTCGAGATCGATCCGCATGGCAGTACTGCGGCGCGTGGTCCGGTGATGTTCGGCGGTCCGGTGCAGGTTGAGCGCGGCTTCGTGCTGCATGCGCCGGCTGACGATTACAACTCGTCACTCACTGTGTCCGATGAAGTCGCGCTAACTACCTCCCGCGATGTGCTGGAAGCTGCCGCGCGCGGCGACGGTCCGCAACGGCTGCTGGTCACCCTCGGATGCGCGGGATGGAGCGCGGGCCAGCTCGAAGAGGAAATACTGCGCAATGGCTGGCTCACGGTTCGAGCCGATACGACGATTTTGTTTGATACGCCAGTCGAGCAGCGCTTTGTCGCAGCCATGAGCCTACTGGGCATTGATCCTTCCATGCTTTCGGGTGAAGCCGGACATGCGTAGAGCCTGCTTGGTCAGGCTGCCCGTCGCGTCGCACCGCTTTGCCATCGACCTGTCAGCTCAGCAGAGTGACCTCTCGATTATGCAACTGAGATGAGCACGGTGATAGCCTTCGATTTCGGTTTGCGCCGGATTGGCGTTGCCGTCGGCAATCGTTTGCTGAAGCAGGCTCAACCGCTGGCGGTGATTGATGCTGCAACGAATGATGCAAAGTTTTCGGCGATTGCCGCGCTAGTGAGCGAATGGCAGCCAGAGGCAGTGGTGGTCGGCTTGCCGCTGCATCCTGACGGCGCGGAGCACGAGATGAGCGTGCGCTGCCGGCGATTTGCGAACCAGATGAATGGCCGTTTCGGATTGCCCACCACGCTGGTGGATGAACGTTACACCTCCGTGGTGCTGAATCCGGCGCGCGGCGAGCATGTGGACAGCGAAGCGGCGGCGCTCATACTCCAACAATACTTCGACACTCATGACCCATCCTGAACTCGACGCCGAGAAGCTCTTTCAGCAGCTCGAGCATGGCCTGAAGGCCGCGCTTGCCGGCGCGCCGCGGCTAGCGCTGGTCGGCATCTACTCTGGCGGCGCCTGGCTTGCAGAACGTCTTGCAAAGTCACTTGACGTGAGCACAGTGGGCTACATCGACGTGTCTTTTTATCGCGATGATTATGCGAAGCGAGGGCTCAAGGAAGAGGTACGCCCAAGCCAGATACCTTTCGAGGTCGAAGGAGCGAACATCTTGCTGGTCGATGATGTGCTCTACACCGGTCGTACCACCCGTGCTGCGATCAATACGCTGTTCGATTACGGCAGACCCGGAAAGATCATGCTCGCAGCGCTGGTCGATCGTGGCGGGCGAGAGCTGCCGATCGCTGCCGACTTTGTCGCAGCGACTGTCACGCTGCCGGAGCAACAGACCCTCGTGCTGCAAAAAGCCGAGGATGGACGACTTTCCCTGAGCGTAGATCATGCATAACCCCCAACTTAACAAGCACGGCGAGCTGCAGCATCTGCTCACGCTGGAAGGCCTGCCAAAGGCGATGATCACTCGCATACTCGACACGGCAGCGTCGTTCGTGAGTGTCAGCGATCGTGAGGTAAAAAAAGTCCCGCTCATGCGGGGCAAGAGCGTCTTTAATCTTTTTTTTGAGAATTCCACGCGCACCCGCACCACCTTCGAAATCGCGTCCAAGCGATTGTCGGCAGATGTGATCAACCTGAACATTTCTGCTTCATCGGCCAGCAAGGGTGAGTCGCTGCTTGACACGATAGACAATCTCGCTGCGATGCACGCCGATATGTTCGTCGTGCGTCATTCGCAATCAGGCGCGCCGTATCTGATCGCTCGCCACCTGACCGAAACCCATCAGCAGCATGTGCATGTGGTGAATGCGGGCGATGGTCGCCATGCGCACCCCACTCAGGGTTTGCTGGACATGTACACCATCCGGCATTACAAAAAAGACTTCACTAATCTGACCGTAGCGATTGTTGGCGACATTTTGCATAGTCGCGTCGCGCGTTCTGACATTCATGGCCTGACGACGCTGGGCGTGCCGGAGGTGCGTGCGATTGGGCCGCGCACCTTGCTGCCGGGTGGCCTTGAGCAAATGGGCTTGCGCGTTTTCAACGACATGAATGAGGGCTTGAAGGGCGTGGACGTGATCATCATGCTGCGCTTGCAAAATGAGCGCATGACCGGCGCGCTACTGCCGTCGGCGCAGGAATATTTCAAGAGTTACGGACTCACGCCCGAGCGGTTGGCGCTGGCGAAACCCGATGCGATCGTGATGCATCCGGGGCCGATGAATCGTGGCGTAGAGATCGACTCGGCCGTGGCCGATGGCGCGCAGGCAGTGATTCTTCCACAGGTGACCTTTGGTATCGCAGTGCGCATGGCCGTGATGAGCATGCTGGCGGGCGCTTGAGTGGCTAACAGCGCAAGCAGGAATTGAATGAGATGAGACTACATATCAAAAATGGCCGCGTGATCGATCCGGCCAACAACATTGACGCTTCACACGATGTATTCATTGCGGATGGCAAGATTGCATCGGTTGGCAAGGCACCCGATGGCTTCGGTGCCGACCAGACCATCGATGCCAGCGGACTGATCATCTCACCGGGTCTCGTGGATTTGTCGGTTCGTCTGCGTGAACCCGGTTATGAATACAAGGCAACCCTCGAATCCGAATTGCAATCGGCACTGGCTGGCGGCGTGACCAGTCTGCTGTGCCCGCCAGACACCGATCCCGTGTTGGATGAGCCGGGGTTGGTCGAGATGCTCGTGCACCGGGCGCGGCTAATGAATCAATCGCATGTCTACCCGCTCGGTGCGCTGACGGTAGGATTGAAGGGGCGCGAGCTGACCGAGATGGCCGAATTGACCGAAGCGGGTTGCGTGGGTTTTGCGCAGGCCGAAGAGCCGATTGAAGACACCACCGTGCTGATGCGCGCGATGCAGTACGCGCAAACCTATGGATATACCGTTTGGCTGCGTCCGCAGGATCCGCATCTGGGCAAGGGTGGCACCGCGCACAGCGGACCGCTAGCGTCCCGGCTGGGACTGTCCGGCGTTCCGGTGATGAGTGAGACCATTGCCCTGCACACGATCTTCGAACTGATGCGTTCTACCGGCGCGCGCGTGCATCTGTGCCGCTTGTCATCTTCTGATGGGATCGCGCTGGTTCGAGCCGCCAAGGCCGAGGGCTTGCGCGTCAGTTGCGATGTCGGCGCACACCATGTGCACCTGACCGATCACGATATCGGTTTCTTCGATCCCAACGCCAGACTCTCGCCGCCGCTGCGCAGCCAGCGCGACCGTGATGCGATACGCGAGGCGCTGGCTGATGGCACGGTCGACGCGATCTGCTCGGACCACACACCGGTTGATGACGATGAGAAGCTGCTGCCCTTTGGCGAAGCCTCTCCCGGTGCGACAGGCCTGGAGCTGCTGCTGTCATTGTCGCTCAAGTGGGCTGAGGATCATTTGAAAAGCAAGAACGGACTTTCCAAGGCGATTGCCCGCATTACCTGCGATGCCGCCCGCGTAGCCGGAATCGATGCCGGCAAGCTCTCGCTGGGTAGCATCGCCGATGTCTGCATCTTCGACCCGAACGCGCGCTGGAAGGTCGAAGCACCCGTCATTGTCAGTCAGGGAAAGCACACACCGTTTCTTGGTTACGAGCTACAGGGTCAGGTCAGGCACACCATCGTGTCCGGCCGTGTCGCCTACAGCCGTTGATCATCATGCCGGTATGGGGTCTGGCCAGACTTGCCTGGCATCTGGTAGTGGGACTGCTCAAGGTGGCGCTGCTGTTTCCTTTTCTTGGTGCAGCAGGTCGGGAGCGCCGCATACAGCGCTGGTCGCGCCAGCTGGTGGCTATCTGCGGCGTGTCTTTCTCCATCAACGATAGTGCGCAGCGCGAGCCTGTATCGCCGGCGCTGATCGTCTGCAATCACATTTCGTGGTTGGACATCTTTGTGATGAATACCATCCATCCGTGCCGCTTCGTAGCGAAATCCGATATTCGAAGCTGGCCCCTGATTGGCTGGCTGTGTGAAAACACCGGAACGATCTTTATCGCGCGTGGCAAACAGCGCGATGTACGAAGGATTTATGCCGGGCTAGTGAAAAGTATCCATGATGGCGAGCGCGTCGCTTTCTTCCCCGAGGGTACGACCGCGCCGCAAGGCACGGTGCTGCCTTTTCATGCGAATTTATTCGAGGCAGCGATCGAGGCTGAAGTGCCGGTACAACCCTACGCGCTACGCTATCTGGACGCCGATGGGGGCTTGCATGACTCGGCAGACTTTATCGGCGAGATGACATTTGTTGAGAGTGTGATCGCTATTCTGAAGAGCGGCGGCATGCATGCCGAACTGATTCGCCTACCAGCGATACCCACCGATGGCGCGCACCGTCGTGAGCTGGCGGCTGCTGCAAGAGAACTGGTGTCGAATGCACTTAGCCCGGCTTCTGATGCTGCGGGCAGTCGACTTGCACCAACTGACGGTTTGACAAGCGCAGTGCGCTGAGCTTGCCGCCCCAGACACAGCCTGTATCCAGTCCGATGATGTTCGGTCTCAGTATCAGTCCCAGTGTCGACCAGTGCCCGAAGACGATGGGGGTGTCTTGCGTCAGTCGTGCCGGTACGTCGAACCATGGCATATAGCCGGAGGGTGGTTGATCAGGCCCTTCCTTGGTAGCGAATTCCATCGCTCCTTCAGCGGTACAAAAACGCACCCGGGTCAGTGCATTCACCACACAGCGGAGTCTGTTCGCACCTTGCAGATCGTCGCGCCAGCGCGCAGGTTCATTGCCATACATCTGGGCAAGAAAATCCAGCCAATCGCTGCCTCTCAGCACTGCTGATACTTCATCTGCGAGTGAGAGCGTCTGCTCCGTCGTCCATTGGGGCAGTACGCCGGCATGCACGATCAGGTGCCCTTCGGCCATCAGAGCCAGCGGCTGTTGTCTGAGCCAGTTCAGCAAATCATCGCGGTCAGGTGCGGCAAGCAGGTCGTCTAGCGTATCAGAGCGACCTGGTGGCCGAATGCCATGAGCGACCGCGAGTAAATGAAGGTCGTGATTGCCCAGCACCAGCTGCGCACTGTCACCCATGGCCCGAATCCGTCGCAGACAACCCAGCGAGTCCGGGCCGCGATTGACCAGGTCGCCGACAAACACGAACCGGGCATCCGGAGTTGCTGCCTCAATGCCATCCAGCAATAAATCTAGTTGTCCAAGACAACCTTGCAGGTCTCCTACAGCAAAAACCGGAAGGGTAGTCATGTCAGACATCGCGGAGATCACTCGGTTAGCAAGTTAAGGGGATCGTGTTTTGACTGCGCCAGCTACGTTAGCTTCTCGAAAAATACGCTCAAGCGTCTTGGCAAGAAATTTGATGCCCACCGGAACATTTTAATTGAAATAGTTCGATAGCTGCCTCAAACGCGTCCACTTGACTGAAAACATCGTAAATCTGCCACGGATATTTCAGCCGCGGTTTGAAACTTCTTATTCAAGCGAAGCACTCAAGACGGCTTTCCACTTTCTTGTGAGGTAATAATGTTTGTTCAAGGTCAGTTTGTTCAAAAAGCGATGAATCCTCATGTTCCAGAGACAGCGACGTCTGTCAATCAGTCGGTTACAGTCGCAAATCTAAGCGCGGAATTGAGCGACCGTTTTTTTAATTTTGATACTCGCCAGCGCGCCAACACAGTACTTATTTTGTGGGGTGCTGAAGAAACTGAAGATACTCGCGCTCTCGCACAACAAATAAAACAATTGATTTCCGAGCTGGCCAGTGATGACCCCCATCATTCCGCACGTTTCGCTCTGGCGCTGGAATTTACGTTTAACCATATTGATGATCTCGGTTTGGCGTCTGAAAAATGCGCACAGCTGCGCGGAACGCTAAATTCGACGGGTCGTGATTTCGATTCGACCGCCGAAGAAGTGCGCACAATCATCGGAGAATCTCTGAAGAATGAAGAAATTCCGGAAGTTCAGGCGGATGCTGGTTCAGCGCAAGATGGAAACTTATTTGAATCACGATTTATTTCGTCTGTTCCATCCCCTGTCGTAACCCAATCCCAGCCAACAGACCCTCAGCCGAGCGTGATCTCTGAAACTCCGAGGGAGCAATCTGTTGTCCGTGCGTCTCGCAGCAAGAAATGCAGTGAGCGACGTCCAGAGCCTTTGGTAAAGCTCGATACAGAATCTTCTTGCTTTAATAGTGAAGGTAGAGTCAGTATTCGCCGGTCGGTTAAATCCCGTTTGTCAAGTATGGCGGGTGGTGTACAAGATGCGTTCTCTTTCGCGCACAATGAGTTGTCCTCTGTGGGTAGAAAGCTGAAGTCGTCGCTCGGCGAGTTGGCTGCCAAGATAACAAACAAGGTGTCCACCGGGGTATCAAGGCTCGGCGATGCGGCGATCACTGCAGCGGATGTGGTCCGCGATGCATTCAAAGGCAAAGCGGTCGCTCGCCTGAAGAGTTCTGCTAATCGGATTGTCGACACTACAAGCGAAACGGCCAAGGTGTCGGAAAAGGTGATCGCCAAGGGTTTGAATAAGGCTGCCCATGCTATTGGTGAAGCAACCATGGCAAGCGGACGTGCGATAGCGTTCGCCGGCAGGGTGGCTGCTCATGGCGTAGCTCATGGTGCCAAAGCCATTGGTACTTTCATAGCGAAGGGGGCAGCGTGGATTGGTAACCGCTTGTCAGGTTTAAGAGGTTTCGAGCGCGTTTAATTCACTGGATTCATCTTGCAAAGGCGTGTCGCTAGACACGCCTTTTTTATTTGTCAAGGGAATTGGATAAGCATCAGGGTGAGATTCTTTTGGGAGTCTGCTTCGCGGATGCGTCGCTCCGTTAAAATGTCGGGTGTTTGGTATGAATAAGTTAATCAAATAATAAGGCGTTTTAACAAGGCATCTCAATGATTCTGGTAACTGGTGGCGCGGGCTTCATCGGCTCGAATTTCGTACTTGACTGGCTGGCGTCCACGGACGAGCCGGTGATCAATCTGGACAAGCTGACTTACGCCGGCAATCCAGACAATTTGGCCGCCATCGAAGGCGATTCCCGTCATCAGTTGGTGAAGGGAGATATCTGCGATCGGGAATTAGTCAATCAGCTAATTGCAACACACAAGCCTCGCGCTATTGTGCATTTCGCTGCTGAGAGCCATGTCGATCGCTCGATTCATGGCCCTGGGGACTTCATTCGCACCAATGTCGATGGCACCTTCAGTCTGCTGGAAGCAGCACGCGCCTACTGCGCTGGCCTGTCCGACGCCGACAAGAATAATTTTCGCTTCCTGCATGTGTCGACCGATGAGGTATTCGGCACCCTGAGTCCGACCGATCCGCCATTTTCCGAGACCACCCCCTACGCACCCAACAGCCCCTACTCAGCATCGAAGGCTGCATCAGACCATCTGGTGCGTGCCTGGCATCACACGTATGGCTTGCCGGTACTGACCAGCAATTGCTCGAACAATTACGGACCGCTGCAATTTCCCGAAAAGCTGGTGCCTCTGATGATCGCCAATGCACTGGCAGGCAAGCCGCTGCCTATCTATGGCGATGGTCAGCAGGTTCGCGACTGGCTCTATGTGGGCGATCATTGCAGCGCGATACGCTGTATCCTGACCGATGGCAAGCCGGGGGAGACCTACAACATCGGCGGCTGGAATGAAAAGGCCAATATCGATGTCGTGCACACGCTATGCGA
>RGFZ01000130.1 GCA_010024875.1 Oxalobacteraceae bacterium | reverse complement strand
ATTATCCAGCGTATAGCCCCAATTACCTGAAGCATCGACAGAAAAGCTGCCGTATTTACCTTTAATTTCTGAGGCAAGAATTCCGGTTTCATCATGATCGACATCAGCCACAATGATTTGCCCACCCGCCGACGTCTCGCCATCTTCCACCACCGTCGCGGTACGGGTCGTCGGGCCACTAAATCCCGCCGCATTGTTTGCCCCCTTGATGGTGACGGTCAGCGTCGCGGTAGATGTGAGCCCCGCGGTGTCTTTCATCGTGTAGGTAAAAGACTCGGTGAGCGTTTCATTCTGGTGCTTCAGATACAACTGAGCCTTGGACACCATTTCTGTATTTACTACCCGACCATCAACTTTAGGAGGTTTTTCATTGTTGATGTCGGCGGCGACATCCATCACCTTTTGGGCCCAGACGATTTCAGCTTCAGTGGGCTTATAGGCTAGCGCCTGGACGTCTTTATTCTGGTTGTCGGGGGTGTAGGTGTAGGTGCCGCTGGATTGGAGCACGAGGGTACCGTAAGTACCTGTGATCGCTTTGTTCACACCCGAGATTTGGCCATTAACTGCGGACACGGTTTTTGTGTCATTAGCGTCGATATCGGTGTCGTTTTTGAGAACGTCGCCGGTTGCATTGGTACCAATGCCAGATCCTGAAGCTACCGCAATACTTTCGTCAACCACCGCAGTGGGGGTGTCACTTGCGCCATGAATCGTGATCGTCAGGGAAGACTCGTTACTAACCAGCCCCGCGATGTCCTTTATTTTGTAAGTGAAGGTCTCGGTGAGCTTGTCGTTGTATGTTCGGAGTGCCTGAACCGCTGCGTTCTGATCATCGACTACATACGTGTAATCGCCCGATTCATTCATGACGAGTGATCCGTACGTAGCCTTTAGTGAACTGCCAAGGACACCCTCCGTACCTGAGAAGCTAATCGACTTGACCTTGAGAAGATCACCTGCATCTACATCGCGATCATTACGAATCACATTACCGATCGCATTGGTTCCTGGCGTCGCGTTTGAAAGCCCGCCGGATTCCGTGGCATCTGCAAAGTCACTGGTTGAGATTGGCGCATCACTCGCACCACGAATCGTGACGATAAATTGCCCAAGGCTGCCATCCTCAAGACGATAGGTAAACGTATCTGTCCGAGTATTTTTTAGAGTTCTTAACGCTTGAACGGTGATGTTTTCATTATCGATTGCATAAGCATAGTTTCCTGTGGCGGTAAGTGTCAGGTTACCGTACATGCCTTTTGTGCCTAGCGAGGAGTTGACAAATGCCAACTCAACATCCGCCTCTGAGGATAAAACTCCTGGGATTACTGCAAGTACAGTCTGACCCTGCGCGAGACCGAGACTGTCAGTGGGGTCCGTGCCAGCCACATCGTTCGAAGTGCCGCCTGCTTCAATAGCAGTCGCGGAGCCATAAATGGTAATTGTTAGCTTGGCACGACTTTCGTACTGGCCATCAGTGATTACATAAGAAAAATCTTCACTAACAAAAGTATTGCTCGTCGTAAGTTTCAAAACATCGAGGTTATCTAGATCGACGATATACGTATACGAACCATCCGCACTTATCTCAAGCGACCCATAGGATCCTGTAAAGCTGACGGCTTGTTCACCGATATCCTGATTCTGGAATTTCAGAACTGTTAAACTGCTATCTGGATCAACATCATTGCTGATTAAATTGCCGGCTGCATTTCCACCAGCATTGGTGCCTCGGTCAGCGTCGTCCGAAGCAACCGGCGTATCATTGGCGCCTGCAATAGTCACCGTGATGACCTGATCAACGTATGCACCCTTGTCATCCATCACGCGCGCGACGTACGTCTGCGTGACAGTCTCGCCGCCCTTCAAGGCTTGAGTGGCGGCGAGGGTATTGTCGAGCGTATAGGTCCATTTACCTTTGTCAGCCCCAGTACTCTCAATTTCTACCGATCCATATCTCGTGCTCGGAGTCCCAACGATACTCCACGCTTGAGTTGCCGACTCATCGACGTCGCGCGCAGTTAACGTACCTAAGGCTGTCGCCTTACCAGCGATTACCGCACCAGTATCGGTGTCGCCCGCCTCGGTAATAGCGCCCGCCCGTGCTGGTGCCTCGTTCGTCACCACCGGTACATCATTCGTACCCGTGATCGTCACCGTCACATCCTCAGAGGCACTACCGCCCTTGCCATCAGCTACCGTCACGCGGAATACCGTCGAGACCACTTCGCCCGCTGCCAGAAAGTCTAGGCTACTCTCCGTGATCGAATAGCTCCAGTTGACCGTGCCATTGTTGGTATTACCCGTAACCGGAGAAATACTGAACGCATTCTCAATTGCCGTCTGCTGCGATTGCGTCAATGTCAACGCCGTCATATCCGTCGCCGACTTCTGGTAAGCCACCCACTGTGTCGCCTTACTTGATGTCGGACGATCCGTTAAATCCACATCCGCAAAATCAATCGACCCAGTGTCGCTCAGCAAACTTCCTTCCGTTATAAAACCCGATACCTTCGCCGCTACCAACGTCGTCGCATCATTCGTCCCCGTGATCGTCACCGTCACATCATCGGTATGGGTCGCTCCACTGTTATCCGTTATCGTCACCGTATACGTCAACGTAATCTTCTCGTCCTTCGCCAAGAAGTCCAGCGCCGCATCATTAACCGTGTACGTCCAGTTCACCGAGCCAGGTGCTGCCACATCAGTACCACTGATGGCAAAACCCGCTTCCAGTTGTGACTTCAGCGCCGCATCAATCGTCCCACCGCTCCATACCGCCGGCGTCTTCAATACCTTGCTCACGTCAATCACATCGGTAGTATCGATGTCATCAAAATTAAGCGTGCCACTGCTCGATAAGTCCTGAGCTGCAGCATTGGGCGATTCGGTAA
The DNA here is from genome assembly GCA_010024875.1 of Oxalobacteraceae bacterium. GTDB lineage: Bacteria > Pseudomonadota > Gammaproteobacteria > Burkholderiales > Burkholderiaceae_D > Pernthalerella. The sequence goes on along the minus strand of RGFZ01000130.1, from coordinate 437 downwards.
ACCCAAAGTCGGCAATCGCACCCGTAATCACCGGCGCATCATTCGTGCCCGTGATCGTCACCGTCACATCATCGGTATGGGTCGCTCCACTGTTATCCGTTACCGTCACCGTGTACGTCAACGTGATCTTCTCGTCCTTCGCCAAGAAGTCCAGCGCCGCATCATTAACCGTGTACGTCCAGTTCACCGAGCCAGGTGCTGCCACATCCGCACCACTGATGGCAAAACCCGCTTCCAGTTGTGACCTCAGCGCCGCATCAATCGCCCCACCACTCCATACCGCCGCCGTCTTCAACACCTTGCTCACGTCAATCACATCAGTCGTGTCGATGTCATCAAAGCTCAGCGTGCCACTGCTCGACAAATCCTGAGCTGACGCATCGTCCAATTCGGTAAAACCAAAGTCAGCAATCGCACCCGTAATCACCGGCGCATCA
>RGFZ01000129.1 GCA_010024875.1 Oxalobacteraceae bacterium | reverse complement strand
GCGATCCAGCCGGTCTTCTCAACTTGACCGTCATTGTCAATATCAAAACTTACACCGTTATCGACGCTGATCGTACTCAGGCCGCTGCCATCAAGGTCCAGGATGATCGGCGATACAAAGGCTTTTTTCTGGGCGGCAGACCAGCTGGACATTTGGGCAGCGGTCAGTGCAGACATCTGGTCGCCGGTGATCGCGGAGATCTGGCGCGTTGAGAATGCAGCGACTTGTGCCGCTGCCAACGCCCGCAAATCCCGGGTCTCCATGGAAGCGATCTGATCAGGGGTCAGCCCCTTGATCTGTGCGACCGATAAACTCTTGAATTGCTCGGTGGTCATCGCAGCGATCTGACCGCCATTCAAGGCCTGAATCTGTTGTGTGCTCAGCGCCACCGTCTGTGCGACCGTCATGACCCCGATCCGGTCAGATAATCCGGCGACCTGATCGACACTCAAGCCCTTCACCTGCGCCGCCGTAAAGGACCTGAGCTGCAGATCACTGAACGCCACCAGCTGATCATTGCTGATGACCCTGACCTGCGCCGTCGACAGCGACGCAAGTTGCTGGGTCGTCAGCCCGATCATCTGGTCTCCGCTCAGATTACCGATTTGAGTCGTGGTCAACGCCGCAATCACGCTGGGCGACAGCGTCCTCAGCTTGCTCGCATCGATGCCACCCAGCTGATCAGCAACGATCGACCTGATCTGTGCCGTGCTTAGCGCCTGAAGTTGAAGCGATGACCAAGCCGACAGGTCCGACGCATCCAGGCAGGCAACTTGCGCCGCGCTCAGCGCCCTGATCTGCGCCGTGGTCAGCCCGGCGATCTGCTCATTGCTGAGCAAAAGCATCTGGTCAGTGGTCAATGCCTTGATCTGATCGACACTCAAAGAGCGTATGTCCGAGGAGGAAAGACTGCCCAGCTGCTCCTGCGACAGCACTCGCACTTGTTGAGTGAGCAAGGCGGGTAACTGCACCGTCGTCAGGGCATCGAAATCTGTGAGCTCCATCACCGATAACTGTGAGGTACTCAGCGCCCTGATCTGCCCCGTGCTGAGGGCCCGCGTCTGCGCGGTTGTCAAGGCGATTATTTGCTCATTGGTGATGCTGCGCAGCTGAGCGGTGCCCAACGCTCTTATGCTTGCTGTCGACAGGGCTTCCCAATCCGCTATCTCAATCGCGGAAAGTTGTCGGGTGCTCAGCGATACGATTTGAGCCGTAGTAACGACTGCGACCTGCTCTGGAGACAATGCGGCAATCTGATCGGCGCCCAGCATTCGGAATTGCGTCGCTGATAAGCCCGCGATTTGTTGGGTGCCAAGCGAGGCCACTTGTTCCGCCGATAGCGCCAGCATCTGGCTGGTCGTTAAGGCTTGCAATTGCAGGGTACGCAGAGCGGCTACGCTGGAGGCTTGCAGTTGGCCCAGCGCTGTGGTGTTCAACGCCCGGATTTGCGCGGTATTCAGACTCGCAATGTGCGCGGTATTCAGCGCATTCAATTGCTCAAGTCCGAAACTACTGAAGACCGAGACCGGCAGAGAAGCGATCTGGGCTGTGCTGAAGCCGGACATCCTCTCCGGAGCGAACGAGACCAGCTGGGTCGTCGTCAGCGCGCCGAGCTGAGCAACTGAGAGACTACCAAACTGCTCATTGCTCAATTGGTTGATCTGGGCAGCGCTGAGTGCACGGATTTGCTGCGTCTGCAGTCCACGTATCTGCGCCGTGGACAGCGCCGACAACTGCTCCATCGTTAATGCACTGAGTTGATCCGTTCGGAATGCGCGTAATTGCAATGCCGACATTGCCGCAAGATCTGAGGTCTCTACGGAGATGATTTGCGACACATCCAAGGCGGGCAACTGGGTGACCGTCAGCGCAGCCGCCTGTGCCTCCGTTAGCGCAGCAATCTGCGATGCGGACAAAGAACGCAGCTGCGCGGGCAGCATCGCGCCGATCAGTGATGGCGTTAGCGATCCGACCTGGCTGATATCCAAGACCGCCAGCTGTGATGTGGTCAGCGAACGAACCTGGGTCGCGGTCAGTGAGCCAATATCCTCTAGCTCAAGGCTGGCGAGCTGGCTTTCGGAGAGCGAACGAAGCTGCAGTGTCGTGAAAGACGGTATCTGTGATGTGGTCAACGCGGCGATTTGTAGCCCGGACAGGCCGCCCACCTGCTGCGTGGTCAGTGCCTGCAGCTGAACCCCGCTCATGACAGCGAGATCTTCAAGCTCCATGGCAGATATTTGCTCTGCATCCAGGGCGCGTAACTGGGCCGCTGAGATGGCCGCTATTTGCCCGGTAGTGAGCGCAGCGACCTGGGTGCCCAGCAGTCCGCGAACCTGATTGGTTGCCAGCGCCGCGACAATGGTCGGGCTGATCGCCGCTATTTGCTGAACTCCAAGGGCACTGAGCTGCGCGGTCGACAAAGCCCTTGCCTGCGCCGCCGTCAGCGCCCGGACAGCGCCAGTTTCCAGTCCTTGTAACTGAGTCGCGTCCAGCCCTGCGATCTGGGTGGGTGCAAGGGTCAGCAATTGGGCGGTGTTCAGCGCATTGAGCTGAATCTGCGTAAACGCTTGTATCTGCGAAGAGGACAGTCTGCCCAGGGTGACGGTGGTCAATGCCCGGACATCATCCGTCTCGATGGCAGCGATCTGTTCAAGACGGATCGTCTTCGCCTGCAGCTCGGTCAGCACACCAAATTGCTGAGTCGTCATCGCTGCAATCTGGCTCGTGCTGAACGTGCGGAACTGGTTCGCTTGCAGTGCGGTGAACTGCAAGGTGCTGAGTTGGGCCACCAACTCGGGCGCGAAGCTGCCCACCTGCGACAGGCTGAGCGCCTGAAGCTGAGATGCGCCCAACTGCTGAATACCGGCTGAGGCGATGGCACCCAGCTGATCGTTATTGAATGCCTTGACCTGGCTAGTGAGTATCGCCCCCACCTGACTCGTCCTGAGCGAGGCGAGCTGCTCCAGACTCATCGAAGCAAACTGCTCCGTAGACAAAGTCTGCAACTGCAAGGTATTCAGCGCACCAATATCGACAGTCTCGATGGCGGCTACCTGGGTATTCGTCAATGCAGCCACCTGGCTGAGCTGTAAAGCACCGACCTGGGCTGTGGCAAGGCCTGCAGTCTGCTCAATCGACAACGCACGAAGCTGATCGGTGCCCAGCTGGCGTAGCTGAACGGTGGTCAATGCACTGACCTGCGCGGTCGACAAGTAAACCAGCTGCGACGGGCTCAGAGAGGCGATTGAACTGGTCGGCAGTGATGAAATTTCTGCGCCATCCAGCGTTGCCAAATGCTCCGGCAGCAGGCTTCTCAACTGGACGGTGGAC
>RGFZ01000128.1 GCA_010024875.1 Oxalobacteraceae bacterium | reverse complement strand
TCGGCGACGCGGGCGCGGGTTTCTTCGACGGGTGACACCTTGCCCGCAGTGACTCGCTTGGTGGCGATATCCGTCGCTCGCTGTGCAAGCAGTACCGTCTGCTTGGCCAGTGCCGTCAGCTCCTGAGCGGCGAGCACATCAAAGAACGCGGCAGTCACCGCCGCACGCAAACGCAGCTGAGCACTACCGAGGTCCGAGACGGCCACAATCCGACCGCGTTGTGCCGCCTCAATGCGTGCCTCGCGCTTGCCCGCCGTTTCGATCGGTATGTCAAATTGTGCGGTGCTGCTGCGCGACGCATGGCGCATGTCTTCCGCGACATAAGCGATATCGGGATTCGGACGCAACGAGCCCTGCAAAATCTGACCCTCGGTCGCGTCAATCTCTCGACGCGCCGCCGCCACCGTGGGGCTGTGTTCAAGCGCAAGCCGGATCGCCTCATCCAGTGTGAGCGATGTCGCCGGCTCCAGGTAGGGCTGATCGATGACGGACAAGCTGACCGCGGTCTGTGCCAGCGCCACTGATAAGGGCACTGAAAAAACGCTGGCCACCAACAACGCCGACGTCAGTGATCGCGAAGGCTTGCTGAAAAATCTGAATGAATGTGTCGGTTTGTGCATGCTGCACTCCAGTTGCCGTTTGAACTGATGTGGCCAGCGCGGATGACTACCCGCGTCGGATTAGCGTAGGAGATGCTCGCGGTACGCGGCATGATGCCGTGCAAGCCCGGAAGCGTCTGCTCTGGCCAGAGAGCGGAGCCTCAGGCCCAGTTGGGGCGTTCGGGCAAATCGAGCGGTGGGGCCGCAAGGCGCAGATCGATGGCGTCGGCGGGCTCGATGAAGGCCAGCACCGCCAACGCACCACCAAACTGAATCGTCAGCGCAGTAAGGAATCCGGCCTGACACAAACTGCAGTCGGCATCGGCAAACGAAATGCCTGACTGAGCTGCCTTGGGCGACTCGTGCTTGTGTTCATGATGACCGAAGTGCGTAGCTGAGACGCCTTGTTCATGCTGGCAATAGCCTGCTGCCGCAGCCCAGGAGGTCTGTAGCGATATCAGCGAGAGCAAGAGAATGGCGACCAGTTTGCGCATGGCAGCCATTTTATCAGCCTGGTGCCGTGCCCGCGAGGCGCTGCCGGATGTCGTTCGAAGTTGCCACTGGGCGGCCCGAGGCCTCGATCTTTGTGCGCGCTGCCCGGACCTGATCGATGTTACTTACAGCGTGCCCGAACGGCGCGTCTTCCAGACCTACCCGCACATGGCCGCCGCGCTGCAATGCGGGCTGGATCAATGTGTCGATCTCGACAGCGAGCCCAGCCACCATCCACGGCGCGGATGGGCACTCTTCCGCCAGCAGCGACAGATAAGCGTCGAGCGCCCATTCTCGCGGCGGAAAGCCAAACGTGAGGTGCTGTGAGAACATCAACCGAAACACCGGTATCGGCGCGCCGGGATAGGCGCGGTGCAGCGCCGCACCCAGCCGCATGAAGCCCGGTTCATAGATTGCATACGAGGGCGTGATGCCGTAGCTCTGCGCGAGCGACAGCCCATGGCGAACATGGCTTTCAGGGTTGGTGTAGATGAAGCCCTCTTTGCCCGAGGGGATCTCTTCGTAACGACTAATATTGGTCGAGCCTGGGTCCACCACAGACCATTCGATCAGTCCGGCGCGCACCAGCTTGTCGACGGCGGCATAGCGCTGTGTGGGCGTGAGCGGATTCGGCGAATCCATGTCACCGGTGAATGGCAGCGTGCCGTAGCAAATCACATCGGCCTTTGCACGAATGCGCTCGATGATGGGCGCGTAGATATCGTAGTCATCGCGCTGCTTGCCCGTGACAGGATCGTACGCATGAAAATGAATGATGGACGCGCCCTCGTCCGCGCAGGCCGCGAGCCCTGCTGCTGACCTTTGCCCTGCTGATGACCCTGACGCACCCGCCCGCTCGTGCCGATGCCCATGCCGAGATTCGCAGAATGTGTGAATCCGTCGCCGCCAATGCCGAGGCCTTTGCCTATGAGCGCAAGAAGGGCTACACGAAAAACCAGATCAAGGACAACGCACGTCAAATTGCGAACCAGCGCGACCTGGACAAGCCAGCGCTGGACGCTTGGTATGCGGAGATCGACTGGTTGTTCAAATTCCCGAACCTTCGCTTCGGGCCGGTGGGTTTGAGGGACAGGCGCTTTGAGGAATGCATGAAGCAGCACGAGCCGAAGTGAAGTATCTGCAAAAAATCAAAGTCACTGGATTCCGGCCTACGCCAGAATGACCGTGTTGAGTTTGGTTGGCTTTTGATCAGTCATCCCGGCGCAGGCCGGGATCCAGCGTCTCTCACTACGCCAGCGACTTCTGCCATACGATGCCGCACTCAGAAAACATGCTCAGGGCTTGAACCCGCACAGGTAAACAAACAGCTTCTCCGTCGGCGAGTTCGGCAGCGGGAAGACCGGATCACCGGGATACTTGTCGTGGAATAGCACCTTGCCCTGAAAGTAGCGCTTCTCATAGCCGATACGCGACAACGCACGTACGCGCCGTTTTTCACAATCGGCTTCCCACACCACTTTGTTAGACATTCGTGTCTCGCGGCTGCGGCCATTGAGGAGTGTCGTTACGCGCGGCTTTTTGCCACGGGTCTTGGTGGCCGGATCGACGTAATAGGTATCTTCGGCGGCAGTGACGATCAGCAGTCGCCATTCCGCGCTGGCGGGCAGCGCGGTCAGCGTCAGGAGGATGGCAAGGAGTCGTTTCACTGGTGTTCGGATAGCACGCATCTGTGAGCATAATCGACGCGAAGCCAACAGACTTTTGCCGAACCGCGCTTGCGATATCAAAATGAAAACCAAAGTGGTTGAGCAGACTTGCTCTAGAATCGCGTGAGGCACCCGCTATCGACGATTCCCTGCCGCCCATGGACAAGACCGCTGCATCAGCCACCACGGCCGCCACCTATCAACGGATGGAGTATGCTCCGCCGCCCTCGAGCAGGCCGGCGACCAGCACGACGAATCCGTTGCGGCCTTCGCCCGAGTTTGATGCAGAGAGGCTGCGCGCGCAGGAACGGGCGACGCTGGACACGGCTCGCGACTCGACGTATCAACCCTCGAGCCCATATCGTCAGCAGACCTTCGACGCCCGCTTCGGACAAGTGGGTGTGACGCTGGACGTCAAAGCCTAGACTGTCTCGTTCCACCTGAGTTCACCTGGGCTGCGGAATATGAGCCATCACAACTGACCCAGCTCGCCTTTGTCACACGCCGCTTACTCCGGCAAAGTCACGCCAAAAACAGCATTGATCTGGCGCCATTGATTGAAGATCAGCTCCGCGTATAGCGCATGCAACCGGTCTTGCAATTCAGGTAGCCGTTGTAGTTTTAGCTGTTGCTGTTGCTGTTGCTGTATCTGTTGCGCTGCCTGTTGTATTGGTAGCTGTTGTATTGGTAGCTGTTGTATTGGT
>RGFZ01000127.1 GCA_010024875.1 Oxalobacteraceae bacterium | reverse complement strand
TTCATCAATGGCTACTCCCTGATCCAGTAGCCAATTCACTACCGCCGGACGACCTTCACTAGCAGCCAAAATCAGACAAGTATCGCCTTGTCCATTTTTCGCTGTCAGATTTGCGTTGCGGTTCGCAAGCAGTTGCACCACTTCAAGGTGACCCGTCATGCACGCGACCATCAGCGCTGTATTTCCGAGGTTATTCGGTTCATCAATGGCTACTCCCTGATCCAGTAGCCAATTCACTACCGCCGTATAGCCTCTAAACGCAGCCCAAATCAGACAAGTATCGCCTTGTCCATTTTTCGCTGTCAGATTTGCGTTGCGGCTCGCAAGCCGCTTACAGGCATCCAAGGCACCTGAAAGACAGAGCCGATCAATTACCTCCAGCTGGCCGGCTTGGGCAGCAAACATCAGTGGTGTAGAGCCGTTACGGGCTCTCGCATCGACCGGCGCACCCATCTGAATCAGCAGGTTCACGATATCGACCTTGCCTCGGCGTGCCGCGCGGCAGAGAGGGGTGTCACCAGGGGCTTGTGAATCCAGGGTATCCCGCAGCGCAGGAGACTGCCTGAGCAAAGTCTGCAGCTTCGCTGTATCGCCCGCATCGATCGCCTCGAACAGTGCCTGCGTCGGATTCTCGGGTGCAGGTGAGGGCTCGATCCTCGCCTGCTTGACGACCGGCTCGCTGGACGGCTCATGGTCGCCCGCGTCACCTTCATCGCGGCCGCGTTTGGTACCGCGCGGATCCTGAATCGATACGGTATTGCGTAACTGCGGTCGCGCTGCTGGCTGTGCGACGAGCTCGGGAATGGGTGGTTGGACGGTTGGTTGAACTGGAATGGAGGCCGCAGTGCCTGCAGCGGGGGCTGAACTCATGGTCACGATCTCGCAGGAAATTGAACGATGCCCCGCAATGATCGGACTCGACCCGGCGGCGGCGACCGTGGGTGACTTGCCAGCCCGTCAAGTTCAAAAAAAAACGGCCGTGAACTCAGTTCGACGGCCGACTTGTGCTGAACGAAGAAGATGCTTATTTCACCGTCACCTCGATGGTCTTGCGATATTTCGCGCCATAAGAACGGTGCGCGCCATCGGCAAACTGCATCGTCAGCTTGTGCTTGCCCGGTGGTAGAGTGATCTGTGTCTCGGTTTGCCCTTTGCCGAAATGACGATGCTTGTCATCCATCGGAATCACCGTATTCTCTTCAATGTCTGCTGTATCAATCAGTAGATGATGATGGCCGGTGCCGGCAGTCATGTCGCCGGCAGGAGCGACGCTCATGCCGTCGACTGCGAATCGCACGGTGAAGGACGATGACACGGTATCGCCGTTCTTCGGCTCGACAAAATCGACATACTGCGCAAAGACGGCACTAGCCGACAGCATCATGGCCGCGCCAAGAATGAGAGAACGAAGTTTCATGCAGACTCCTGTTGATAGTCGGTGATTGCAGGCTGCAGGTCCAAGGACACTGCAAGGCTTGCATTATCGTCGACCTCGTTGTTCTCTGCAGCCGATGGAGCAGACTCAGGTGACCAGATGCTGAGGTTTTCCTGCGATACAGGCTTCGATATTGTCGATCAACTGATCGGCCAGAAATTGCATCGCGCCATCCGACGCCCAGGCGACATGCGGCGTGAGAATGAAGTTCGGCGTGCGTATCTCCAGGAGGGGATTGCCCTCTTTCGGTGGCTCTTTGGTCAGCACATCGAAGCCCGCGCCGGCGATCAGCCCGGTCTCGAGTGCTGTCTTGAGCGCCTGCTCATCCACCAAGCCTCCACGCGCGGTGTTAATCAAGATCGCGCTGCGCTTCATCTTTTTGAATTGCTCGATGCCGATGAAATTGCGCGACGCTGGCGTCAGCGGGCAATGCAGCGAAATGATGTCCGACTCAGCGAATACCTTCTCAGGATCGGTGAACTCTACGCCTGGCGCCTTGGGAGGCGCATGATCAGCGAACAGCACCCGCATGCCAAGCGCGCGGCCGATGGCTGCAGTCGCCTGTCCAAGCGCACCCTCGCCGAAAATCCCGAGCGTACTGCCGTGCAGATCTTGTATCGGGTGATCGAAAAAGCAGAACTGATCTTGCGCCTGCCAGCGTCCACGCAGCACATCCTCGCGGTAAGCGATCAAATTGCGACGAAGCGCAAAAATCATCGCAAAGGTGTGCTCGGGCACGGTGTGCACCGCATAGTTGCGGATGTTCGCCACCGAGACACCCCGCTCGCGACAGGCATCGATATCAATCACATCGTAGCCGGTCGCCGCGACAGCGATCATCTTCAGATGAGGCAGTTGCTCTAGCGTCGAGCGACGGATCGGCACCTTGTTGGTGATTGCGATCGTCGCTCCCGCCAGACGCGCCGCTACCTCCGGCTCCAGTGTTTGCTCGTGGTCTTCCCAGCTATGAGGAAACGCCGGGCGCCGAACCTCAGCCTTTAACGACTGTCGATCGAGAAAGACTATTCGATGCATGTGTTTCCTTGTTGTGGTGAGAGGCGTCGCGAGCGAGCAGGCCGGACGGCGCAGAATGATGGCGCCAGTACTCTCCTGCCGCTGCCACACCGCTACCCGGGGTGACCTTGATACCGCAGTCAAGCATCGCCATTTCAGCACCGGCGATCGCTGCCATCAGGTGCACTTCATTCATGTCGCCCAGATGGCCTATGCGGAACAACTTGCCCGCCACCTTCGACAGGCCTGCGCCCAGCGACACGTTGTAACGATTGAATGCTTGAGCGATGACCTCGGCGCCGTTCACGCCCTCGGGCACCAAGATGGCGGAGACCGTATCGGAGTACCACTTGGCCTCCTTCGCGCACAGTTTGAGACCCCAGCCCTTAGTCACTGCCGCGCGCACGCCCTCAGCGAGGTAGTGGTGGCGGGCAACGATGTTGTCGAGGCCCTCTTCCTCGATCATTTTCAGCGACTCGACCAGACCGTACATCAGCGACAGCGCAGGCGTGTACGGAAAATAGCCGCTGGCGTTGGCATTGAGCATGTCACCCAAGTCAAAATAGCAGCGTTTGAGCTGCGCGGTGTGGCGCATCTCGAGCGCCTTGGGACTCGCGCACAGGATGCCGAGACCTGCGGGCAGCATCAGGCCCTTTTGCGAACCCGACACGGCCATGTCCACGCCCCAGTCATCAAAGCGGAAATCGATCGAACCCAGCGACGACACCGCGTCAACGAACAGCAACGCTGGATGCTTGGCCTCGTCCAGCGCTTCACGCACGCCGGCGATGTCCGAGGTAACGCCGGTAGCCGTCTCGTTATGACAGGCCAGCACGGCTTTGATGCGATGCTCGGTATCGGCCTTCAAAATGTCAGCGTACTGCTGCAATGGCACGCCAGTACCCCACTCGCAATCCACGATCTGCACGTCCAGCCCAAGGCGGGTGCACATGTCTATCCACAGATGGCTGAACTGACCGAAGCGTGCGGCCAACACGCGGTCGCCGGGCGACAGCGTGTTGGT
>RGFZ01000126.1 GCA_010024875.1 Oxalobacteraceae bacterium | reverse complement strand
GACTGTCGCTGGTCGGTCGGGAACTTTGCGAGTTCACGATCAATTTTTTTATACGCTTGCTCTGATAACAGCATCGTTCTGCCTTTGTGGAGGTATCCGCGATCAGCGATCGATCTCGCCAAACACGATGTCCTGTGTGCCGATGATCGTCACCGCATCGGCGATCATGTGTCCCGTGGCCATTTCATTCAGCCCTTCGAGGTGCGCAAAACCCGGCGCACGGATCTTGAGTCGATACGGCTTGTTTGCGCCATCGGACACGATATAAATACCGAACTCGCCTTTCGGGTGCTCAACCGCCGCATACGCTTCCCCCTCAGGCACGTGGAAGCCTTCGGTGAATAGCTTGAAATGATGGATCAATTCTTCCATGTTGGATTTCATGTCCACGCGCGACGGGGGCGCGACCTTGTGGTTGTCACTGATGACCGGACCGGGGTGGTTGCGCAGCCATTCGATGCACTGCTTGATGATGCGATTGGACTGACGCATTTCTTCGATACGCACCAGATAACGGTCGTAGCAATCACCATTCACGCCGACCGGGATATCGAAATCCATCAGATCGTAAACTTCATAGGGCTGCTTCTTGCGTAAATCCCAGGCGATACCGGAACCGCGCAGCATCGCGCCCGTGAAACCCATCTGCAGCGCACGCTCTGGGGACACCACACCGATACCGACCAATCGCTGCTTCCAGATACGGTTGTCGGTCAGCAGCGTCTCGTACTCGTCCACATGGGCTGGAAAACGGTTGGTGAAATCTTCAATGAAATCTAGCAGCGAGCCCTGACGGGTTTCGTTGAGCCGAGCGATAGCTTTGTCGTTACGAATCAATGAAGCTTTGTACTTCGGCATACTGTCAGGAAGATCGCGATACACGCCCCCCGGACGGTAATACGCTGCATGCAAGCGCGCACCAGACACTGCCTCATAGCAGTCCATCAGATCTTCACGCTCACGGAATGCATAAAGGAACACGCCCATCGCACCGACATCCAGCGCATGCGCACCCAGCCACAGCAGGTGATTCAGCAGGCGCGTGATCTCATCGAACATCACGCGGATGTACTGCGCGCGCAGCGGCACCTCAATACCGAGCAGCTTCTCGATGGCCATCACATACGCATGCTCATTGCACATCATCGACACATAGTCGAGACGGTCCATATAGGGCACAGACTGCAAGTAGGTACGCGTTTCAGCCAGCTTTTCAGTCGCCCGGTGCAGCAATCCGATATGCGGATCAGCACGCTGGATGACTTCACCATCCAGTTCCAGCACCAGACGCAGCACACCGTGAGCAGCGGGATGCTGTGGGCCAAAATTGAGCGTGTAATTCTTGATTTCAGCCACGACGCATCTCCCGCAGCGAAACTTGATTCCAGAGCACACTGCCTCGTTCGATTTCGGTGAAGGCTAACTTCGCGCCAGCGAAGTTAAGCGCGCATCGCGCGCGGCCGGAGCCAAAATTGAGCGTGTAATTCTTGATTTCAGCCATGATTACTTCACCCCGTAATTTTCTTCGCGGATCACACGCGGCACATTCTCGCGAGGTTCGATGGTGACTGGCTGGTAGATCACACGCTTCTGCTCGGGGTCGTAACGCATTTCGACATAGCCGCTGATCGGAAAATCCTTGCGGAACGGATGGCCTATGAAACCGTAGTCGGTGAGAATACGGCGCAGATCGTCATGACCTTCAAACAGAATGCCAAACAAGTCGAAAGCCTCGCGCTCGTACCAGTTTGCCGATGACCACAGGCTGCATACGGAAGAAACGATGGGCATCTCGTCATCCGGCGCAAAGGTACGAACGCGCACTCTCCAGTTTTGACTGACCGACAACAAATGAGCAACTACGGCAAAGCGCGGACCCTCCCATGCGCCATCGCCATATTGCGAATAATCGACGCCACAGAGATCGATCAGCTGCTCGAAACGCGTCGTTGCATGATCGCGCAGCATCTGCATCACCGATAGATAATCAGACGCGCTGACGACGATGCTAACCTCGCCCAAATCGGTATTAAGGCTCTTGATCCGTTCGCCCAACACCTGCTGCAAGGCGGTCACAAGGTTTTCGAGTTTGGTGCTCATGGCGGGCTTTGTTAATGTCAGCGGGCGATGGTGTTGGTTCGCCGTATCTTGTTCTGCAACTGCATGATTCCGTACAAGAGCGCTTCGGCGGTCGGCGGGCATCCCGGCACATAAATATCGACCGGCACGATGCGATCGCAGCCACGCACGACCGAGTAGGAATAGTGGTAGTAGCCGCCACCGTTCGCGCAGGAACCCATGGAGATTACCCAGCGCGGCTCGGCCATCTGGTCGTAGACCTTGCGCAGTGCGGGTGCCATCTTGTTGCACAGCGTACCGGCCACGATCATCACATCGGATTGACGTGGCGAGGGACGGAACACCACGCCAAACCGGTCGAGGTCATAACGGGAAGCACCGGCGTGCATCATCTCGACAGCGCAGCAAGCCAGACCAAAAGTCATCGGCCACATCGATCCGGTGCGAGTCCAGTTGATTAGTTTGTCGGCCGTCGTGGTGACAAAGCCTTCGTTCATCAATCCATCAATAGCCATTGCTTATTCCCAGTCCAGAGCGCCCTTTTTCCATTCGAAAATCAGGCCAACGACAAGTACACCCAGGAAGATCATCATCGCCCAGAAACCGAGCCGCCCGACATCACCCATCGCTACAGCCCAAGGCACAAGAAAGGCGACTTCGAGGTCAAAAAGAATGAACAGAATGGCGACCAGGTAGTAACGCACATCGAATTTCATGCGCGCATCTTCGAAAGCTTCGAAGCCGCACTCATAAGCGGAATTTTTTTCCGTATCCGGCTTGTGCGGACCCAGCAGCCGCCCGAGAATCTGAGGCGCGACACCGACAGCGATACCGACGCAGATGAACAGCAGTATCGGCAGGTAGTTTTCGAGGTTCACGATATTCGCAGTTCAAAACTCTGGTTGTTAATACCAGGAAAACCAGACATGAAGCCAAAAAGACAACTCTGTTAGTTCGGCAAAAAGCCAGCAAAAGGCAACCTCTCGCTGGCTCGCTCGAATTACGTTTTGATTGGTGCCGACGGCGAGACTCGAACTCGCACAGCTTGCGCCACTACCCCCTCAAGATAGCGTGTCTACCAATTTCACCACGTCGGCAAAAGCGCGCCATTTTAACCCGCTTTGAGACCCCAATTCAATGAAGGTTTTGCAGGAAAAAGAAGAAACCCTTATTTGGGAATTTCGCCCGACTGCCCCTGCGCAGGAGTGGCGGGTTGTGACTGACTGGTCGGGTTTTGCGATTGTGCCGGCGCAGCGGGAGTGGCGGGAATCTGATCCATTACACCGGCACCACCCGAAGCAACCGGACGGCTGCTGATGAAACTCAGCGCCAGAGTCGCGACGAAAAATACCGCTGCGGCAATTCCCGTAGAACGTGAAAGGAAATTCGATGAGCCACTGGCGCCAAACAGACTGCCCGACGCACCCGATCCAAATGCCGCGCCCATATCGGCGCCCTTGCCGTGCTGAAGCAGTACCAGACCAATGATG
>RGFZ01000125.1 GCA_010024875.1 Oxalobacteraceae bacterium | reverse complement strand
AGGGTACCAAGTACGGTATGCGACGCTAGTTTGACGGGCATGGACCAGCTCGCTTTGCCCTCGGCGAGGCGCTGCCTGTCCCAGTCGCGCAAGCGGGTCGCCAGCGCCGGCGGCAGCATCGCTGCGATTTCTGCGATGCCAGGCTTGAAGTGATCATATACGGCGATCACCTCACTGTCGTCTGCCTTCACCTCGCGCCGGACGCGTTCCATTCGTGATGCGCGGCTTTTGAGACTGGCGACTCGGGCGATATCGTCATAGCTCATCCACAGTGCCAACCAGCGCGCCATTTCGCGGCTGAGTCGGCAAGACTGTGTCGCCTGCGGATCGCTCTGCTGCTCTGCGCTGACCACGCGCTGCATGCGCTCAAGATAGTGCGTCGCATACGCTGTGCTCTGGTACTCCGCGAGACGCGCAACGCCTAGCGACAACAGCTCACGCACTGGGACCGGAAATATGTCCAATCCCGCACCCAGAGAACCGGGGTTCGCTGCGTCGGCGAGCTGCGCGCCGATGACAGCATTTGCTGCACGCGCCTGTTGCACGATACGCCAGGCTGCCTTGAAACCTTGCTGGCTGGCCTCGGCGCCGCGACCGGATTGTGCGATCACTGCCAGACACAAGGCCTGATCAAATGGCAGCACACCGCTGCCGGCCAGCGCGCCGAACATGACCGCACTGACCACCGTTCCTTGTTCTTGCGCGATGCGCTGCATATCGAGCACATGATGCTCGCGGCTGACAGCCTGTATCAGCGACAGTAGCGCGGCACTCTCGAGCCGGCCATCGCCGGGCATGCTACGCTCGATGGTGGTGAGGGTGCGCGATGTGGATGAAATGAACACGGTACGATCTGGGGATGGCAAACCATTGCTCGCGCAACGTGCCGACTCGAGCAGTTCGGAAGAGACGACCGCATCCAGCGCACCCGGGATCGCGTTCAGACTGAACACCGGGCGACGGCCGTTAAGACTCTTTATCGGAACTGGCAGCATCTCGAAAAAATAGGTGGTCGCTCCGGTGCGCTGCGCAACACCCGGTATGGAAGTCGCCTGTGCCGGAAAACCCGCATCACGCGCGGCATCCACCAGCCAGTCGGCCAGCACGCCACCCCCCTCGCCTCCCAGCGCGCAGATCAGCACCGAGATCGGACGTGATGAGTCGATGGATGCTTGATTGGCAGATGCACTCATCAGAGGATTCATGCGGGTTGCAGCCAGCGCAGAACGATCTGCCGAACGCTATCGGCGAGACGCTCATGCCAGCGCGGGTTGTGAATGATCTCGGCACGATAAAAGCTGGGGCACAAGGTCGCGGCGTGTGCATTCTCACCACACAGACCACAGCCGACACAGCCATCGATGACGGTCGCGACTGGATCAACTTTCAGCGGATCGGGATTATCTTTCAGGGTCAGTGTCGGGCATCCTGATAATCGGATACAAGCGTGGTCACCATTGCAGACATCCTCATCGACACCGTACTTCACGCGCACCACGCGCTGCCCGGCAGCCCGCAGCGATTCCAGCCACGGGCGAACTCGACGCTGGCGCTCGAGCTGGCATTCACCCTCGGCGATGATGACCTTGAGTCCACTGAACTCCGTGGTCAAGGCTTCTTTCAGCACATCGCGCATGGCGGCCACGCGATAAGCGTGCACGACACGCATCCACTGCACACCCAATCCGACCAGCGTCTTTTCTATCGTGTGATTGCTCGCGGTGAGACTGGCCAGCTTGTCGGTCGCCTGCGATTTTAATGATTTGTCCGGTGTGGAGATGATGTCCTGCGTACCCGTCGCCGAGGTATAACCATTCTTGAAGATCAACAGCACCGCATCATCGCCATTGAACAAGGCCGACTGCACACCGGTCAGCAAGCCGTTATGCCAGAAGCCGCCATCGCCCATGACGGACAGCACGCGACGCTGCATGACGGGCGACACGCCCGCGCGGCTGGCGAGGCTCATGCCATAGCCCAGGATGGAATGACCCAATGAGAAGGGTTCGAAGGTGGCGAACGAATGACAACCGATATCGGCCGCAATGTGCACCTTGCCGACGTCTTGCTGCGCGAGCTTCAGTGCAGAGAACACGGGTCGCTCAGGACAGCCTATGCAAAAGCCCGGCGGTCGCGCGGGCAATGTGGCATCCAACTTTGCTGCGAGCTGCTGACGTCGCGTGCTGGCGGAATCGATCATGGACTGCACTGATTCCACACCATGTGCCGGCAAGTGCTGAGCAAAAAAAGCCAGCAGTCCGCGCATCATGACTTCGGGCGTCAATTCACCCGTGGCTGGCAGCATATCCTTGCCATGTAACAGCGTATCGATACCCTCCCGTCGCAGCGTGGCCGCGATCTCCAGTTCGATGTACTCTGGCGAGCCCTCTTCGATCACCAGTACGGCCCGCTTGTCACGCGCGAATTGTGCGATCTGCTCCGGCACCAGCGGATAGGTCACATTCAGCACCAGCAGCGGAATCTCGCTGTCACCGAATGCATCGGCCAATCCGAAATGCTGCAGCGAGCGCAGCAGCGCGCTGCTGAGACCACCTTGCACGATCATGCCGACTTGCGCATGACGGCCCGGACGCAGCTCATTTAGCTGGTGCTCGATAATGTATTGTCGGGCAGCAGGCATTCGCTGCTCGACTTTCAGTTTTTCGTGACCGAAAGTCACAGGCGGATGCGCCAGCTTGGCATAATTGAAGTGTGCAGGCTCGGCCAGCGGCGACAATGCGGACACCGCGGGTTGACGGTTATCCTTGCACATGAAACTGCCGCGCACGTGACAAGCGCGTATGCGCAATTCCATCATCGCCGGCATGTTCGATGCCTCGGATAAGGCAAATGCATGCTCGACCATATCGACCATGACGGGCAGCTCAGGCCGCGGGTCAAACAGCAGCAGGGTGGACTTCATCGCGTAGGCATGTGTGCGCTCCTGAACCACCGAAGCACCCTCGCCGTAGTCTTCGCCAATCACCATCAGCACACCGCCCGTGACTCCGGGCGACGCAAGATTGGCCAGCGCGTCCGCGGCGACATTGGTGCCGACGATGGATTTCCAGGTGACCGCGCCGCGCACCGGGTAATGAATCGAAGCGCCCAGCATCGCCGCCGCCGAGGCTTCATTCGAGCAAGCCTCGACCCGCACGCCTAGCTCGGCCACCAGCTCCCTCGCCTGCACCATCACATCGAGCAAATGCGAGACCGGCGCACCCTGATACCCGCCGATGTAGCTCACGCCTGACTGCAGCAAGGCCTTGGTAATCGCGAGGATGCCCTCGCCGTGGAATTCGTCCCCCTCACCCAGCCGCAACTGTTCGATTTGTTTGTTAAATGATATTTCCATTGCTGAGCGCCCAGAGAAACCCTCGCGATGATAATCGGTCTATCTTCAGTCAGTCGCTGGATCGGCGCAAAACCTAGGGATTATCAGCGCCCGGCAAACGCAAAAAATTCAAAAAAAGCAATGCCTTGCAAAATCTTCTTTAAATAATTGCACTCGCACGCCTGTAAAAGTATTATTAGGTTTAAATCGTGACTTGTCGGTATTTTTTTCCAGAGACTCAAGGAGAACAGCATGCTGATGTCGACCATGGCGAACCGTTACGCGCACCAGCTGC
>RGFZ01000124.1 GCA_010024875.1 Oxalobacteraceae bacterium | reverse complement strand
CAAGACCTGAAGTCGGGGGTATTCGATTTATGGGCAGTCAATCTGTTTCTGGCGCTGCTGCCGAGCATCGATCCAAAGGATGAATCTCGTGTGAATTGTGCGATTGGTCGTTTCACCGTAAACGATGGCAAGCTCACGCAGAAAAAACTCGTGATTGATACCAGCCAGATGCGAGTGACCGGCAAGACGACCATCGATCTGGCGAAACAGCAGTTGCACTTGCGCCTGCAGCCTCAGGCCAAGACGGCGCAATTTCTCAGCCTGGCGACGCCACTGGAGGTCAAGGGGAGTTTTTCCGATTATTCGATCGGACCCAATCCGGGTGATGTCGTCGAGACCGTACTGAGGTTGGCGACTTCAGTGGTGTGGGTACCAATCAAAAAACTGTTTTCTGAGAAGATGCCCGAAGATGGTCGCGATGTCTGCGAGCTCCAGTGATGATCCCGGCGGTGTGAGGGAAGGGTTTTATACCCAGTCGCTCGGCAAATGTGTTCGCAGCAAATCGGGGATGCTCTCCGCACGCTGCGGCGCGCCGTGCAGATAGCCTTGTATCTCGTCACAGCCAAGTTTGCTCAGCAACTCTAGCTGACGGCGAGTTTCCACGCCCTCGGCCACAACGCGCAAGTTCAGGCTGTGTGCCAGCCGAATCAGCGTACTGACGATAGCGTCGGCATGACGATCGGCAGGATCCGACAGTGCGCTGACAAATTCACGGTCGATTTTCAGGCAATTCAACGGCAGCCGCTGCAGGTACACCAAACTGGAGTAGCCGGTGCCGAAATCATCCACCGCTACCTGAACACCCATCTTGTGCAGCGCATTCAATGTCTTGAGGGTGAGTCTGATATCCGACATCATCAGCGATTCAGTGAGCTCCAACTCCAGCCGCTGCGGCGAGAGGCCGGAATCGTCGAGCGCAGACTGCACGATGCGCAACAGCTCAATGCCATTGAGCTGACGAGCGGAGAGATTGACGCCGATTCTCAGCGAACCCAGCCCGTCGCGCTCCCATTGGGCGGCACACTGCAAGGCTTGTCGGACCACCCAGTCGCCGATCTGATTGATCAGGGGTGTTTGCTCTGCCAGAGGGATGAATTGGTCTGGCTTGAGTTCGCCGAGCCTGGGACTAGCCCAGCGCAGCAGCGCTTCCACGCCTTCGATGCGCCCGGTTTTCAGCGAGATCTGCGGCTGATAAACGAGATAAAACTCTTTCCGCTCCAGCGCATGGGGCAGTTCCGATTCGATGGTCGAGCGATACTGCAGCTGAGCATTGAGTTCATTGTTATAGAACTGACAGAGGTTGCGCCCAGATTCCTTGGCCACGTACATCGCCGCATCCGCATGATGCATCAGGGTTTCCGCGGAGCGACCATCGACCGGATAAGTCGCGATACCGATGCTGCAGGTGACTTTGAGTTCATGGCCGTCCACCGTGACAGGCTCGCACACGCTGTCCATCAGCCGCTCGATGACTCCCGGGGTCAGATGATTTTCTGGGCCGCCGCGCAGCACCAGCACGAACTCATCACCCCCATATCTGCCGAGCGTATCGTCCCTGCGCAGAGCATTCGTCAGACGATCGGTTATCACGCGCAACAGTGTGTCGCCCACGGCATGACCAAAGCGGTCGTTGACCTGCTTGAACCGGTCAAGATCCACAAAGGCGACCCAGACCGGGAACCCATGCCTATCTGCAAACCCGATGGCGTCATTGAGCTTGTCGATCAGCGAGCTGCGATTGATTGCGCCTGTGAGTGAGTCGTGCGTGGCCTGATAAGCAAGCTCGCGCTCCAGTCTTTTCCGGTACGAGATGTCACGCGCGATGATTTGCCTTGCCGGCTGTCCGGCATAGAGCAGCGCCGCCCGCCGGACCGACACTTCAAAGTGGCTGCCATCCAGGCGCTTGGCGATTTCCTCGACCTGAACCGGTTCTGTGAGTTGTCCTGCACGCGAGAGCCGCTCGGCCACCTGCTCGCGGTACGCTTCGGCCGCGAGATCGAGCACGGACTGTCCCAGTAGCCGCAAGCTCTCAGAGTCAAGAAAGAGTTTTTTCGCGGCTTCGTTTGCAAATACGACTTTTCCCTCGGATTCGATCAGAATCGCGTCAGGGGAGAGTTCGACCATCAACCGGTAACGCTCCTCACTCTCACGCAGCGCGTCCAGCGCACGCTGACGCTCCTGCATTTCGAGAAAAAGTTCAAGACTTTTCTCCTCAAGCAGACGTTCCGCTTCCTCGCGCGCCCTCGATTCGCGTGCGAGCTGACGCGCGTGTAGCTCCTCAGGGCTGTTCATGCAAGCGGGTCAGCGTAAACTGTGAATGGGCACCACGGCCATCCACAGGGAGATCGACACGCTCTACATGCATGGGCTCGCCGAAATGCTCGATGCATCCCTCAATCAATCCTTCCGCGAAATCTGCCAACGCGCGGGCGGAGCGGTAGACAAAGAGCATGCGGTTGTCCGCGAGGTGTTCGTGCTCGAACGAAGGTAGCTCGGCATCGCGGTACAGCTTGCGAACCTCCACGTGGACGTGGTCGTCTAGCACGCTGAGCAATTCAAACGCGCTCTGGTGCGTTGTTACGTACTGCGGATGGATGACCGTGAATCGCTGGAACAAATGACGGCCGAAATGCTTCAACAGATCAGGCACGGGTTTGCGAAGTCGGATGGAGAGTTGATGTACCAGTTCCACCATCTCTTCATGAGGATAGGTGCCGACGGAAGTGTAGGACCCGGCAGAGGCTAGTTTTGAAGACTCAATGATGGCGTCCGCCGTCTCCAGCGAGAACTGGTCTTCGACCATCTGCATGAATTCGCGAAAGACGATGCCCTTCATAGGTATTCTTTTTATTATGGTTTCGTTACGGAAAGACTACCAGAAGTAGATGCGCTGAGAAAGGACCTCTTTAATAAAAAAAAGAACGATCATGCCTTTTAATTTCGTCTTGATATCGCGATGGGTATCGCTCTGACTGCGAATTGCACAAAGTGCGTGAAAACGTGTCTATCTCAGCCCGATATCGCGCCGACTTTTCACGCATGAAAGGGTGCGCTCCCAGAAGATTTCACCGCTCCCGCCATAGCGAGAGGGAAGCCGCAGCATTTTTTTGTGCGTAGAGGCCAGCGCATCAAGGCGTTCGGGCGTGAGGACGCCCAGTTTGTCCAGTTCCAAATAAGCTTCGCAATTCGCCTCGATTTCATCGCGCTTTGGATCCTGAGCGTGCGCGCATTCGTGATAAAAAATGAAGTCCGACATGTGGGGATCGCTTGCCAGCATCGCGCGAAAGACTACCGAATCAAAAAAAATCACCGGCCATCCGTCTGCACCGGGTCGCACGACCGCCGCAGCTCCACCCAGCGCGGGATGACGATCGCCCAAGTCTCCGTGGCCCAGCCACACTTCGTGAACGACGCGCGACTCGCCATCGCGCGTCACCTCGCAGTGGACTATGGTGCCGTCGGAGCGTTCAAATGCAAAGCCGGAGATCGGCGCCGCCAGCATGCACAACAGTGCAAGGAGGGCGGCGCGATGCATGCTCAGAAATTCAATTGTTGAATGCCGAGACCGGCAGTATCGGTGCGCTGGTGAATTGTTTAGGCACGTCTCCAGTCAGCGTATGGAGAAAGGCCACGATGTGCTTCACGTCTTCGTCGGACAACTGCTTGCCGAGTTGGAGGCGTGCCATCACGCGTA
>RGFZ01000123.1 GCA_010024875.1 Oxalobacteraceae bacterium | reverse complement strand
TGGTTGTCGGATCCCGAGGTCAAGGAGGATCTGAAAGTGCGCCTCAAACGCGTGCGCGAAATCCGCGAATTCGCCGCGCGTGAACTCGGCTTGCCCGACAACGACAGCTACAAGAGCTTTGTCCGACTTGAGCGCCCCTTCGTCATGTGGAATGTCGTTGCCACACCCGAATTGTCGTTACAGCCCGAGCGGTGGTGCTTCCCGGTTGCAGGTTGTGTCGATTACCGAGGTTACTACGACCAGCAAGCAGCGCAGTCATTCGCCCGGGAGCTACGTGGCAAGGGACTGGACGTGCGAGTATCCGGCGTCCCTGCCTACTCCACACTGGGTTGGTTTAACGATCCGGTGCTCTCTACCTTCATCCATTACCCCGAGGCGGAGCTGGCGCGGCTGGTCTTTCATGAGCTTGCGCATCAGGTCGCGTATGCGGCCGGAGACTCGCAGTTCAATGAATCTTTCGCAACGGCAGTGGAAGAAATCGGCGTGGATCGCTGGCTGGCACTGAGGGGTGATGATGAGGTGCGGGGGTCATACAAAAGTTTCCGTCAGCGGCGCGAAGATTTTCTGAAGCTGCTTGATAGCTATCGCGCACAGCTGGATGAGCTGTACCGTAGCGATCGCTCCGATGCCGACAAGCGGCAAGAAAAATCTCGTCTGATGACCGGGATGCAGACCGACTACACCGGGATGAAAGCGTCATGGGGAGGCTATGCTGGCTACGACCGCTGGTTCAGCGAACCTATGTCAAACGCCCATTTCGCCCTGATATCGACGTATCACGATTTGGTACCCGCCTTCCGCGCTTTGCTACAGGAAAAACAGCATCTTCCCGATTTTTACCAGGCGGTGCGATTACTGGCGCGAGCAGACAAGGCGCAGCGGCGACTGATGCTGGAGCGATACTTGTTAATGGCGCAGCAAACATACAGCGATATCTCGAACAAGACTATTGCATCGCAATAAGAACACAATCTGCGCGCTTTCCGTTAGCATCAGTTCAAAATGAAAATCGCCGACCTGTTAACCGGGTCGCCCGAGACGTGAGCTTCGACGAGGTGTCGCATGGAGAAATTCTGGCTGAAGTCTTATCCTCCCGGTGTACCTGCTGAGATCGATCCGGACAGCTACCGTTCGCTGGTCCAGCTGATGGAAGAGGCTTTCGGCAAATACGCCGATCGGCAAGCCTACATCTGCATGGGCAAATCCCTGCGCTTTGCCGAGCTAGACATCCTGTCGCAACAGCTCGCTGCATTTTTGCAGGCACAAGGGCTGTCGCCTGGCGCACGAGTCGCCTTGATGATGCCCAATGTGTTGCAGTACCCAGTTGCCATCGCTGCAGTCCTGCGGGCTGGATTCACCGTGGTGAATGTCAATCCGCTTTACACGCCGCGCGAGCTCGAACATCAGCTGAATGATTCCGGCGCGGAGGTCATCATCGTGCTGGAGAATTTCGCGCATACACTGGAAAGAGTCATCACAAGAACCCCAGTCAGAGTCGCAGTACTAGCCAGCATGGGCGATATGCTCGGCCCTATCAAGGGAAGTGTGGTCAATTTTGTGGTGCGCAACCTGAAAAAGCTGGTGCCTGCTTACGAGCTGCCGAATGCCATACGCTTCAAGCAGGCCTTGCGTGAGGGCGCTTCGCAGACGCTGCTTCTCGCGCAACCGCACCATGATGACATCGCTTTTCTGCAGTACACCGGTGGTACCACCGGGTTGTCAAAAGGAGCCATGCTCAGTCATCGCAATGTGATTGCCAATCTGTTGCAGAACGAAGCGTGGCTGCAGCCTGCGTTGAACAAAGCGCCGAAAGTCGAATCACTGACATTCGTTTGTGCACTGCCGCTTTACCATATTTTCGCGCTCACCGTCTGCTGCTTGGTCGGCATGCGTACCGGTGGTACAAACATACTTATCCCGAATCCTCGGGATATTCCTGGACTGGTCAAAACCCTGTCTGCGTATCGATTCAACATTTTCCCGGCAGTAAACACGCTGTACAACGGTCTGTTGAATCACCCGGACTTTGCCGGGCTCGATTTTTCGATGCTCAAGCTCTGCAATGGTGGAGGTATGGCCGTGCAAAAGGCCGTGAACGATCGCTGGCGCAGCGTCACCGGCAAGAGCATCATTGAGGGTTACGGACTCTCCGAGACCTCGCCCGTTGCCACCGCCAATCCGGCAGATGCAACCGAATTCACTGGCACTATCGGCTTACCCATCTCCTCGACAGAGATCGCGATACTGGATGATGAAGGCCAACACCTGTCGGTCGGCGAGATAGGCGAGATCGCGATCCGTGGTCCGCAGGTGATGAAGGGCTACTGGAACAGGCCACAGGACACGGCGCAGGTCATGACGTCCGACGGATTCTTCCGCTCTGGCGATATCGGCTTCATGAATGAGGCGGGTTATGTAACCATCGTCGATCGCAAGAAAGACATGGTGCTGGTATCCGGATTCAATGTGTATCCGAATGAAATCGAGGCTGTCGTTGCGATGCACCCAGGCGTGATGGAGTGCGCTGTGGTCGGCGTGCCCGATCTTGGTACAGGCGAGGCCGTGAAGTTGTTTGTCGTTCGCCGCGATCCCGAACTCACAGCAGAAGACTTGACAGCCTTCTGCCAAGAACAGCTGACTGCCTACAAGCGCCCGAAATTTATCGAGTTCCGTGATGAGCTGCCGAAGACCAATGTAGGCAAGATTCTGCGGCGCGAGCTACGTGATAGTAAGTCGCCGGTTGCAGCCTGACCTTATGTGTCGGACGGCAAGGGTGGCAAGGCGCGAGGACGGCGTTGGTCATCCGTAGCCACGTAGGTTAGCGTCGCTTCGGTGACCTTCACCACTTCTGATTGCAGTCGATTTCGCTCAGCAAAAACCTCCACATTGACTGTAATCGAGGTGGTGCCAGTTTTCACGATCTTTGCGTAGAAAGACAATAAATCGCCGACAAACACCGGCTGTTTGAATACAAAAGAATTCACCGCCACCGTGCCTACCCGGCCATTTGCACGCCGAACCGCTGGCAGTGCCCCAGCGATATCAACCTGTGCCATGATCCAGCCGCCAAACACATCCCCGTGAACATTCGCATCCGAGCATGGGCATCACGCGCAACGTCGGCATGCCGTCGGGCAGTGAGGTGATTTCCTGATGAGAGGTCATTCGGGCTCCTGTTGCGGTGGTGATCTTGACTCGACAGAGACGATACAATCCCTGTAGATCAGTACAGAATAAACCAAAGTGCCTCAGAGAGACGCTGAATCAATCTTCGTTTTATGGCGAGCCAGCGCAGCTGTGCGACGCAGGGTCCAGCAAAATCAAGGGCCTGGCGACATTCAGCTAGCCACAGCGCGTACCGGTCTTTTTTAATCCGTACCTCCTAAACTCAAGGCCTTTCGCCATCCATCATGCGCCACCACGCCAGTCCTAGCAGCCACCACCCGCAGGCACCTGCCAATCAGGGTACTCGCAATGACTGGGCAACGATAAAGACACTCCTGCCCTACCTGTGGCAATGGAAATGGCGGGTGCTGCTGGCACTCGGCTGTCTGGTGTCGGCCAAGCTGGCTAACGTGGGTGTGCCGCTCGTGCTGAAGCAACTGATCGACGGTCTGACGATCACGCCTGGTCAACCGGCTGCTGCGCTGGTACTACCTGTCGGCGTGCTGATCGCCTATGGCTTGCTGCGCCTGTCCACGACGGTATTCACCGAGC
>RGFZ01000122.1 GCA_010024875.1 Oxalobacteraceae bacterium | reverse complement strand
TTGCACGAGGTAGCGCACTTGCAAAGAGTTTCGGCAAGATTGTGCAATCGTTAACCCAAACACCTACGCTATCGTCGAGCAGCCTGATTCGTCGGCTTTTCACGCGCGGTACTTCACTCACTCACTAAAGATCAGTTTGCCATGTATATGGAAAAATCCGCTGCGTCCAGTACGCAGCTCTACAGAGAGCACCGTGTAGCAGTAGAGCCGGTGAATGATGCCGCTCTTCCGGATGAATTCAGCACAGAGGCATTTCGCGCTCTCAGCAAACGGCTGTATCAAGTCGTATTCGAGCGTATCGATTTAGAGCGCTTGCAGAATTTATCGAGTGATCAGTTTCGGCGTGAGCTGGCGCTGCTGGTTGAGCGCATATTGGAGGATGAACGTTTGCCTGTGAATCAGGCCGAGCATCGCCGGCTGGTACAAGATATACAAAACGAAATGATTGGTTTGGGCCCGATTGAGCCACTCATGTTGGACCCGACCATATCTGACATATTGGTCAATTCGCATCGGCAGGTTTATGTCGAGCGTAAAGGGCAGCTGATGCTGACCTCGGTGCAATTTCATGATGATGCTCATGTCATGCGCATTATCGAAAAAATTGTGTCACGGGTGGGTCGCCGTATTGATGAATCTAGTCCGATGGTCGATGCGCGACTGCCCGATGGGTCACGTGTGAACGCGATTATCTCGCCCTTGGCGCTCGATGGGCCTGTGCTGTCGGTACGTCGCTTCTCTGTACAGCCACTCACTATGAAAGATCTGGTGGCACGTCAAACGCTAACCCCGCAGATGGCTGAATTATTACAGGCACTAGCCTGTGCCAAGCTGAATATCCTGATTTCTGGTGGTACGGGCAGTGGCAAGACCACGTTACTGAATGTGATCTCCGGATTTATTCCAAGCGCTGAACGCATTATCACGATTGAAGATGCTGCCGAGTTACGACTGCAGCAGCCGCATGTGGTGCGTTTGGAAACCCGACCACCGAATATTGAAGGTCGCGGGGAAGTACCACAGCGGGCTCTCGTACGTAATGCCTTACGTATGCGTCCAGACCGAATTATTCTTGGTGAAGTACGCGGCGCAGAAGCGGTGGATATGCTGCATGCAATGAATACCGGACATGAGGGTTCGCTGGCGACGATTCATGCCAATACACCACGTGATGCGCTCGCACGTCTGGAAAACATGATCAGTATGGCTGGCGCAAATTTAGGCTTGCGTGCGATTCGTCAGCAAATTTCGTCGGCAATTACGGTTGTTATACAACTGATGCGCTTATCCGATGGTAGTCGCAAGCTGGTCAGTGTGCATGAGATTACTGGTATGGAGGGTGACGTTATCACTACCCAAGAGATCTTCTGCTTTCGCCGTACCGGTATTGCGCCCGATGGCAAAGTAAAAGGGTATTTCTCCGCGACCGGAATTTGTCCGCAATTCGAGCAGCGGCTAAAGGAATGCGGGGTGTCGCTACCCGATTCAATTTATCAACCGACACCTGCGTTAGCTTAACTAACGACTGGCGCTATGAATCTACTGTATCTTGCTACGACGCTGCTGATTTTTATTGCAACAGCCTTTACTGTAGAAGCGCTATGGCGCTGGTGGTTTTCAACCCAAAGCGAAGCAGCGCGGCGGTTCAGCAAGCGCATACAAGCACTCGGCGGTACTCAAGCAGAGCGCGCGCATCGCATATCGCTGCTGAAGCAGCGCAAACTGGCCGATAGCCATAGCATTGATCATTTGTTGCGCCGATTCCCTGTGGCCAGCTCTATCGATACTCAGCTTCAGCAAGCAGGTAGTAGCGTCAATGTCGGTCGATTACTTGGTTTTTGCGGTATCAGCTTTGGTGCGGGGCTATTAGTCGGGCTGCTACTGTTCAGTATGTGGTGGCTGGCGTTAGTAATTGCAGTTGTCTCAGCGCTGGTACCGTTTGTCTGGATCAGCCGACAACGCGCAAATCGATTACACACGATACAGCAGCAATTACCCGAAGTTGCAGATCTTATCGCCCGTAGCTTGCGCGCTGGCCATGCGCTTCCGGTCACTATGCAGATGGTTGCAGAAGAGATGCCCGAGCCGATCGCCGGTGAATTTCGTCAAGCTGCCGATGAAATTAATTTTGGATTGGGCTTGCATACAGCGATGCAGCATTTATCGCAGCGGCTACCTATTGATGATCTGCGTTTTTTAGTGGTTGCTGTGCTGATACAGCGCGATACCGGTGGTAACTTGGCCGAACTCATGCAGAGTATGTCGTATTTGATTCGGGAGCGCCTCAAACTGCTCGGCCAGGTCAGCGCTTTATCTGCAGAAGGGCGCCTCTCGGGTTGGATCTTGTTCCTGATGCCGGTTGCGATGGCGCTGCTATTGTCGGTAGTGAATCCTGATTATTTATCACGACTGGTTCAAGACCCGATTGGGCGAGTAGCCCTGGGTATCGCCGCCGTGCAAATGCTGCTAGGCGGTCTTTGGATGCGAACGATCATCAAGTTGCGCGTCTGAGACGATCTGGTTATCGATCTATACGGAGTACATCATGACATCGCAGGCAGTACTGTTTCTGGTGGTAGTGTTTATTGCGATCGCAAGTCTGTCTGCCGGGGTGATGTGGTGGCTGACATCAATTCGTATGCGGCAGCGTTTGGCAGATACCATCGCCGTGAATGTCGCCACGGAGAGGGTAGTACGTTGGCGTGAACGCATGACTCGCGTCATACAGCCGCTCGCCAAGCTCTCATTACCGGAAGAGGGATGGGAGGCATCAGCGTTACGTATTGCCTTCATCAA
The DNA here is from genome assembly GCA_010024875.1 of Oxalobacteraceae bacterium. GTDB lineage: Bacteria > Pseudomonadota > Gammaproteobacteria > Burkholderiales > Burkholderiaceae_D > Pernthalerella. The sequence goes on along the minus strand of RGFZ01000122.1, from coordinate 954 downwards.
CGCCGGCTGGCGCCATCCGTCTGCGCCAACGATTTTTTTTGGCATCAAGACACTCCTCGCCGTGTGCCTTCCGCTGATCGTATTGATGCTCGGTGGTGAGCGGTTATTAGGTGCCGGTATCAGCCGAATAATATGGATACTGCTTGGCTCGGCTGCGATCGGCTATTACCTGCCTAACCTGATTTTACGTATCAAAATCGCTGAACGACAGCGCGAGCTGTTCGAGTCATTTCCGGATGCGCTGGATTTACTTATTATCTGCGTTGAAGCAGGCTTGGGGCTGGATCAGGCGATCGCCAGGGTCGCTGCCGAGATTGATATCAAAAGCAAAGTGCTCGCGCAGGAATTGCAGATGGTTTTACTTGAGCTGAGGAGCGGATACTCGAAAGAGACTGCGCTAAGGCATATGGCGCTGCGGATAGGTATCGAGGAAGTGGATTTACTGGTTGCGATGATGGTGCAGGCTGATCGCTTTGGTACCAGTATGGGCGACTCGCTTCGCGTTCATGCAGATAATTTACGCACCAAACGTCGCCAGCGGGCAGAAGAAGCAGCCGCCAAGATTGCGGTGAAGCTGTTAATGCCGCTCATCTTCATGATCTTCCCAACCTTGATGCTGGTACTGGTCGGGCCGGCAATGATACAAATTTATCGCGTACTAATGCCCAGCCTCGCAAATTGACGGCATAGACATTTGTCATGCAGCGAATAGACAGGCATGCACTTCACCTAGGCTAAAGCGATCAGGCGAGACGCTTTCATGCGCGATGCCAGTAGCTTACCCTTGCGCGCACGCTTGCCGATATGGTGGGCCAGATCAGCACCGGATAGATTAGTTTCTTGTGCCTTGCCACTACGCTGGCCGGTACCGATCACGCGTACACCTTTTTGGGAAATCGGTTCGGCTGCTAAAAGTCGTTCTTTGTCATCCAATTCCATCAGCGTCACACCACG
>RGFZ01000121.1 GCA_010024875.1 Oxalobacteraceae bacterium | reverse complement strand
ATCCGAGCGCGATCGCCTCTGGCCCGACGTGCGCTGATGCCAGCACCTATCGCGATGCGCTGGATGTCATATCGCGTTTCAATGTCGAGGCACCCGCCTCGGTACTTGCCCATCTCGAGAAAGGCGCGGCTGGCCTCGTCGCTGAGACGCCCAAGCCGGGCGACGCTGCGGTGGCACACTCGGATGTGAGAGTCATCGCGACTGCGCACCAGTGCCTGCGAGCGGCCGCCGACTTCTTTACCGATCATCAGATCACGCCAGTCGTGCTCGGTGACACGGTCACCGGCGAGGCTTCTGAGGTGGCAAAGGTCTATGCCGCACTGGTGCGGGAAATTCGCGACCATCAGCAACCGTTCAGGCCCCCGGTCGCATTGATTTCCGGCGGTGAATGCACAGTGACAGTGCGGGGTAATGGTCGCGGTGGACGCTGCGCCGAATTTCTGACCTCACTGGCTGTTGAGCTCGATGGCATGCCAGACGTGTACGCACTGGCAGCAGATACCGATGGCATTGATGGCACTGAGGACAATGCTGGTGCGCTGCTGCTGCCAGACAGCCCGGCGCGGGCAACGGCGAAGGGTATCAGCGCCAAACAACTGCTCGCCAATAATGACGGTTACAGTTATTTCGAGGCGCTGGGCGATTTGCTGGTGACTGGACCAACGCGCACTAATGTAAATGATTATCGGGTGATCCTCGTCCTGTAAAACGCCAGCAAATCTTCCAACCTATTTTTTTTACTTCATTCGGGTCGCGTCATGATTTCCAAGATCATCCTTACCCGTCCCGATGACTGGCATCTTCACTTGCGTGACGGAGCAGTGCTGCGGGATGTGTTGCCCCACACAGCCCGGCAGTTTGCGCGGGCGATTGTCATGCCTAATCTCAAGCCACCGGTCACCACCACGGAAATGGCCAAAGCCTATCGGAAGCGCATACTCGATGTACTGCCGTCCGATATGCATTTCGAGCCACTGATGACACTCTATCTGACGGATAACACCTCCGCCGACGAGATCGGGCGCGCAGTCGAGAGCGGCATTGTTCATGGCGTCAAGCTGTATCCCGCCGGTGCCACCACAAATTCCGACGCTGGCGTGACCGACCTCAAGCGCTGCATGGCTGCGCTAGAGCAGATGCAGGCGCTCGGCTTGCCGCTACTTATTCATGGTGAAGTCACTGACCGCGACATCGATCTTTTCGACCGGGAGGCTGTGTTCATCGAGCGCGTGCTGATACCCCTTCGTCGCCAGCTGCCAGCGCTGAAGATCGTGTTCGAGCACATCACGACCAAAGAGGCGGTTCAGTATGTAAAAGAGGCGGACGGCCCGACCGCCGCAACCATTACGGCGCATCACCTGCTGTACAACCGGAATGCGATTTTCACAGGAGGCGTGCGCCCTCACTACTACTGCCTGCCTGTGCTCAAGCGTGAGACTCACCGACAGGCGCTGGTCGCCGCTGCGACATCAGGTAATCCGAAATTTTTCCTAGGCACGGACTCTGCGCCGCATGCCAAGGGATTGAAAGAGCACGCATGCGGATGCGCGGGTTGTTACACAGCGTTGCATGCCATGGAGCTTTACGCGCAGGCTTTTGAACAAGCGGACGCGCTGGACAAGCTGGAAGCCTTCGCGAGTTTCTACGGAGCTGATTTTTATGGACTGCCGCGCAATGAGGACAAGGTGACGCTGGAGCGCGCGGCATGGAATGTGCCGGAGGAGCTGCCAATGGGCGACACGACCGTGGTGCCGCTAGATGCGGGGCAATCACTGAACTGGAAATTCGTCTGAGCTGACGGCCGGATGGATTTTTCTGCCATTGACTGGCAACGGCCCTGGCTGGCACATTTGCGCGACTTGGGAGCTCAACTCGCCACCTCACCAGACTGGATTACGGCAGCAAGTGCACTTGCCAGCGAACGAGGTTTGACGAACTCGACGCATCTTCCCATCGTCTTTGTCCCGCAAGACTTGCTGCCAACGGCGATAGGCTATGAAGCGCATATCCATGCGACCGGGCAAGTACCCACACGCCATAACCTGCATGATTTTTTCAATGCGCTGATCTGGCTGCATTTTCCCGCTACCAAGCGAATGCTTAACCAGCTGCAGGCAAGAGAAATTCACCGTCATCCAAGCCGAAATCTGCGAGGTGAGCAGCGTGACGCCGCGACTTTGTTCGACGAAAACGCTGCCATCTTTGTCAGCCGCAAACCATCAATGACCACATTGCTGGCGCAGCGACAGTGGAACACGCTATTACTCGCCAATGCGACACGATTCCACGCCGAGTGTCAGGTCCTCCTGTTCGGCCATGCCCTGCTGGAAAAATTAATTCAGCCCTACAAATCCATCACTGCGCATGTATGGCCCCTGCATTTTCACGATCTGGAGAGTGAGGATCGAGGCCAGCTATCCTTGCCTCTGCTGGATGAGGTGGTGGCCACCATGGTTGCACCGGGTTTTGTCAGTCGCGATTTTCATCATTTACCGATCCTGGGAGTGCCCGGATGGTGGCAGGGGCAAGACGAAGCCTTCTACGCAGATGCCTCGGTGTTTCGTCCTCCTAAAATGACTCAAGCATGACTGGCTTATATAAAAAACCCGCCAGGTGGCGGGTAGTGAATCTGGAATCACACTCAGCAGCGCTGGTCAGAAACCTTTTTGCAGGCCGATGATGACCGCATTCGACGTGCCGGTCTGAGTTAATGTAGGGTCAGCTGCAGCATCACCTATCGCAGAGTAGGACGATGAAACCCCATCTGTAGCGCGATTGAATGCAGCATACAGGTTCATTGTCTTTGACATTTCGTAGACCGCAGAAACGTTAATGATGCTCGGATGGCCAGGACCATCGTTGCGCGCATAATTTACGCCAACACTACCATTCGGCATGAACCTCATTGAGGCGCCGAGAGTATAGGTCTGCGTTCTCTCTCCTGTTTGAGGGCTGAAGCGAACAAAATTAGCCGCGACTTTCATAGGTCCGACCGGTGCGCTTGCCCCCAACAACCACTGCCGGTATTGCGAGTCACGGTCGGATATCGCTGCGACGAGAGTCAATTCTCCAAATGCATAGCCGAGATTACCCGATGCGAAACGATTTTCCCCAAACGAGCCCGGCACGCCGCCCAGCGCATATAGCACACTAGCCGTCGCGCCCCTCAGCAGCTCCGAAGGCAGAGTGTAGGTGATTGAGTTCGGGATGAAAAAGCCCCCAGTAGTACCCAGTGCCGGATCAGCATCCGTGCCGCCGGGATACACCGGCACCGTGACAGCAGCCCGATTCAGCACGGTGCCGGTGCGGTGCATCTGCAGCGCGGGCACATAAAAATTATTCCCCGCTAGGGCGAGTGTTGAGGTGTACGCGGCAATGAAAGGCGACAGATTCAGACCGGCCGACACCGAGCCCAGTGACCCACTCAGTCCGACATTAGCCAAGCGGCTGAACAAACCAGTGGTACCGCCGTTCGCAATACCGCCATTGCCTGCATTAAAGCCACCCTCCAGCCAGACATGCGCTTTCATGCCGCCGCCCAGATCTTCGGTGCCTTTGAGTCCCCAGACCGACGGTGCCCAGTTACCTTCACCGAAGCTCGTGCGACGGCTTGAGCTGTCTCCGATGCCGCTTGCCGTGACCACCGATGCATCGATATTTCCATACAGAGTCAGTCCAGCCTCCGCGCATGCCGCGCCGCTCGCCAGCAGTCCGACGATCGCCGGTGCAAGAAGCTTTTTATTCATCACGATCCCTCCAGTGGTTGACAGGTATGTCGAG
>RGFZ01000013.1 GCA_010024875.1 Oxalobacteraceae bacterium | reverse complement strand
CTGGCCATGGCCATGCGGGTGCCCGTCGGCCCATGCGCCCTCATACCAGCTGCCATCCTCGTGTTCATAGCGGCCCTGGCCGTTCTGCAGGCTGTTTTTCCAATCGCCCGTGTAGACGCCGTCCCTCCGGGTCAGCTTGCCCTTACCCTCGGCCCAGCCGCGCACCATATTGCCCTCGTACACTTCTTTCTGTACGCCCTTCATGTACCAGGTGAGCTTGCCCTGACCATGCGCAAAATTATCCTTGCAGGGGCCGCTCCAGCTGATGCTTTCGCCCTCTTGCGGGAAGATATTCGCCACCTTGCATCCGCGTTTGTCGGTAATCCAATCGACGTCGGCAGCCAGCGTGGCCAGCGGCAGGCTGAGCAACAGCGCGAGGCCAAGTGATTTCAGTCTCTTGTTCATAATGTAAATTTTTATCAAATTAGTTAGGGGATTCGTTGATTGCCAGAGATTCAGGGCATCACGCCCACTTAAAGTTACCACCAATGCGCGTTTCGTGTCTGACGCTAGCCAGCGCGGCCGAACCATCGCGGCTGCGGCCCGTGCGCTGATCTATACTCCACTGACATGTCCTTTGAGATCGGTCACTTCCCGAGACCGCCAATTCATGAGCCCGCTGAAGTTTTCGACTAGCTATCTGGATTCACTGATCGCCGAAGCAGAGCGTTCCCCGAGACGGCGGCAATTCAGGAATGTGCATCGTTCCATGGCCGAGCCTGCTCAGCGCTTGTTCAATGCGATCGAGCCGGACAGTTACATTCGTCCGCACAGGCACCTGAGCGAACCGCGAGATGAGACGCTGATCGCGGTACGCGGTCTGTTTGCGTTGATCACCTTCGATGATCACGGCGAGATCACGGATATCGTTCGCCTCGGCTCGGAAAAATACCTCGAGACCGCCGAATGCAGCGTGGGTGTGGAGCTATTGGCAGGCACCTGGCACAGCCTGGTCGCGCTGGTACCGGGCTCGATACTCATGGAAATCAAGGCCGGACCCTTTAACCCGCAGGCGCCCAAAGAATTTGCGTCTTGGTCACCCGAGGAGGGTAGTGCAGCGGCACAGGACTATCTGGACGGTCTTGTTCGCGCGGTGCAGGCAGTGGTTCAACGCGACTCGACCGGCGCTGTGAACGCGTAACCCAGTCGGTGCGCAGTCTCCAGCGGTAGCTCGGTGCCGAGCTGTTCTTTGGCTTTGTTGCGCAGTCGGCGTATGAGTATTTCCATGCGCCGCATGTCGTAGCTCGCTGGCTGATGACCAAGTGCAAGCACGATATCGTTTTTCGGTACCGCTGCCCCCGGCGATTGCGCAAGCATCTGAATCACTTGTGCCTCCGAATGCGTGAGTTTCAGCTGGCGTCCGGATGGCGCTGCCAGAGTCCAGTGGACCTTGTCCAGCGTCCAGGTGTTGTTCGCAGACGCCTTCAGGCGTTTCAGGAGCTTCTGCACCAGCAGCGACAACTCTTCGAGTTGCACTGGCTTGACAAGATAGGCATCAGCACCCGATTGCATGCCGGCGATTCGTTCCTGAGGATGGCCACGCGCACTGCAAATCACCAACCCGGCTTTTCCCGCTGGCTGCGATGCCAGCCAAGCTAGCGCGTCGCCATCCGGCAGACCCAGGTCGAGAATCATCAGATCGACCGTGTGCAAGGCGCGCCAGGCAGTGGCGGCTTCTAGCGTGCCGACGCCGTGGACATTTAGACCATCCATGGTCAGGAAGGTCACCATCGCCTCGCGCAACGGCGTTTCATCTTCGACAACCAGCACGTGAGCGGAGGATTCAGGGATATCGTTCATGGGCTGATGGTTGTGATGGTTTGTTTGGCGGTTGATTCGCGGGTCGTCTCCGGGAACCACATCGTGAACATGCTTCCATGACCGGGCTCGCTGATCAGTTCGATATGGCCGTGGTGATTATTGACGATACTCTTTACAAGTGGCAGTCCGAGTCCAGTGCCACGGGCTTCTTCCTCGGACGGTACGCGGAAGTATTCCTCGAAGATGTTCTCCTGATATTCAGAGGCGACCCCCCTGCCGAGATCTGTAACACTGATCCCCACAAAGCCCGGCTTGCGGCAAGAAGCGATCGTGATCGTGCTGCCCAACTCAGAAAATTTGCACGCATTGTCGATCAGGTTCAGCAGGGCGATATCGAGCAATTCCTTGTCCGCGTGTAGCAGCGGCGCCGCAGGGTCGATCCGGGTTTCTACGTTGTGCCTTCCGACGAAGGCTTGATTCTCGGTCAGGAATTGCGGCAACCAGGTCGCCACAGAGACGGACACGACCGTCATGGGTCGCAAGTCAGGTCTGACCTGACCATCGGCGAGCCACTGGTCGAACATTTTCACCAAACGCTGCGTGGCGCCGGTAATTGCATCGAGTCGGCTGAGATGATCCGGGGTGTCTGTGGCAGGTGATTTTCTCATCAGCGCCACTTGGCTATCGATAATGCCCAGCGGATTGCGGAACTCATGGGAGATCAGCGAACCGAAGCGTACATACTGTGCCAGCACGGCTTTTTCAGTCGCCAAGGACAGGTTCAGCTGCGCAGTTCTCTCCTCGACGGCGTATTCCAGACGCTGCTCGCTTTCTTTCATCACCTGCATCAGCTGCTCGTTGGATGCCAGCGCGCGCTGCTGCGCGTGCTCACGCGCATCTCGCTCATGCCTGACGGTATCGGCAAGCGCAAAAGCAAGCAGCAGCATTTCCGCCGCAGAGCAAATCTGTACACTGTACGCGGTGAAGGCATTGGTTTGCACCAGACCGAAGATACGCAGGCTGGCCACTACGCCGCCCCCCAGCAGGATGCACCAGGCGAGCAAGAAAAAGCGAGCGCCAGGAATATCTCGCCGCACCGCGATGATGCCGGTTCCAATGATCAGTGGGGTGGCCATCAGTGACGTGAAGACGAAGCTTTGATAGATCCAGTATCGAGGTATCTCCAGCCACAACGAGCACGTCAACAGCAATGCGATCAGAGCGCACAATGTGGCTGTTACATGCAGCAAGCGCGTAATACGTGGTGCAATATCCCGACCCTTGAGAAACACCACCGCGAATTCGATAGCAAAGGCCAGCGCAGCGCTAAGGAAAAGCGTCTGCGAAATGACATCGAAATCGGAAGCGTCCGGCCAGATAAACAAACGACCGAAACCATTGCCAGCAAAAATGCCCAGACCCAGCAAGCCAACGAACAGGGTGTAGAGCAGAAAGCGAAGGTCCTTCAGGGATACCCAAAGGAAGAAGTTATAGAGCAGCAGCGCGATCAGTCCGCCAAAGTACAGTGCTTGCAGGGCCAGCGTATTTTGTACTTCTTCATAAAATGCTCCGGGCTTCCACACATTGATCGGCACTGTAAGCGCGTAGTGGCTTTGCAGCCGGAAGTAGTAATCGCGTGGCTCTGTCGTGACGCTTACCGGAAAAAGAAAGAAGCGGTGTGCCAACGGGCGGGAGGAAAACTGGCGGGCCGAGCCTGTCAGCACCGCGAGCTGATCTGGTGCATGGAATTCGATATTTTCCAAGCCCAGGTAGGGAATTTCAATCAGCCAGTCCGCTGGCGAGTCTTCAGCACGCGACAGGGAGAGCTTGATCCAGTAGGCGGATTGACTAAACCCCAGGCTGATGTCGCCGGGCTTGGACCAGGGTTGAAATTTCTGTTGAAATTTTGGTGAGCTGACATCGGCCAAGCTGAGCTCACCGGTGGGATCCTCCAACAGCGATGTCTCGGCAGAGAGCTGATAGACGCGTTCATTTTTTGAAAGCGTCAGCGAGTGGGCCTGCAGCGCACATAGCGAGAGGAGCAGCGCACCAACCAGTTTGAAAAGGCAATCGCGGATCAGCATCCGGGTATTGTAGTTGCCCAGAGCAAGGCCAGGCATGAAACCAAGGGCCTCATGGCCGGGCTATCTCCGGCTCTCCTTCACGCATTGCATGGTCTTATGCCAGAACATCGCCCCTGATCCGCCGTACTCCTCGGGCAGCATCAGCATGCTCAGATGAATCGCTTCCAGTTCTTTCATCCGATGGTAGTTCATCAGCCCGCGACGCTCGAGTTCTTTGTACGAGGCGCAGTTGGCTTCAATTTCGCTCAGACTGGGTTGTTGCGCGTGCGCGCACTCATGAAAATAAACAAAGTCCCAGATCGCCGGTGTGCCTTTGGCGGTTTTTTTGTGGGCCTCGGCATCGATAATGATAGTGGGCCAGCCATCCGCAGCGAGTCGCATCACAGCGACGGCTCTACCGAGTTCGGGATGACGCTCATCGCCATTTTGGTAGGCATTCCAGATTTCGGTAGCCGTGCCGGACAAGCCCTCATGGGAAAAATGGCACTGCACTTCATCGCCATTGGACAAGACGAATGCGAAGGCAGGCAGACTTGCGCATTGAATCAGACATGCGACCGACAATTTCTTTAACAACTCTACCCATGTTCTCATTCGAACCGCCTTTGACAAAAAATTGTTATCGACCTGGCTAGCAGGTTACACGATAACTTGTCTTTCATTGCTTTGAGCCGGGAGATAAAAAAAACCCGCCAGGCTGGCGGGTTTTTAAAGTCTTGCGTATTACTGTTTTGATTATTTTTCCAGTTTGAACACCATGATCGTGCCGCCTTGCGGAACGGTGGTCACATTGCCATTCAGTGCATCGATGCCGTTCTGCATACGCTGCGCATCGATACCCCAGCCCGCCTGAACCGCAATGTACTGCTCGCCGTTGACCTCATACGACGACGGCACCGCGGTCACGCCAGACGGCATGCTGTACTGCCACAGGACCTTACCGGTCGATGCATCGAATGCGCGGAAGATACGGTCATTCGTGCCGCCCGTGAACAGGAGGTTACCTGCTGTGGTCAAGAGCGGTGCCCAGATCGCGCGATCAAACTTGTGCACCCAGGCCATCTTGCCGGTGTTCAGATCCCAGGCCTGCAGCTCGCCGATGGTGCTGGGCTTGCCGTTCTCGTAGCGCAGGCTGCCGAGCACGCCATCGATTGGGTAGCCGATATACAGGTCACCCTTCTTGTAGGTGATCTCGTCAGCTTTCGGCAGTTCCGAGCACAGATGGTTGTTGGCAGGGATGTAGAACAGCTTGGTCTTTGGGTTCCATGCCTCTGGTGGCCAGTCCTTGCCGCCCCACAGCGATGGGCAGAAAGTTACAGCTTTGCCCATACCGGGTTTCTTGGCCAGGTCGTAGCTCGGACGGCCAGTCTTCTTGTCGATGCCTGTGAAGACGTCGTTGTGAACATAAGGCACGCCATTGACGAAGTCGATCTTGCCATTGGTCTGGCGGTCGAGCATCCAGAGATAGCCGTTGCGGCCTGCATGCACGGCGCCACGGACTTTCTTGCCGTTGATTTCGGTGTCCATCAGGATCGGTGCACTGACCTCATCCCAGTCCCATGCATCATTGTGATGGTACTGATGGTGACCTTTGATCTTGCCCGAGTCGACATCCAGCGCCACCACCGAGGTGCTGTACAGGTTGTCGCCGACGCGGCCCTCTGTCGGCCATGGTGCAGGATTACCCGTGCCCCAGTAAGCGATATTGGTTGCTGAGTCATAGGTGCCGGTGATCCAGACGCTGGCGCCGCCGTGCTTGTGCGAGTTGCCAGGCCAGGTATCGCCACCTGGCTCGCCCGGAGCAGCGGTCATGTAAGTGCGCCAGGCTTCTTTGCCTGACGCGGCGTCAAATGCTGCCACGAAGCCGCGCACGCCGGTTTCGCCGCCGGAAGAGCCGACGAGGATTTTGCCTTTGGCAGCCAGCGGTGCGAGCGTGATGTATGACAGGGCCTTCACGTCACCGACGGTGGTGTCCCAGACAACTTTACCGGTCACGGCATCGAGTGCGATCAAGTGCGAATCCACTGTGGCGACATAGACTTTGTCGCCGTAGAGCGCCACACCACGGTTGGTGTTGTGCAGCATCAGCAGATCGGCAGGGATCTCTTTCTTGTAGCGCCAGATTTCCTCACCAGTGACGGCGTTAAGTGCGATCACTTGCGCGTTCGGTGTCGTGACGTACATGTAGCCATTGTTGACGATCGGAGGCGCTTGGTGGCCCTCGGTCACGCCAGTTGCTGACGACCATGCGAGCGTCAGTTTCTTGACGTTCTTGCTGTTGATTTTCTCTAGCGCGCTGTAACCCCAGCCTGCGTAGTTACCACGGTACATCAGCCAATTCTGCGGCTCAGGATTCTGAAGCCTTGAATCGGTCACCGGGGAGTAGGGGCCCAGCTTGTCGCCAGCATGAGCCATTACTGCAGTGGCGCTGATTAGCGCTAGCGTCAATTTTTTTAATGTGTGACTCATTTATCTCGTCTCCTTTATCACGGGGTTTTGTGAAGCTGTTGTTACTCCCCCGGCTTCACTGGGGGTGCTGCTATCGCTAGAAACTCTCCCGCTAATTTCAGGGGAATCGCTGGCAAGGGGCTGGGAGCCGGACCGCTGACGACTTTGGCTCCATCAAACAAATTGAATTTGGATGCGTGGCAGTAGCACGCGAGCACACTCTCTTTCGACATCCAGGTCTTGACATCGCAACCCTGGTGCGTGCAGATGCTCGAGTAGGCGACCACACCCGACGCAGAGCGCGCGCGAGTCTCGGGCGTCATCTGGTCTTCGGGCAAACGAACCACCACGACTTTGTTCAGGCGTGATTCATTCTTGGGCGCGCCGCTCTTTGCATCGAAAGGAAATACCAGCAGTGGCTTGCTGAGCGCCAGATCAGACGGGCGCAGCGGTTTGAAATTTTCTTCGGCATCGGCATCTACCAGCAGTAGCGTGGCGGGCTCTGCGAGGGCCTCCGACGATGCAAAAGGAAGGGGAGCGACCAGACTGGTGGCAACGATATTCAGGACGCGGCGGCGGTCGGTGTTGATGCCGCCACGGGTTTTCTCGCATCCGCAAGCGGCGGAAGTAGCGCAGGTTTGCTTATTCATGTGTCTCTTCGTTGTTTTGGCAATCTGACAAATTCACAGGCCAGTTGCTTGTCTCCCTCTCCAGCCTTCCTGACCGCTTTACGGTATTCGGAACTCTGAATTCAGTATGAGTATAACGTTAGTTTTGCGTACCGGTAAAGAGGTCAACGTGCTGAAATGTCGGGCAACGCGTCTGCGATCAGTGATTAATTTTCATCGATGAATCAAGGATTTATCGTGAATCGGTAAGGATTGCTGGTAGATTTTCAAAAACACAATTCTGCAGAAAAGCGGCCCGGCGACAGGAAAGCCTGCGCCGGGCAAGAAGATCGTCAAGCGGTCTGCAAACTGCCTGCTTCTTCCTCAAACTGATGTTTCAGGGTGCGATGGACAATCTTCCCGGTAGCGGTTCTTGGCATGTCCTTATCGGCGATGAAGCTCACCCGGCTCGGGCATTTGAAGCCGGCCAGACGATCTCGGCTCCACTGGCGTATCTCGGCTTCGGTGGCCTGTTCGCCCTCATGCAGCACCACGACCGCGTGTACGCTTTCGCCCCATTTTTCATGCAGCATGCCGATCACAGCGACATCTTTGACCGCCGGATGCGCGCCAATCACGCCCTCTACTTCGGAGGGATAGACGTTTTCGCCGCCACTGATGATCATGTTGCTCTTGCGGTCGACCAGCCAGATGTAGCCGTCTTCGTCGCGACGCGCCATGTCGCCCACCGAGCACCAACCGCCATCGAAGGCTTCGGCGGTTTTTTCCGGGTTTTTCCAGTAGCCGTCGAACACATAAGGCGTGCGCGAGAACAGTTCGCCGACTTCACCATCGGCGACTTCTTCACGCTTGTCATTCAGTATGCGAATGTTGCCGCTGCCCGCCCATTCGCGACCGACAGAACCGAGCTTGGTCAGCTGTTCATCGGGGCGCAGCAGTGTCACCCAGCCCGCCTCGGTGGAGCCATACAGTTCGTACAGTCGGCCGTTCTTGAAGTAGTCGAGGATGGCGAGCTTGGTATCTCTGCGCGCGGGCGCCGAGGACACCAGCAGTCGGCCGACTGAACTGACATCGTATTTTTTCTTGATCTCCTCGGGCAGCGACAGCAGCATGATGTAGTGCGTCGGTACCAGTGACGTGAAGGTGACTTTTTCCTGAGACAGTGTCGCCAGCAAGGCCTCAGGATCGAAGCTGCGTCGATCGTCAATGATGCAAGGTGCGCCGAGGTGAATGAAGGTCGTCGCGAAGTACAAAGAATTCGCATGACACATCGGCATCACCAGCAAGCCGGTATCTGCTTTGCTGAATTCCATTTCGAGCGCGGTCGCCAGCGCGATCAGATAGCTGCCCTGATGGTTGCGGATCGCGCCTTTGGGTTTGCCGGTGGTGCCCGAGGTGTACATCAGCGCGCACAGGCTCTCCGGATCAACGGCGGGGAATACTCTGGCCGGGTTACCGGCGTGGATCAGCGCTTCATAAGTGATCCAGCCGCCATGGGGTGCCTCGCCCAGCACAAAGTGCCGGCCTTGGGGAAGCTTCAGCTCCGTTTTTTGCGCATCCAGCGTTTCGCAAAATTCGATGCCTGCAATCACTGCGCCGACCTCCGCGTTGTTCAGTATGTAGGCAATCTCAGGGCCGGTCAGGCGGAAGTTGACCGGCACCGCAACCAGCCCCGCGCGGGCCAGCGCAACATAAATCTCCATCCATTCTAGGCAGTTGTAGGCGAGCAGGCCGACACGGTCACCGGTTTTAAGGCCCGCACTCAGCAAGCCATCGGCAAGACGGCTTGCGCGATCATTCCACTGCGCATAATTAAGCGACCTGCGCGAATCACGTGCGCCGAGTTTCTTGGGCATCAGCCGGGCATGCGTGGCGATGGCATCAGAGAGAGTGAGGAATTGGCTCATCTTGTCAAATAGAAACTAATGGACAACGGATTATGAATGTACTTTGAATACTGAATTCAGAGTGCAATTCTAGTATACTTTACCGTATTCAAATCAAACTTTTTCAGCGATGGCCGTCGAAGGCGAGTGGAAAGCAGCGCTTCGCATCAGTCTTGGCGATGCGCATCACCTCGCCCGCCCGCTGAACACACAGGAGCAGCGCCATGTCCGCACCCGAAATTCATGAACAATCCGTTGCCGCACTGATCGCCCGCTACCTCAAAAGTCAGGGTGTGCAGCGGGTCTACGGCTTGTGCGGCGGTCACATCATGCCGTTGTGGATGCGGCTCGATGCCGAAGGCATTCGCATCATCGACGTGCGTGATGAACGCGCAGCGGTTTATATGGCCCATGCCGAAGCAGACCTCACCGGACGTCTGGGTGTGGCCTTGGTCACTGCCGGGCCTGGCGTGACGAATGCGATGACGGGCATCGCCAATGCGCATGTGTCGCGCGCACCGGTGCTGGTGCTGTCGGGCTTGCCACCCATGCCACAAGAGAACCGCGGCGCGCTGCAAGACATCGTGCATACCGATCTGGTGCGCAGCATCACGCGCTATGCGCGCACGGTGCGCCACGCTGATCTGGCTTTACAAGAAATTGATGAAGCCGTGTCGCGCGCATTGGGGCAGGGTGGAGAACCCGGTCCGGTGTACGTGGATTTTCCAGTAGATGTTGTGCGCGCACGTGTCAGCGCCGCCATGCAAATGCAGGAGCGGTTTACGCCGAGAACGACGATCGAGATGATGCCCGATGACGCATCGGTTCGCGCAGCGGTGGAGTTGCTGTGGTCCGCCAAGCGCCCGCTGGTGATCTCCGGTCGTGGTGCCAAGGGCGCGAGCAAAGAATTGTGCGAGCTGCTCTCGCGCGTCGGCGCTGCCTATCTCGACACGGGTGAGAGCAAAGGTCTGGTGCCCGAAAGCCATGCCAGTGTGGTCGCGGCGATGCGCGGTACCGTGATGCAGCAGGCGGATGTGGTCGTCACTGTGGGCCGTCGTCTTGATTTTCAGCTGGCGTACGGATCGCCTGCGGTATTCGGCGAAGCCAAATTCATCCGTATCGCGGATTGTGCTGCTGAGCTCAGAGACAATCGCCGCGGTACGGTAGAGATCTTGTCCACCGGCAGGCGGGCGTTGAGGGCGTTGCTTGATGCCGCTGGTGACCGAACCTCTGCAGTCGATGCCTCATGGACCGAGGGACTGCGTGCGAAACATCTTGAGCGCTCGAAAAAACTCATCAATAGCATGCGTGATGCAGCACCCGGCAGTGATGGTCTGATGCATCCCAATCGAGTGCTGGCGGCGTTGCGCGATGCCTTGCCCGAAGATGCTGTCGTCGTTGCCGACGGTGGCGACTTTCTCAGCTTTGCGCGCGTTGGTTTGCCAGCGTCCACGTATCTGGATCCCGGCTCACTCGGGTGCATCGGGGTCGGCACGCCATTCGGTGTGGCGGCGAGTCTGGTGTGCCCTGACAAAACGGTGGTCGTCGCCACTGGTGATGGTTCATTCGGATTCAATGCGATGGAGCTCGACACCGCAGTGCGGCATCAAGCGCCGGTGCTGGTGGTGGTGGCAAACAACGGTTCGTGGGCGATCGAAGTTCGCGACCAGCAGGAAACACACGGCAAGGTGGTCGGCACCCGCTTGCAGTTTTCGGACCACGCGGCAATGGCCAGAGCTTTTGGACTGTATGCGGAGCGTGTCGAGCGTGCAGAGGATCTGGAGGGCGCGATCGAACGCGCAATGGCCAATCGACCAGCGCTGCTCGACGTGCTGGTCACGCCTGAGGCCGTCTCATCCGATGCAAAATCAGGTCTAGCGTGGGTGCCTGATTTGCAGCCCTTGTCCCTATGGGACGAGGCAGAGCAACGCTGGCGGTCGGGTAAGTAATTCGCGTATCATTAGTAAGTTAGCACTCGCGTCATGGATGAACTAAAACACCAACAACATCTGTCCTGATGAAAATCCTCGAATCCCAGCCCAAACTGGTGGAGCAAGTCCACAAAGCCATTCTTGCCGAGATTGCAGAGGGCAAGCTGCGTCCCGGCGAGCGCATCATTCAAGAGCAGATCGCGCAAGAACTCGGCGTCTCTCGGCAGCCGGTGCAGCAGGCACTGGTCTTGCTCAAAAATCAGGGCGTTCTGCGCGATGCACCTGGCCGTGGCTTGCTGGTGGCGCCGCTGGATCCGCAGCTTGTGCGTCAGATGTACGAGATGCGCTCAGTGATCGAAGGGCTGGCCTTCCGCAAGGCTGCCGAGCACTTCACCGACACCGCGAAAACCCAGGGCGAGCAATTGCTCTTAGCAGGCCGCCGGGCTGTTCTCAAGGGTTCGGTCGCCGAGATGATCGCTGCTGATATGGCCTTCCATACCTTTATCTACGAACTGGCAGGCAATCCGCTGATTGGCCCGGTGATGGAGACGCAGTGGGTCAATGCTCAGCGCGTGATGGGCTCCGTGCTGCTGTCTGCAGACAAGCCGCGCGACATCTGGGATGAGCATGAGGCCCTCTTTGAGCTCGTCGCCAGTGGTGATGGCCTTCGCGCGGAGGAGGCGGCGCGAAAGCACCTCGAAGACGCTGCTGATTTCATGATCGCGCGTATGGGCGACCCGTCTGGCTCTGCAAACGCCGCCTGATTTGCCGCTTTCCCTCCCCCTGAATGAGCTGTTGCGCAGAAATAATTAATAAAATAACTATACTTTCTGCGCTTTGCTTCCTTTTCCACCCTGAATAATCTTCGCTTGACAGGCGGAATTCAAACGCCTTACTCTTCGTCTATTCGAACTCTGAATTCAGAGTTCATAAAATAAGTTGCTTTTATGTAATTTTGGATCAAGCTTGGCTCGCCATGCTGGCGCCTCAGTCAGGTCTTGTCCCATCCAGGGTTCGGCGCGTGATCTTTGCAAGGTTCACGGTCTCGGGCTGAGCAGCAAGGCTGCGGAATGCAAGTGTAGGGAATCAGCAGGAAGCAGCAGGTGGTAAACAGCCAAGTTGTATCCGGCTGAGTTTTGACAGATGAGTTTCCGCGTTGGGTTAGGGCCAGCCTCACGAGGCTGGCCTTTTTTTAATGCCTGCACGGATCCACCACGTCGAAAAATAAAAAAGAAATCATCGGGAGGAGACCCCATGGCAGTGAGCAGTATCGCATCGGAGATGGCCGCCGAATCGAATGGCCACGTATACAAGAAAGTCGCATGGCGGCTCGTGCCTTTCCTATGCCTGTGTTACCTGGCCGCGTATCTGGATCGCGTGAATGTCGGCTTCGCGAAGCTGCAAATGCTCAGCGATCTGTCATTCAGTAATACCGTCTATGGTCTGGGCGCGGGTATTTTCTTTCTCGGTTATGTGATCTTTGAAGTACCGAGCAATATCCTGCTGCATAAAGTTGGGGCGAAGCTGTGGATCGCCCGCATCATGGTCAGCTGGGGCCTGATTGGCGCGGCGATGGCCTTTGTCAAGACACCGACGCAGTTCTACATTCTTCGTTTTCTTCTCGGCGTGGCCGAAGCGGGCTTCATCCCCGGCGTGCTGCTCTATCTGACCTACTGGTTTCCTGCAGCATGGCGCGGGCGCATCATCGCGCTTTTTCTCGCGGCGATACCGATGTCCAACATCATCGGCGGTCCGCTGTCGGGCTGGATTCTCAAGAGCTTCGGCGGCGTTGCCGGGCTCGCTGGCTGGCAATGGCTGTTCATCGTAGAGACCATACCTTCTATCCTGCTGGGTATCGCGATTCTGATGTTTCTCGATAATCGCGTCGAAGATGCACGCTGGCTGAGCGATGACGAAAAACGCGTGATCCATGAAGACATTGCGCACGAAGCCAACCAGAGCGAACATGTGAATGTGATGGATGCCTTAAAGAGTGGTCGTGTCTGGATGCTGGGAGTCGCCTACTTCTGCATCGCCAGCGCGATTTATATCGCCAGCTTCTGGATGCCGACGCTCATCAAGCAATTGGGCGTGTCCGATCCCTTGCAGATCGGCTGGCTGACGACGATTCCCTATTCAGTCGCCATCGTGGCGATGGTGCTCACGAGTGTGAGTGCAGATCGCTTGCGCGAGCGTCGCTGGCACACAGCGATTCCTTGCCTGCTGACCGCTGCCGGACTGGCACTGTGCGCCACACCCGATTACGGGCTCGTCGTCGCCATGATGGCGCTCACACTGGCTGCAGCAGGTGCCTCCGCTGCACAAGCTTCATTCTGGAGCCTGCCTTCGTCGTTCTTGACGGGCGCTGCGGCAGCGGCAGGTATCGCGCTGGTGAACTCGCTTGGTAACATAGCGGGCATGGCGAGTACGTCGCTGGTGGGCTGGTTGACGGATCTCACCGGCAGCCCGTCAAGCAGCCTGTATCTGTTCGCTGGATTGCTGGTGGCGGGTGCGATGATGGTGCTGCGCTTGCCGGCATCGGTCGTGAATCGCTGAAACCCTTACGCCAAGCATCGATAACCACCATCCCCCCTTTTTCTTCTGACTAAGACGACATGGACTTCACCCTTCCCCCGAGAGCCGAGGAGCTGCGCGAGCGCACCCGAAAATTCATTGCTGAACAAGTCATCCCGCTGGAGAACGATCCGCGTCAGGACAGCCATGGCCCGCATCCCGAACTGCGTACAGAACTGGTCAGTCGCGCGCGTGCAGCCGGTCTGTTGACCCCACATGCGTCGCGCGAGCTGGGCGGACTGGGGCTCACGCATGTCGAAAAAGCGGTCGTGTTTGAAGAGGCAGGCTACTCGTGGTTGGGCCCGACGGCGATGAATATTCACGCGCCAGACGAGGGCAATATCCATCTGATGGAAGAAGTCGCGACACCGGCTCAGAAAGCCCGCTGGCTGCGCCCGCAAGTGGAGGGATATACCCGTTCCTGCTTCTGCATGACCGAACCCTCTCCTGGCGCGGGCGCGGACCCAAGCATGCTGAAAACCAAGGCGATTTTGGATGGCGACCACTATGTGATCAACGGTCGCAAATGGCTGATCACGGGCGCCGAAGGTTCCTCCTACGCGATCATTATGGCGGGCATGGAAGATGGCAGCGCGACTATGTTCTTGTCAGATATGGATCGCCCCGAGATCAAACTGGTGCGCAATCTCGATGCCATGGATCGTTGCTTTTCGGGTGGGCATGGCGTTGTGGAATTCCACGACCTTCGCATTCCCGCTGCCGATGTGCTGGGCGAGATCGGCAAAGGTTTCCGCTATGCGCAAGTGCGTCTGGCACCGGCGAGGCTGACGCATTGCATGCGCTGGCTCGGTCAGGCGCGACGCGCGCACGAGATCGCACTCGACTACGTGCGCAAGCGTGAAGCCTT
This sequence comes from Oxalobacteraceae bacterium, assembly GCA_010024875.1. Taxonomy (GTDB): domain Bacteria; phylum Pseudomonadota; class Gammaproteobacteria; order Burkholderiales; family Burkholderiaceae_D; genus Pernthalerella. The sequence continues at coordinate 49,342 of RGFZ01000013.1, read as the reverse complement.
CGGCAAGCCGCTGGTCGAGCATGAAGGTGTGGGTTTCCAGATCGCCGACAATGACATGGACCTGATGACTGCGCGTCTGCACATCTGGCATACCGCCTGGTTGCTCGACAAAGGCGAGAAGGGTGCGTTTGAATCCAGTCGTGCGAAAGTAGTCTGTTCCGAGGCCGAGTGGCGCGTGGTGGACCGCAGCGTGCAGATCATGGGTGGGCTGGGCGTGACGGGTGATACGCCAGTCATGCGAATATTTACCGACATGCGCGCGTTTCGCATCTATGACGGTCCCAGCGAGGTACATCGCTGGAGTATGGCCAAAAAAATCGCGGGCGGCAAAGCGTGATGATGGCAGCAGAGCTTGTCTCGCGCTTTCATCTTGATGGCAAGCGTGCGCTGATTACGGGTGCGTCCAGTGGTTTTGGTACGCATTTCGCCAATCTGTTGTCGGCTGCAGGTGCGGAAGTCATTCTGGCAGCGCGCCGCGCCGACAAGCTGTCCGAACTTCAGCAGAGCTTGCAGGCAAAGGGTCGCAAGGCGTCAGCGATCAGCATGGATGTCAGCTCGCGTGAGAGTGTCATCACTGGTTTCGATCACGCCGGTGCCTGCGATATCGTGATCAATAACGCAGGTATCACAGTCACCCGAGCTTTGCTCGATCAGACCGAAGAAGACTGGGACAGCGTGATCGATACCAACCTCAAGGGTTGCTGGCTGGTGGCTACCGAAGCCGCGCGCCGCCTTCGCGCTGCAGAGAAGCCCGGTGCGATCGTCAACGTGGCTTCCATCCTGGGCGAACGGGTGGCCGCCGGTGTTGCGCCTTACGCAATCTCCAAGGCAGCGGTGATACAAGCCACCAAAGTGATGGCATTAGAGCTCGCCCGTTACCAGATCCGAGTGAATGCCCTATTGCCGGGCTATGTCGTCACCGATCTGAACCGCGATTTTCTCAAGAGCGAAGCCGGAGAGAAGCTTCGTAGCCGTATTCCCACGCGTCGCTTTGGTGATATGACTGATCTGGACGGCCCCTTGCTGCTGTTGTGCTCCGACGCGGGCACGGGCATGACGGGTTCATGCCTGACCGTTGATCACGGCCACTTGCTCAGCTCTTTGTAAATACGATGGACCAGACGATACAAGCGCGCCTGCGCGCATGGATGCGGGCGCAGGGATTGATCAGCACCGGCGATCTGAGTGTCAAATCCCTGACCGGCGGGCAATCGAATCCGACATTTTTGCTCACCGCAGGTACGGAACAATTCGTGCTGCGCAAAAAACCTGATGGTGTGCTGCAGAAGTCTGCACATGCCATTGATCGCGAATACCGGGTCATCAGCGCATTGAAAGATACTGCTGTGCCCGTGCCAGCGGCACTGGCCTGGTGCGACGACGAGAGCATCGTCGGCACGCCGTTTTATCTGATGTCATTTCTGGATGGCCGGGTATTTGTTGATCAGAGCTTGCCGGGCATGTCACCGGCGGAGCGTGCGGCTATCTATCTCGAAATGAACCGGGTGATCTCCGAGTTGCACAAGATCGACATCGATGCGAAAGGACTGGGCGATTACGGCAAGCGGGAAGATTATCTGTCACGTCAGATCAATCGCTGGTCATCTCAGCTCAGCACCGCAACGATCCCGGTGCCCGATGGTCTGCAGCGACTGACGCAGTGGCTGCCAGTGCATCTGCCCGCGCCGCAGCGCGCGGCGCTGATTCACGGTGACTTCCGTCTCGATAATCTGGTTTTTCACACGACAGAGCCAAGAGTGATCGGCGTGCTTGACTGGGAGCTGTCGACGATTGGGGATCCCGTCGCAGATTTTGCGTATCACTGCATGAGCTGGCGCATACCGCATTCTCTGTGGCGCGGCATTGCCGGACTCGACTTGCCGTCATTGGGCATCCCTGCAGAGCCGGATTATCAGCGGCTGTATTTCGCAGACCGCGCAGCGATAGATCCTGCGGCGTGGCGCTTCTATCTTGCGTTTAACTTGTTCCGCATGTCGGCGATCTTGTTCGCGTTGGCAGTACCTTGCCGTACGTCTGTACTGTCTGCGTTACTGCCGCCTTGCCACCTTCCCAGCGGGACAGACTCTTTAGGCAAGTAATGTGTTCGTGAATCAGGCGCTCTTCAATTGTTTGACCACCTGGAGATGCTGCGCATACGAATTCTCTTCGTAGTGTTGTACGAGAATGTCATTGCGCCATATGCCACATTCCTTGCGACCGTCCGCGTGAATCATGGTGCCGAGGCCATGAAACAGCCCAGCCTCCCATTCGCCGTGATAACGTGATCCGTCAGCCCATTCGTACGTGCCCATGCCCTCGAAATGGTCATCAGCCCATTGGCCCTCGTATCGATCGCCATCGGCAAAGACTTCGACACCCTCACCGTGCCGCAGACCGTTTCGATACTCACCGGAATACACATCGCCATTTGCGGTGGTATAGGTGCCCGTGCCATGTTGTCGGCCATGCCGGTGATCACCAAGGTATTTACTGCCGGTCCGAGAAATAGACACGCCGTAGCCGTCGGGAAGTCCGTTTCTGAACTCTCCGGAATACGTCGCCCCGTCTGACCAGATATAGACCCCTTTGCCGTGGGGGACGCCCAGTTTGAAATCCCCGAAGTACTTGTTCCCGTTTCCGAACGCTTCCGTTCCCAGTCCATTGGGGAAGCCATTTTCGAACTGTCCAGCGAAGATCGAGCCATCAGTCGTTACGTAAATTCCATGGCCGTGGCGGCTTCCAAATTTATAGTCGCCTATGTAATTGTCGCCATTTCCGAAGACATAATTACCCCGGCCGTGTCGAACGCCATTCAAGAACTCGCCGATGTATTTTTCACCGTCTGCATACGACATGATGCCCTTGCCGTGTTGCTGGCCGTAATGGGACTCACCGATATATTTGTCTCTGCGTCGCGTCAGAAACTTGACAGGGTAAGAGACGGCCTGAATGAAGGAAAAATATATTTTTTTAGAAAAATTCATCGACGGGTCTCCTCACGAATCTTTCAGATGCTGAAGGATATCAACCTCAATTGTCGCGATCTTTTGCTGCATCGAATAAATCGTGTCAACGGCTCTTGCAACTCGACTGGAATCGTGACTCGCGGAGCATTGGTAATGCAAGCCGAATTTGGCCATCCACGCAGAGCTGGATCGCTTTATTGCTTGCGCCAGAGCCAGCGATCAACAGGAAGACCCTATACGACATTGGGGCTTTATTCAATAGGTCGGAGCGGCAATCCTTGCAATTCCGCCGCACATTTTCGGTCCGACAAAGCCAGGCTTGGGCGCGGTTCGAGAGCCCGGGTGTGGTTTTGTTTTCAATTATGAAAACTCGCTGAAAAAATCCATGAGGTCGGATGTAAACATGAATTTCATAAAAGCTATCGTTTGAACGTCGATATAAGCAAGATGACTCCCTAGCGGCAATGCTTTGCGAGCCGCCGCTTGGGCGAGTGCCGGCGGGATCTGGGCCATATCACCCGAGCCATTACCGCCAATCCGCTGAACAACCTCGAATCAAAAATCACAAAATCCCCACCATTTTCTGGCCGGGCTATAGAATCTCCAATTCGAGTAAAAAGGCGACACGCCGGCGCTTTCTTAAAGGCTAACTTAAGTTCATGCCGCAGTGATTTACACTCAAAGTGGTCGGTCAAAAGAGCATCTGTGTCAATCTACACCTTTGCACTCATGGCCATCCGGCCTCAGAAGATACCTATATTTTTTATCAGTACGCGACAATGAAAAACACGAGCTCCGTGCAGGCAGTGATCCGATATACCTTTACAGAAACGGTGGTTGGCGGCAGGCGGACGACCGCACTGATCAAAGCCGGTATACCCAAGGCATCAGAAGATCTGGCACTTGTTTATCTTATGCAGAAATACCCCGAACGTCACAACATCGAGATATCCGAAGTGACTTTCTATGATCATTGAGAATTTTAAAAACCTCGTGTAAAGCCCGACTTGTCGGGTCAATGGTAAAGCGGCAGTATCACGGACATGACAGACATGCGGCAAGGGTGCAGCAGCGAATTCGGACCTATGCATCCCGCCCGCCAAAAGCACCGACCTGAGACCGGCGCTTTTTCAGCGCCTGCTTTTTATTTTGCCCTGTTCACATTGCAGACCGGGAGCGCATGAGCTGCCGAGGGGGATGTGCCACATGCCAAATCGCTTACCTCCACTGAATGCGCTGCGGGCTTTTGAAGCAGCAGCGCGTCATATGAGCTTCGCTCGCAGTGCCGAAGAACTGAACGTGACCCAGAGTGCGGTTAGTCAGCATGTAAGGCAACTGGAAGATTATCTCGGATTGAAGTTATTCCTTCGCCAAAATAATTCACTGACGCTCACAGTGGCAGGGCGCGCTTTGTTACCACCGGTTCGAGACGCATTCAAAGGCTTGCTGGAAGCGACTAGCAGCGTCAAATCTCGTGATTTTGAAAACGTACTTAAAATTGGCGCACCTCCAACCTTCTCCACCAAATGGCTGAGATCGCGGCTAGCGAATTTCCGGCAACAGTATCCGGATCTAGAAATCAAGCTGATCGCCAGTAAAAAGTGGATCGATTTCAATCGAGAAGATTTTGATGCGTCCATCCGCTTTGGGCAAGGTGATTACCCCGGACTGGTCGCCGAAAATTTTATGAACGAGGATATCTTTCCGGTGTGCAGCCCTAAGCTGTTTAACTCCACGACAAGTTTGCGATCGCTGACAGACCTCAGGTTCCACACCTTGCTACATGCTGAGCATTCAGAAGATGATGTCACCGCACCGAATTGGGCGCAGTGGATTCGGGCTATGGGTGTGGAGGGTATTGACGCCTCGAAAGGTCCCTCGTACACACCTGCGTCGCTAGCGATCGACGCGGCAATCGCAGGCGAAGGCATTGCGCTCGCCAAGGGGAAGTGGGTGCATGATGATATTTTATCGGGCAAGTTACTCAAACCGTTTGAAGAGAGCCTGCCATCTGCATTTTCCTATTATCTTGTGTACCCAGAGGGTGGCATCAGTCGCAAAGTCGCTATTTTCCGGCGATGGCTTTTTGAACAAGAAGGCGTGAAAGCCATCGCTTCAGTCCCGAGCAAAGCCAATTCTGCGATCTGACGAGACATGCGCTGGCTAAGCACTTGATTTATTCAGCTTTTACTCATCAAACATAATCTTGGGCACCGCCCCAGAATTTCTGGCTTGACGGTGTTCGGACTCCCTATGAAGAATGTTGTATTCAAATCTTCATTTTAGGGGGGTGTTCATGGACCTGGGTCTTCACGGGAAAACAGCGCTGGTGTGCGCGGGCAGCAAAGGCTTGGGTCGTGCATGCGCATTCTCCTTGGTACGCGAAGGCGTGAATGTGGTGATTGTCGCCCGCGGTGCTCAGGCACTTGAAAGTACGGCAGCCGAGTTGAGACAACTCGGTAGCGGTCGTGTCGAGGTCGTGGTGGCGGATATCACTACGCCGGAGGGCCGCGAACGGGCACTACAACACTGCCCGCAACCCGATGTTTTGATCAACAACGCGGGCGGCCCACCCGCCGGCGATTTTCGTGATTTCAGCGCGGACACTTGGCAAGCAGCACTGAACGCCAACATGCTCACACCCATCGAGATGATCAAAGTAGTGTTGGATGGAATGATGGAGCGACGCTTTGGACGCATCATCAATATTACATCCAGTGCGGTGAAGGCGCCGATTGATATCCTTGCGCTCTCTAATGGGGCCCGCAGCGGGTTGACCGGTTTTGTGGCGGGATTATCCAGAAAGACCATTGGGAAGAATGTCACCATCAATAATCTACTACCTGGCCTGTTCGAGACCGATACGATGCGGTCACGATCAGTATCGATGGCGCAAGCGGCAGGCAAAGACTTCGACGAAGTTCATCAGCAACGCTTGCTGCCCATACCTGCTGGTCGCTTTGGCGACCCTAGTGAATTCGGTGATGCCTGTGCCTATTTGTGCAGCGCTCAAGCCGGCTACATCACTGGTATGAATTTTCTGATTGATGGCGGCGCTTATCCCGGTACGTTCTAGAACTTGCCTCGTCAGGTCGCTGTCGCCCTGTCATGCCCTCTAGCACTCGCTGGGATATCTACGCTAGTCACTCCCGACGTGAATTAATTACTGGAGCTCCTTGATGAAACTTATTCGTGTGTTAGTGCTCTTCGTGGGCTGCTTACCGTTCTTCGCAGGGGCGGAAACAATAAAACTTGGTCAGGTATCTTTATCTTTTTATGCGGTTACCGGTGGAGTCGTCCAGCATGTGCTGGAAAAAGAGGGCTACACAGTTGAGTTGATCGAGGGCTCGCATGCTGAGATCTATCCCAAGGTTGGATCTGGTGAAGTGGATATACTCGCCGCTTCTTGGCTTCCCAATGCTCATGCGGCACTGTATCGGAACGTCGAGGGAAGCACTTTCAAACTGGCAAAGCTGTATGCTGACGCGCGACTGTATTGGACAGTTCCTGAGTATGTGCCGGCCACGCTCGTATCATCGATTGAAGATCTGCTGAAACCGGAAGTCAGATCCCGCATGCCAGCGACTATCGTCTCGTTGCCTGAATCAACCGGTCTAACAATGCTAGGGCGAGAGGTACTAAAACAATATGGCCTTGAGGCGACCGGTTATCAGTTGCAGGCGGCCCCTCCGGCGACCTGGATCGCTAACTTCAAAAGTGCCTACGACACCGGCGCATGGGTAGTGTTTCCATTGTGGCAGCCACAGTGGATGAACGCTGTCTACAAACTGCGTGTGTTGGAGGATCCCCGGCAGATTTTTGGTGTAGACAGCGCTTATCTGATTGCCAACCATCAACTGAAATCAAAATTGTCATCGCGTGCGCTGAGCCATTTGAGTAATATTCGATTGTCGATTGCCGCCATCACCGAGATGGATCGATCAATGAATATAGACAAAGTCTCTCCGCGTCAGGCGGCCGAGCGATGGATCGCTGCCAATCCTGAGCAGGTCGACAGCTGGCGACCGAAGTAAACTCGTGTACTGCCGTGCCTGGTGCGCGAGGCTGAGTAGACTTTATGCTCAACTGCCGTTGGTCCTTTGGGCATGCCCAGCGAAGCTTGCGGGTTTTTATTTTGTGTACAGCGAAGCGGATGCTTATGCGCCTGTTGAGAAAAATTAATTATTTTTTTATTTTGCTGGTGATGACATTGAGCTTTGGGAGCGCCATCGCTGCCGAGCCAAGTGTCGTGATCAAATTCAGCCATGCGGCGGCCATTGGCACCCCGAAAAGTCTGGCCATAGAAGAATTCAAGCGTCTGGCAGAGCAGCGCACGCAAGGCAAGGTGAGGGTGGATGTTTACCCCAACAGCACCCTGTACAAAGACAAGGAAGAGCTTGAGGCTTTGCAGATGGGCGCGGTGCAGATGCTGGCTCCGACATTGTCGAAATTTGGAACCTTGGGGATACGAGAATTTGAGGTCTTTGATCTGCCGTATTTGTTTGCCGATCGAGCTGCACTGGCGCGAATCACACGCGGGCCGGTTGGCCAGCAGTTATTCGGGATTCTTGAACAAAAAGGCATCAAAGGCTTAGGCTACTGGGATAACGGCTTCAAGATGATGTCGGCCAACAAGCCCATTCGTGTACCTGCCGATATGCGCGGCTTGAAAATCCGGATTCAAGGCTCCAAGGTATTGGATGAGCAGATGCGAACCCTAGGAGCAAATCCGCAAGTCATGTCGTTTTCCGAGATGTCGCAGGCGCTACAGTCAGGTGTGGTGGATGGTGCCGAGAATCCGCCTTTGAATTTCTTTTCTCAAAAAGTCTTTGAGGTTCAAAAACATTTGTGCGTGACCAATCACGGTTATCTGGGATTTGCGGTCATCACGAATAAACGGTTCTGGGATAAACTGCCCGCAGACATCCGGACTGCCTTGGAAAAGTCTATTGACGATGCCGGTCGGCTGAATGACTCCCTGATCGACAAGGAGAGTGCGAAGGCAATGGATGCCATACGCAAGTCCGGAAAGACCGAGATTTATCAGCCATCGGCGGCTGAGCTCAAATTGTGGAAGGACGCCTTGTTACCGGTTCACAAAAAAATGGAATCGCGGATCGGCGCAAAACTTCTCGAGCAAGTCTACAAAGACCTGTAGCGTCAACATGACTCTGGCTGAGGGAAGGTCGATGTCAACAGGGTCGCCAGCAAGGAAGTTAAATGTAAGTAGGCAAGCACATGCGACTTCAGATTCTTCTCATCATGGCACTGATAGCCGCCCTTTGCGGCACGACTGTCGCTGCTGATCAAGGGCCAGTCTACGGACCTGAGCTCGAAGGTTTCGACTATCCGCTACCTGTGCAGCGATTCAAGTTTGAGTCGCAGAGACAATCAGTCCAGATGGCCTATCTTGACGTCCAGCCTGAGCAGTTCAATGGGCGCACGGTAGTCCTTCTGCATGGTAAAAATTTTTGCGCGGCGACTTGGGAAGCTACCCTGCGATTCTTGCAAAAGAATGGCTTCCGGGTGATCGTCCCGGATCAGATTGGCTTCTGCAAATCGAGCAAGCCAGCGGCATATCAGTACAGTTTTCAGCAGCTCGCACACAATACCCATGCATTGCTCGGCTCGCTGGGGGTGAAGCGCTTCATCGTGATTGGGCACTCCACCGGAGGCATGCTGGCGACACGCATGGCGCTGATGTTCCCGCAGCAGGTTGAGCAGCTGGTCATGATCAATCCTATCGGACTGGAGGACTGGAAAGCCGAGGGAGTGCCTGCACAATCGGTTGATCAATGGTACGCAAGGGAAAAGCAGGCCAGCGCCGAACGCATGCGCAATTATCAACGTCAGACCTATTACGCCAATGAGTGGCGACCCGAGTATGAGCGTTGGATACAGATGCAAGACGGCATGCTGAGAGGACCTGGGCGTGACCTCGTTGCGTGGCACTCCGCGCTGACCTACGACATGATCTTTACCCAACCTGTTCTTTACGAGTTTGAAAAACTGACCATGCCGACTTTGCTGCTGATCGGCGAGAAGGACAACACGGCCATCGGCAAGGACATTGCCCCGGCAGAGGTCAAGGGCAGGCTCGGCAATTACCCTGTCTTGGCGCGCCGCACTGCTGCGGCGATCCCTGGGGCGCAGCTGGTCTTGTTTGCCGAGCTGGGGCATGCGCCACAGATGCAAGACCCCGAGCGCTTTCATGCTGCCCTTTTACGAGGCCTGCGTTGACGCTTGCGCTGTCATGCAGAGTAGCGTCTGATAGGTGTTGAATTTCTCTGGCGTGTCGGCGTTGAGCAGTATGACAGGCGCACGCGTCGGGGAGGATAAGGGAATCCAAGCTTATGCTGCATCGCTATGTGCATCTTGTGCTGATTGCTTTGCTTGCCAATTGCGCCAGCTATCCTGTGCTGGCGACAGAGTGCGAGCCGCTGACTGGCGAAGAGGTTCTGCAGGTAGAGAATCTGCGTTTGTTATCCCAGATGAAAAACGATCTGGGTATGATGTCCGCGTTATTGGATGAAAATCTCGTGTACGTACGCAATAGCGCCGTGGTTGACACCAAAGCATCCTATCTGGACTCCATGCGACGCGGAGAAACGATCTATGACCTCATCGAACATACCAATGATTCGGTTCGCCTTTTTGGTTGCTTGGCCATCTTGTCGGGACAGGGAAGATACGATGTTCGGATCGCCGGCAAGCCACTGAAACTCATGCTTCGCTATCACAGCATCTGGCAGAAAAAACAAAACAAGCTGAGCTTTGTTTCATGGCAGGCAACCCGCGTCCCACCTTGATGATTCAATCACCGGATCAGGTCAGGGTAGCAGCGAGCGCATCAGTGGCTTACTGGGCATGGGGTTCCGGGAAAAAATCTACCGGCTTCATGAGCTTGTTGTGCTGAGATTCCAGGGCCCCAAGCTGCCGGCTTTTTTCCACATAGGCTAGCCATTGCGGGTCGGCCCACAAAGCGGCCCGCCGCTGCTCGCGGTCTGCAGCATTGCGATAGCACCAGATATGAATATACTCATTCGGATTGCCTGTCTCACAGGTCGCATACAACAGCGGAGCTCCCAGATGACTAACCTGAACGGGTTTTCCGATTTGTTCGTACAAGGCCAGGTGCGACTTCATCGTGCCTGGCTTGCAGGTATAGGTTCTGACATCTAGCAGCATGGATTTTCCTTAGGCCGCTCTCCACCAAGTTAAAACAAGCACTCAGATAGCTGCAAATGGCATGGCTGCTTTCTCCGAGGGCGCCGAAACGTGAATGGAGGCAAAAAAAGTTTTCTGAAAATAGTGATCTTCCTAGGAAGGATTTACGATGTATCAGACAACCATTTAAGCATAGCAGTGTTCACCTGCTGGCTTTGTTCTCTGTGGAGGAAGTGTCCGGCATGAGCAATCTCGCGGTATTCGTAGTCAGCACCGAAATACTCGGATTGCTCCCTCATTAATTCAGCCCTCATGTCATCGGCACCGCATAGCGCCAACGTGGGGATGAATATCTTGTTCGATAACTGCGATCGAAGCGACTGCAGCGCAGGATCCGCACGATCGTGATCGAACATGGCCCGGTAGTACGCCAGTGCATTAGTCAGCACACCGGGTTGCTGCAGGCAGTGTTTGATAGCGCGAATATGATCTTCATCACGGTATCCTTTGATGGTCCAGTACTCCCAGAGATAATCAATGAAGTCCAGGTCATTCGCCAAGATAGCCTGCTCGGGAAAGTTCTCTTGCTGAAAGAACCACCAATGAAAAGATCGATGGATATGTTTTGGCACCAGCAGATGTTTCGATACGATCTCGGGATGAGGTACGGCCATCAGGATCGCTCGATCAAGCAGATCAGGTCGGGCGGCGCACAGACCGTAGCCGATGATGGCTCCCCAGTCTTGTCCGATGTAGGTGATCTTCTTATCAGGCGACAGCGCTTTGATCAGTCCGCCGAAATAATGCACCAGACTCGCTTTGTCGTAATAAGCAGGCACGCACCCGGCGTCCGCAAGATAGCCGGGTAAGTAGGGTGCCACCACCTGATATCCCGCCTTGGACAAGGCATCGATCTGGGCTGTCCAGGAGAGTGGAATATCCGGGAAGCCATGAACCAGTAACACCAGGGGGCCGCTACCCCGCGAGAGGCAAATAAAGTCAATACCGTGAGCGTTAATACGGATTTCGGTGGTGTCGGCGCGCACATCGCGCGATGGCAGCGAAGATAGCGTCATGCCTTTGGGTCAATTCTCTCGGCGTCTCGCCTAGTGGCTTGTGCCAATCTGATCTGCCTTGGCCAGCAAGGCCTCCGCCATGCGAATGCTCGCAATATCGATCAGACGCCCATCCAGACTGACCGCGCCTTTGCCTTCCTTGGCTGCCTGCGCCATCGCTTCCATGATGCGTCGAGCCTTGTTTACTTCGGCGGCAGAGGGTGTGAATACCTGATTGGCCAATTCGATCTGTGAAGGATGAATCGCCCATTTCCCTTCGTAACCCAGCACGGCGGCACGATTGGCCGCTGCAAGATAGCCCTCGGGATCGCCAAAGTCGCCGAAGGGGCCATCAATAGGACGCAGGCCGTAGGCGCGGCAGGCCACCATCATCCGGGTTTGCGCAGCATGCCAGGGATCGGTCCAGAAGTACTGACGGTGACCCTGATCGTCGGCATCGGTCAGCACCCCTGAATCTCGGTTTACCCCACCAATCACCGTGGTGCGCGCCCGTGTCGAGGCAGCGTAATCGGCCACTCCAAAGGACATCGCTTCAAGTCGCTTGCTCGACTGCGCAATGGCCTCCACATTGGCCATGCCCAGCGCGGTCTCGATCAAGATTTCAAAACCAATCCGTTTGCTGCGACCCATCGCTGCTTCAATCTGCGTTACCAGCATATCGATCGCGTATACATCGGCGGCGGTACCTACCTTGGGAATCAGAATCATGTCCAGGCGCGGACAGGCTTCCACGATATCCACCACATCGCGGTACATGTAATGCGTGTCGAGGCCGTTGATTCGAATCATCATGGTCTTGCTGCCCCAGTTGATATCGTTCAAGCCTTGGATGATATTTTTCCGTGCCTGCACTTTGTCGTCTGGCGCCACCGCATCTTCCAGGTCCAGAAATACAATGTCCGCCGCCGATTGGGCGGCTTTCTCGAACATTTGAGGATTCGATCCGGGCACTGCCAGTTCAGAACGATGCAAACGGGCTGTGGCTTGTTCAATCGTAGCGAAGCTCATGATTTTTCCTGTGTGAATATGGGTCGTTTGCAACTAGCCTTTTAGGGGAGGATCACCCGGCAACGCAACGGCGTCATTTGCCGATACTGGCCAGCGCGCGTTTTACGGTCGCCCCGAGTTCAGAAGCGCTAGGTGACACAAACAGTCCATTGGCAGCCATGATCTCTGCCTTCTCGGCTGCGGTGTCACCTTCTCCGGAAATAATGGCACCGGCGTGACCCATTCGGCGACCTTTGGGCGCAGTCAGCCCAGCGACGTAACCGACCACGGGCTTGGACATATGCTCTTTGATCCAACGCGCCGCCTCAGCCTCCTGTGGACCACCGATCTCGCCGATCATCACGACCGCCGCTGTCTCGGGGTCTTGTTCAAACCGTGCCATGTGATCAAGAAAAGAGCTGCCATTGATTGGGTCGCCGCCGATTCCCACGCTGGTGGTCACGCCGATGCCCAGGGCCTGCATCTGTGCTGCGGCCTCATAGCCTAGCGTTCCGGAACGCGACACGATGCCGACATTACCGCGAAGGTAAATGTGCCCGGGCATAATTCCCAGCATCGCTTTGCCGGCACTAATGATGCCCGCACAATTAGGGCCTACGATAGTGGTGCGTTTTTCTTTGGGATAGCGCCGCAGGTAACGCTTCACCCGCATCATGTCCTGCGAAGGAATGCCATCGGTGATGATGCACACCAGATCGAGCCCGGCATCCGCTGCTTCCATCAGAGAGTCAGCAGCGTAGGGCGGCGGGACAAAGGCCAGGCTTGCCTGTGCACCGGTGGCCTTGACGGCCTCTTCAACGGTATTGAACACCGGGCGGTCCAGATGAACCTTGCCACCCTTGCCTGGCGTGACACCACCCACCACACGGGTGCCGTAGCGGATCATCTCATTGGCGTGAAAGCTTGCTTTGTCACCGGTGAATCCCTGCACAATGATCTTGGTGGTCTCGTCAATCAAGATACTCATGGGAGTGCTCCCCTCTATAAATGGTAACGTCTGGCTAGTGACTTTTGGCGAGCTGTACGGCTTTTTCGCAGGCCTCCATCAGGGAATCGGCCGAGACAATCGGCAGGCCTGATTCACGAATGATTTTCTGACCTTCCTCGACATTGGTGCCCGCCAGTCTGACCACCAAAGGTATGCGCAGATCCTTTGCAGCTTGTACCACGCCCTGGGCAACCCAATCGCATCGATTAATACCTGCAAATATATTCACGAGTATGCATTTCACATTCGGATCGGTCAGCACCAGATTGAATGCTGCCGCAACTCGCTCGGGTGAGGCGCCGCCGCCCACATCCAGAAAATTCGCCGGCTCGCCGCCGCAATATTTGATGTTGTCCATTGTGGCCATCGCCAGGCCGGCGCCATTGATGATGCAGCCGATATCACCCTCGAGCCCGACATAATTCAATCCAAATTCTGCGGCACGTGACTCGCGCGGATCTTCCTCGGCAGGATCACGCATCTCGGTAATCTGTGGACGCCGGAACAATGCGTTATCGTCGAACGACATCTTCGCATCGAGCGCGATCACTTGATCATCTTTGGTCACCACCAGTGGATTGATTTCAACCATGACTGCATCGAGATCGCGGAACGCGCGGTAGCACCCAAGAATGATAGCAACCGCCTGCGATACCTGTTTTAGATTTAGCCCGAGGCCAAAGGCGATCTGACGCGCCTGAAAGGGCTGCATGCCCACCGCCGGTTCGATTTCGATCTGGATGATTGATTCCGGCTTCTCGTGCGCGATTTCTTCAATCTCCATGCCGCCTTCGACAGAGGCGATTACACGGATACGTTCGATTTTTCTGTCCAGAACAAAACCCAGATACAACTCGCGCTCGTAAGGCGTCGCCTTTTCTATGTACAGACGATGGACTTGCTTGCCTTGCGGCCCAGTCTGATTTGTCACAAGCGTCGATCCCAGAAGGGCCTTTGCTGCTGCGGTTACCTCGTTATATGTGCGGCATAGCTTGACGCCGCCGGCTTTGCCCCGACCACCGGAGTGGATCTGAGCTTTCACCGCCCAATGTGCGCCGCCTAATTCAGTGGCTACGTACACGGCTTGATCCGCGCTGTAGGCGACGCCCCCGGGCGGCACCTGAACACCAAACTTGGACAATAAGGATTTGGCTTGGTACTCGTGAATATCCACCCGAACCTCCGTAATAAGATCTCTCTGTTCCCGGACGCAGACCGGCATGATGAACCGATGAAGCGCTGATAAACTCGGCATCTCCCGGATCAGGCTACCATTAGCCTGACGGGACAGGTTCTCAATGATCAGAGTGATTTGAAAAAAGTATCAACACAGGGACCGCCCCATGCGAACACTGCTCGCCTTGCTCTTGCTATCGTTTTGCCTTGCCGCGTCTGCCGAATGGGTAAAGGTCGGCGATGCTCGTCTGGCAACACTAGAAAAATACATTGACCCCGACAATGTAAAGCAAACCGGGCCAATGGCCATCATGCGTCAACTCTGGGAGATCAGTAATTTCACTGAACCGGAGAAAGATGGCGCGCTCTCGTCAAAGATCCTCGCCGAGTATGACTGCCAGAACCGTCAATATCGCACTCTTGAGCAGCATCGTTTCACCGAGGTCTGGGCTCGAGGCAGACAATTAAAGCCGGCCGACTTGAATCAAACCGCCAGTGCCTGGAGCGCCATAACGCCCAGTAGCATCAATGCAGCCGTCATTGATATCGTTTGTCCGGGTGGCGACGACAGCTAACATCAACGTCAAGTGTAGACCGATGACGCGCACGACCGGCCTCGGCTATGCGCTTGTACCAATGGGCACCGCCCATTGACCATGAGCGATTGACCGAGCGCCGTTGTCGATTTGAGATGACGTCGCCCGGTTGATAGAGACCTTACTTCTTGGGTTCGAGTGCCAGAATCAATTTTGCCATCTGCTTCGCATCCGCATCGGATACATGTGCCTGCGGCGGCATGATGTCCTCGCCCCAGACCCCTGTGCCACCCGCCTTGATCTTTGCCGAGAGCATCTCCACAGCACCGGCTTCGCCCGCGTACTTCGCAGCGACCTCTTGGAGTATGGGGCCGTATTTACGTTTGTCGATCTGATGACACGCGGAGCAGTTATTACGTTGAAGCAGGGTTTTGAGCTCTTCGTTGTCTGCTTGGGCAAATTTGACTGAAAAAACAAAACCCAGCGAAAGCAAAACAGCAATAACGCGTTGCATAGGATATCTCCAAAAAAACGCGCTGCCGTAAGGCAGCGCGTTTGATAAAGAACTACTAACTTACTGTGGTGTGACGCGATAGATCATGCCGCTAGCTTCGTCGGCCACATACAGAGCACCGTCCGGACCCAGCGAGAGGTGACGGAAGCGTCCTGCAAAAGTAGGCCAGAGCAGTTCTTCACGCTTGGCGGACTTGCCATCTTTGGAGATGTCGAGAATGTCGATGCGGTTGCCCGTCGGTGTACCGTGGATACCGATACCCGCGTAGCCAACGGCCAGGCGGCCTTCCCACTCTTTCCACTGTTTACCCACCAGCCAAACGCTGCCGCACATACCTTGCGACAGGCCATTGTTGTTCCAGGCGGGTTTCATTGCCTTGGGATAGGCCTTCAGGTCGGTCATTGGCATGAACGCTGCACGCTCTTTCGGCGGCATCGCACCCATCTGGTTCGGCGAATAACCGCAATAGCCATCTGGGCACTCACCGCGTCCGTTCACGTTGTCGCGCGGATCCCAGCCAGCGTTGCCACCGTTCTCCAGCTTGGTGACTTCGTCGCTGTGCCATGGGCCGTTCTCAGACGTGTAAGGCTCATTGGTACCCGGGCGGAAGGAAATACCCTGCGGATTACGATGGCCGTACGTGAAAACGCGCTTGTCGAAGCCAGCGGGTGGGTTGTTACCCGGCGCTGCTTTGCCATCGCGGTCAACGCGGAGGATCTTGCCGCGCAGTTCGGTCGGATGCTGTGGTCCTGGGCCATTGTGATTGTCGCCAATCGCTACGTACAGGAAGCCGTCACCCGGGCTGAAGCGAATACGACCGCCATTGTGCGCACCGGGACCACCGAAGGGGTGGTTCGACTTCTTTGGCTTGTAGCCCAGATCGTCGATGATCTCCACGATGTCGGATACATCGGAGAGCGAAGAATTCACTTTCATGCGCATCACGATATTGCTGTAACCGCCGTACTTGCGGTTGTCAGCGCGCGAGCTCGAGTACAGATACACGTAGCGGTTCGAAGCAAAGTCCGGATCAACTGCGACGCCCTGAACACCTGCCTGACCATCGCAGAACAAGTCGCCCTTGGTTTGCGAGAAGCCGCTTGATCCGCCGACGCCCAGCAGGCGATTCACGCCACCTGAAGTCGTCCGAACCGACAAGCCTTTGCACTTCTCGGTGAAGAACATGGTGCCATCCGGCAGGAATGCCATGTCCCAGGGGGATTCTGCCTGCTGGAAGTTTTCAGCTTTGACGTTCAGAGCGTATGCCGGGGCAGCCACCAGAAACGCAGCTGCTGCCAGCGCCGTGAGTGAAAGTGTAGAAACGGTTTTCTTCATTTTGTCTCCTGTTTGAGTTGGGGTATCCCTATTTTTCACGTTGATTGAACGCGATTATTTTTCGAGGTACCGACTTCACGCAAATGCAAACATGTCGCCTTGCGTGATGATCACTTGGTCGCGCAACTCTTCAAGCAACATCCGGAGTTTAAAAAAACGGCCGCAATGACGCGGCCGGTACACTTATCGCAACTGAAGTGTCAAAGAGAGGGACCATGTCCCGACGCGAATGCTAGGAAGTAATCATAAGCACGTCAATGGGAAAAATTCCCGAGATGCGTAATCACGCTTCAAATGAAAACAAGTGTTTTCAACAGATTTTTTGATAGTTTGTACTAAACGGAACTCTTTCAATTGAAACGCACTGAATTGGTGCGTATCGATTGATGGGAAAAGTGGTCTTCATGGAAAACCGTATTTTTTTATTAGGAGATTTTGAGTAAACCCACTTTGCTCACAAGGGTTTTCACCTTGAAGAGATGGTGGTGGTGGATATTCTGGTTCCGTTTTGTTCGCGAGAGCGGCAGGCAAAGAGGGTTGATTCGTTGATTGGGATGCCAGTTGCGCCATGCAACGCGAGTGATATCGATGGCGAACTCTTTTTCTACATCATTAAGCTTCATCCTGTGAATCGCTGAATTGATTGAATATCAGCGTGCGAAACCATTGGTTGCCGACTTCTTTATGAAACCGTGAGTGCCAGAAAACGTTAATGCCGATTTCCGATAAATTGAGCGGCAAATTGACGTAGCGAAGATTAAATGGATTCACGCAATGTCTGGCAAATCGCTCTGGAACAGTTGCGATCATGTCGGTTGATGCAAGGATATGGCCGACTGCGACAAAGTGCGGTACGGTCAGTACGGCTTTTCGTTTGACGCCCAGTTTTTCGATGGAAGCATCAATCGTTGCATGACCTGTGCCAATGCCTGATACCACTACGTGTTCTGCGGATTCGAACTCTTCTTTTGTCAGAGGCGCGCTTTTATCCAGCCAGTGACCGCGCCGAAACAAGCATACATGCTCCTGTGTAAACAAACGTCGTTGGAAAAATCCTGATTTTAGATGGGGGAGCCAACCAATGGCGATGTCGATTCTGCCTGACTCCATATCCTCGGCCAGATCTGCCCCTGTTGTTCTGATCGTCGCGATCGATACGCCAGGGGCGATCTCCGCCAGTACTTTCATCAGTTTTGGCAGGAAGTCGATCTCAGCGATGTCACTCATGCCGACGATGAATTTTCGCTGGCTTTTGTCTGGATCAAATCGCGTGCGCTGGTTTAGTGTTTCGTGAATTGCTGACAGCGCATAGCTGATAGGCTCGGCTAACTGCATAGCGTAGGCGGTCGGCTCCATACCCTTTGACGTCCGCAGAAACAACTCATCGCCCAGTTGCTGTCTCAGACGGTTCAGGGCGTTGCTTACGGTCGGTTGAGTTAATCCGAGGCTGGTCGCCACCGCAGATACGCGCCGCTCTTGTAGAAGTTGTTGAAATATTACTAATAAGTTGAGATCGATATCCTTAAGGTTCATGTCAGTAATATTCAAAAAATGAATTTAAATAATTCATATAATTCTATATCTTAATTTTAGTCGGGTTTCTATACTCGTCCCACATTCGCTGATGAAATCGTGGAGACCATGGAACTCGTCGTCCATCCGCTGGAGCGCGTACTGCAAGTACCGACCGGGGCTAATCTGCTCGAGACGCTGCGCGCCCACGATGTACCCATCTCCTATAGCTGCATGGCGGGGCGCTGCGGTACCTGTCGGTGCAAGGTGGTCAGCGGAAGCGTGATCGAGACCGGGCGCGAAGCGAAAATTACCAATCCCTCCGAGGGCGACTATGTTCTTGCTTGCACCAGCGTGCTGACGCAGAGCTGCGCCATTGAGATACCTGAGCCGGATGAAATCGTCACGCACCCGGCACGCATCATCAAAGCATTGGTAACAGCCATTGTCGATGCGACGCATGACATCAAGATCGTTCGGCTCAAGCCTGCAAAGCCGTTGTCGTTTTCACCGGGGCAGTACGCCACACTGCAATTCACACCCGATCACATTCGCCCTTACTCGATGGCTGGCTTGTGCGCTGACGACGAACTGGAATTTCATGTGCGGTTGGCACCGGATGGTCGGGTCAGTAGCTACATTTTCAATCAGCTCAAGATAGGCGATGCAGTGCGTGTGAGTGGTCCGTTAGGTACAGCTTATCTTCGCACGCGTCATGAAGGTCCGATGCTCTGCGTGGCGGGTGGCACGGGACTGGCTCCGATACTGGCCATCGTGCGGGGTGCTATCACCGCTCGGATGGATAATCCGATTCATCTTTATTTCGGTGCGCGCTCCCCACAAGACATCTACGGTATGGCTCAGCTGCAGTCGCTTCAAGCAGTTCATCCACCGTTAAAGATGGAGGTCGTTGTCACTACCAATGAAACGCTCGATTCAAAGCATCGAGTCGGACTCATTACTGAGGCAATCGCACAGGATATTCAAGGGTTTCATGGCTGGCGTGCCTATGTCTGTGGTGCGCCGCCCATGGTGGAGGCTACTGCGACTTTACTCAAACAGCGTGGTATCGATGAGCAGCGCGTCTATGCGGACGCATTTTACGCCAGCAGTACCTGAAACAAGCTATCGAGCAAGAAGCAAACCGGGAGTGATGATCATGGGTTCAGTAAGCACCACGGAAGTAAACGCGAAGCAAGGGAATCTGCGGCAGGCGTACTACGACCGCATCGCGAAAGATCACATGACGCCATTGTGGGAAGTACTGGGCGCTCTGGTACCTAAGCAGCCTAGCAGTCCGGCACTGCCCACCCTGTGGCGCTACGCCAATCTGCGCGATCAGGTGATGGAGGCTGGCCGTTTAATTACAGCAGAGCAGGCAGAGCGGAGAGTGCTGATTCTGGAAAATCCGGGTTTGCCCGGGCAGTCAGCAATCACGCAGTCGCTGTATGCCGGCCTGCAGCTGATCCTGCCTGGCGAGGTCGCGCCCGCGCACCGGCATACACAGTCCGCCCTTCGGGTGGTGATGGATGGAGAGGGCGCGTATACCGCCGTTGATGGCGAGCGAACCACCATGCGCCGCGGCGACTTCATCATTACGCCGTCGTGGACATTTCACGACCACGGGAATCTCGGCGACCAACCGGTGGTCTGGCTCGACGGTCTGGACATTCCCACCGTGCGATTTTATGACGCCGGATTTGCCGAGCACGGCCAAAGCACCTCGCAAGATACTGTGCGCCCTGAAGGGGATGCGCTGGCCCGCTACGGCAATAACATGGTTCCTGTCGATTTTTATCAGGGACCTGCTGAGCCCACGCGTGTGTTTGTCTATCCGTATGCACGCACCAAAGAATCTCTCGACCAGATCGCCGCTGGTCAACCTGATCCGCATTTTGGCCACAAGTTGCGCTTCGTGAATCCAGCGACGGGGGCATCCCCCATGCCAACCATCGGCGCTTTTGCGCAGCGTCTGCCAGCGGGTTTCGAGACCCGTCCATACCGCTGCACTGATGGAACCGTTTATGTGTGTCTGGAAGGTGAGGCGGCGGTAGCGGTCGGGGATCAGGAGTGGCAGCTGCAGCGCGATGACATCTTTGTCGTGCCCTCTTGGCAGTCAGTGAAATTCCTTGCCAAGCGCGATACCACTTTATTTAGTTATTCCGATCGCCCAGCGCTGCAGTCACTCGGGCTGTGGCGCGAAGCTCGTCTCTGATGTCAACTGACAGGAATCTTTATGAAATACGCTATCCCCTTACCACCAACATATACCTTAACCATTCAGGGCAGCGATGAAGCATTTCCGGTGAATCGTGTGTTCTGTGTCGGACGCAATTATGCGGCGCATGCGCGCGAGATGGGCAAGGATCCCGATCGCGAACCGCCATTCTTTTTCATGAAGCCTGCCTGTGCAGTCGTTCAGGCCGGAGAAAAAGAAATCACGATTCCCTACCCGCCAAAGACAAGTAATTTTCATCACGAGATTGAGTTGGTCGTTACCCTGGGTAAGGGCGGTAAAGATATTTCTATAGACCAGGCACTTGATCATGTCCATGGTTATGCTGTTGGCCTAGACATGACGCGTCGTGACCTGCAATTGGATGCACGCGAAAAGGGACGTCCATGGGAATTCGGAAAGTCATTCGCAAAATCAGCGCCGATTGGCCCGATCTGCACAGCAGACAAGATCGGACATCTGTCATCGGCCACGATCTCTTTGACGGTCAACACACAGCCGCGCCAGTCCTCTGACATTGAAAAACTCATTTGGTCAGTTGCTGAATCGATTTCCTATTTATCTCAATATGAGGCGTTGGAGCCAGGCGACGTGATCATGACAGGCACGCCGGAAGGCGTAGGTGCCGTCGTGCCCGGCGATGTCATGCACGGCCATATCGATGGCTTAGTTGACATCGTGGTCAGTGTTAGCAAATAAATCCTGGCAAGGAGAATCAAATGGTTAACACACCAGAAGTATTCAGCCAGCCGCATGTGTGGGAATCGGAGGGAACCAGTCGCATCCCGTTCTGGGCCTATACCGACGAGTCGATCTATAAAAAAGAGCTTGATCGCCTTTTCTATAAAGGCCACTGGTGTTACATCGGCCTTGAGGCTGAAGTACCTAAGCCCGGTGATTTCAAACGCACGGTAATAGGTGAGCGTTCGGTGCTGATGACGCGCGATCTCGATGGCCAGATTCATGTTGTCGAAAATGTCTGCGCCCATCGAGGAATGCAGTTTTGCCGTGAACGTCATGGCAACAAGAAAGAACTAGTCTGCCCCTACCATCAGTGGAATTACTCTCTAAAAGGCGATTTGCAAGGTGTTCCCTTTCGACGGGGCGTGAAGCAGGATGGCAAGATCAATGGCGGTATGCCGAAAGAATTCAAGATTGAGGATCATGGCCTTACCAAGCTCAAGGTGGCAAGTCGTGGCGGAGTGATTTTCGCGTCGTTCGATCATGATGTTGAACCGTTCGAGGACTATCTTGGCCCGACGATCCTTGCCTACTTTGATCGTTTGTTCAATGGCCGAAAGCTGACGCTCCTTGGCTATAACCGCCAGCGCATTCCGGGGAACTGGAAACTGATGCAAGAGAACATCAAGGATCCTTATCATCCTGGGCTACTGCATACCTGGTTCGTCACCTACGGGCTCTGGCGTGCAGATAACAAGTCTGAGTTGAAGATGGATGACAAATTTCGTCATGCCGCCATGATCTCTACGCGTGGTACCGGGGGCAAGCAGGAAGAGGTGACGCAAGGCGTGACAAGTTTCAAGGAAAACATGGAGATCCAGGACAAGCGGTTGATCGACATCGTCCCCGAGTCATGGTGGAACGGTCCTACTGCCGTGATGATGACGATTTTCCCCAGTGTGATCATTCAGCAGCAAGTCAATAGCGTATCGACTCGACATATTCAACCGAATGGTCAAGGTTCATTTGACTTTGTCTGGACCCACTTTGGGTTCGAGGATGATACGCCGGAAATGACTCAACGACGCTTGATACAGGCGAATCTGTTTGGTCCGGCAGGATTTGTGTCAGCTGATGACGGAGAAGTCATCGAGCTCTCGCAGTGTGGATTTGAGCAAAAGCCCTCGCACCGCGCAGTTGCAGAACTTGGCGGGTATGCGTGTGAGAACACCGATCATATGGTGACAGAGACACTCATACGAGGCATGTATAACTACTGGCGAAAAATGATGGAGATCTGAAGCCATGACAACGACTACTGACGCTCGTACAGTCTTTGATCTCATCCAGCTTTATAGCAAGTATGCCGCTGCTGTCGATGGTGCCCAATGGGACAAGTGGGTCGATTTTTTCGCCGAGGATTGCGAATACAAAATTCAACCTCGGGAGAATTACGAGCGAGGATTTCCTTTGTCTACACTGGCGCTGCTGAGTAAGAACATGTTAAAGGACAGAGTGTACGGTATTCATGAAACGCTTTACCACGACCCATACTATCAGCGGCATGTGGTAGGTCTGCCGTTTATCCATGAAGAAAAGAATGGCGTGATTTTTTCTGAAGCGAGTTACGCTGTATTCCGTACCAAATTATCAGGCGATTCGACGGTGTTCAATGTGGGGCGCTACATCGATAAGATTAAGCGCGACGCTGGCGAGCTGAAGTTTGTATCGCGCTTGTGTATCTATGATACTGAGATGATTCCAAATTCAATTATCTACCCCATCTGAGAGAAATATGAACGATCAATGGATTGATGTGGCTGCATCTGGCACCCTTCCTGAGGGAGATGTGATTGGTGTTGATGTGGGCGGTAAAAGCATCGCACTATATCAAATCGATGGCGAGGTCTATGCGACAGATAACATCTGCACGCACGGCAATGCAAGGCTGTGCGATGGATTCATCGAAGGGCATGAAATTGAATGTCCTCTACACCAAGGCAAATTTGACATCCGAACCGGTAAGGCGCTGTGCGCGCCGCTGATTGACGATATAAAAACCTATCCGGTGAGGATTGAGGGGAATCGTGTTTTTGTCGCCCTCTAAGTCGCGATGTAGTCCAGATAAGAGATAAAAATTCCACTATGTTGACACTGCATAACTATTTCCGAAGCTCGGCAGCCTATCGTGTTCGCATTGCTATGAACCTGAAGGGCCTTGATTATGACTATGTGCCAGTCCATCTCACGCGTGATGGGGGTATGCAGTTCAAGGAACCGTACAAATCCCTGAATCCCCAGCAGCTCGTTCCACTTCTCGATGATGACGGATTTCAGATAAGCCAGTCTCTAGCCATCATTGAATATCTCGATGAGAAATTTCCGAATACCCGTCTCCTGCCAAAGTCACCCGAAGGACGGGCGAGGGTGCGACAGATCGCGCTGGCGATCTCATGCGACATTCACCCCCTGCAGAATCTGCGCGTACTGAAGTATCTGACTGGGACGCTGGGCGCGTCCGAAGAGAGCAAGACCCAATGGATCCATCACTGGCTGAGCGAAGGCTTGGCGGCACTCGAAGCTGATTTATCCCGGGCGCCGACGCGCGGCCGCTTTTGTTTTGGCGATACCCCGAGCATGGCAGACTGCACTCTGGTCCCACAAATGTTTAGCGCCGCAAGATTTAATGTCGATACGGTGCCTTATCCGACGCTGCGCGCGATCTATGCAGCGTGCGAAGCCATTCCAGCGGTTGCCGCTGCCCATCCATCTCGTCAAATGGATGCTGAATGATTTTAGGTAGTCTTGTTGATTTGATCTATAAAAATAATATTAAAAAATTTATATTCACGAGCCGGACGCAAGATCGGCCATAGGGAGGAGACATGACTGCAGCAACTACGCAAGGCTCGGACGCTCATTTTGATGTGACTCGAGCCATTGACGATGGCGGCTTTTCTCGTGTCCAGAAATTTACTTATCTGCTAGCCGCTTTTGCCATCGTGCTTGATGGCTTTGACGGGCAAATGATCGGTTATGCGATACCGATGATTATCAAGGAATGGGGCGTATCCCGCGCTGCGTTTTCAGTGGCGGTCGCTAGCGGACTGATGGGTATGGCGGTAGGTAGTCTCAGTGCCGGCATAATCTCGGACAGAATAGGGCGTAAGCCAGTGCTGATTGCAAGCGTCTTTTTGTTTGGCACGGCGACCATGCTGATTGGTGTGGCGCCTGACGTCACGACCATTGCTGCCATCCGATTTTTTGCTGGGCTCGGCATTGGCGCTGCATTGCCTGCTGCAACCACATTGACGGCTGAATTCATTCCGTTTCGGTTCCGTACGATGGCTGTGACGACGGCGATCGTTTGTTATCCGCTGGGCGGTATGCTAGCCGGATTGGCTGCCAGCCAAATCCTCCCAGCGCAGGGCTGGCGTGCATTCTTTTTTATTGGTGGCAGCCTTCCCCTTGCTTATGCCCTGTTCCTGATTCCAACCCTGCATGAGTCACCGAAATATCTGGCTCGCCTGTCTGCGCGTTGGGAAGAGTTGAGGGATGTCATGGCGCGCATGTCGCACGACGTTGCCCACGCCCGGGAATTTACTGACGGTAGTGTCGAGCAAACCCATCGTGGAAGTATTGCCGATTTGTTTAGAAGTGGTCGAGCATTTGACACAAGTTGGCTGTGGATTAGTTTTTTTGTTACCCAGCTGTCCCTGTATACCGCATTCAGTTGGCTGCCAACGATGCTGACCACGGAGGGCTTGTCCCCGGCGCTGGCTAGCATGGGGCTCACTGCTTACAACTTTGGTGGTGTTATTGGGGCGGTTCTTTGCGCGCTGGCCATCAACCGATTCGGGTCGCGTTGGCCGATGGTGTTTTGGGCGGCGATGTCCGCGGTAACCGCTTTTGGCTTGAAACTGATTTCCTTGAGTGCTGCACCCGAGACTTTCCTCTGGGGCCTTGGCTTTCATGGCTTGTTCGTGACGTCGCTTCAGTGTGCGTTATTTGCACTTTGCGCACATATGTATCCGACCTTGATTCGCACAACAGGCACCGCGTCAGCGATGTCATTCGGACGTATGGGGGCGCTGATGAGCTCTTTTGCCGGAGCGGCGATGATCACGGCCGGTGGTGCCAGTGCGTATTTGAATTTGCTGGGAGGATCGATGATTATTGCGGTGATCAGCCTCGCGCTGATCCGCGGGCACATCGGACCGAAGGAGTAAATTTCCGTGATGTTGACGAGACAACAACGCTCTGGCCGCTGGCGAATCAGTCAATTGACATGGGCCAAAACAAAAACGCCGCAGTGTGAACACTGCGGCGTTTTTTTTATTTGGTAGGTCGTGCAAGATTCGAACTTGCGACCAACGGATTAAAAGTCCGCTGCTCTACCAGCTGAGCTAACGACCCGAAAGAGCAAAATTATAAGCAATTAAATCAATATTTGTCAAACGCAAGCAAATTACCGACTACATCTTGTGTCTGCATTCGTCCCTGAGCGTGTTGCTATTTTAGCTCACCGAGTCGCTCTTTACCCATGCCTGCGGCAGTGGAAGATGGATACTTCTTCAGCAATTGCTCAAGCGTCTCGCGAGCACCACCTTTGTCCTTGAGATCAAGCTGACAACTGGCGATATTCAGCAAGGCTTCCGGGGCTTTCTGGCTGTTAGGGAAGCGCGTCGCCACTGTCTGGTAAGCAGGAATCGCTTTAGCGCATTCCTGTTGCGCGAAAAACGTGCTGCCGAGCCAGAAATACGCCTGGGGCAAGTAGCCGGATTCGGGATATCGCTGCAGAAAAGCAGAGAAGCTCTGGTTCGCCGCCTGGTGATTGCCCGCTTTGAACTCGGCTAGTGCTCTGTCAAATGCGACTTGCTCTGTCTTGTCGACTTCGACATCACGACCGTCGATCGACAGGCGCTGCGGCTCGAGCTTGCGCAGTCGCTGATCCAGATCATTGTAGAAATCTTTCTGTCGTTTTTGAGCGTTGTTCAGCTCATTTGACAGTACCTCAAGCTGACCGCGCAATGCGGCCATCTCCGAGCGCAGTTTCTCGATGTCGCCGATCAGATCGATCAGACTTTTCTTGTCAGCCTTTTGCTCCAGTAGGGGCGCACGACTATCGATCTTGCTGCCGAGCTCCTCGACCTGTTTGCGCAGTTTGATGATCTCGCGGCGTGCGTCGGCGTCTTCGAACAGCGCATGCGCCTGAAATGGCACACTAACTAAAAGCGCCGCCAGAAGGGCGGCGCCAGTGGCGGAGCGATATTGTTTCATGACGGGTGTCAGTAAACGATGTCGGCGCGGCGGTTTTCAGCCCATGACGCCTCATTGCTGCCTTGAGCCTTGGGCTTCTCTTTGCCGAAGGAGATCGCCTCCATCTGTGAATCCGGCACACCTAGGGCTTGCAGCGAGCGTCGTACGGCTTCAGCACGTTTCTGACCGAGCGCCAGGTTGTACTCGCTGCCACCGCGTTCGTCGGTATTACCCTGGATGATGATTTTGCGATCCTTGCGAGAGACAAGATACTGCGCATGTGCATCAATCACTGACTTGAATTCATCTTTGACGACGTAGCTGTCGAGGTCGAAGTAGATGCTGCGCTTGGCCAGCACGCTATTCGGGTCGTTGAGCGGATCGTTTTGGGCGCTGCTCGGTGAGGCGGAGTTGCTGTCGCTCGAGGAGGGGACGGCGCCGGGGCTGATGGGCGCGGTCACTTGCGGGACATTCTTGCCGGCTCGGTCTTCGACAGGGGCTGATTCATCAAGTTTAACGGTCGAGCAGGCTGACAGCAGCAGCGCCAGTGCCGCCGCGGCAGCGATGAGTTTGGTTCCTTGCATGTTGGTTTCCCCCTGATTGGTCAAAAAAATCCGACGGTTGTTATTATAGGTTTTTGCTTATTTGGTAAAAGGCCCCCAGGCAGGCTCGCGCAGGTTCGAGGCGCGCGCCGAGAGCGTGTATTTCGCGCTGCCATCGATAGAGGCCACAGCCAGACTTCCGCGCCCGCCCGCCTCGGTGGCATACAGGATGTAGCGGCCATTCGGCGCAAAGCTCGGTGATTCGTCGAGCGCTGCGTCGGATAACCGCATTTCCCGGGAAGAGGCCAGATCCAATAGATACAGCTGGAACTTGCCCTCGCGCCGCGAAATATAGGCCAGCATTTTACCGTCGGGCGAAATGGACGGGCTGATATTGTAATTTCCGCCATAGGTGATCCGTTTCAGATCACCGCCATCGGCATTCACCCGGTAGATCTGCGGTCCGCCGCTGCGGTCGCTGGTGAAATAGATGCTCTGACCGTCGGGCGAGTAGCAGGGCTCGGTATCGATACCGTTGGAGTGGGTCAGCTTGCGAAGGTCGCTGCCATCGGCACTGACGCTGTAGATCTGTGTCAGACCCTCACGCGAGAGCGCAATCGCCAGTCGGCGACCATCCGGTGACCAGGCCGGTGCCGAGTTACTACCTTTGAAATTTGCGGCGATCACGCGCTTGCGGCTGGCAAGTTCTTGCACATAGACCACGGGTTTCTTGCTCTCAAAGGAGACATAGGCCAGCCTGCCGCCATCGGGCGACCACGTGGGCGAGATGATGGGCTCTGACGAGCGCAGCGCGATGAAGGCGTTCTCGCCGTCGGAATCGGCGATCTCCAGACGGTATTCACCCCCCGAGCGGCTGACATAGGCGATCCGCGTGGCGAAGGCGCCGCGTATGCCGGTAAGCTTCTCGAAGATGTCATCGGCAACGCGATGCGCGCCCAGTCGTGCAAATGGCTGCTGAACGATGAGGCTCTGGGCTGTCAGCGTCGCGCCCCGCACAGTGTCGATCAGCTTGTAACGGATCTCGATGCGGCCATCTGAGAGCTTCGCCGCGCTGCCGATGGCCAGCGCATCGGCACCCTTGCTCTTCCAGCTGGGCAGATCAATGGCAGTGTCCTCGGCAATCGCTTCTTGGGTGTCGATCAGCCGGAACATGCCGCTGCGCTCCAAGTCGGCCCGGATGATACTGCTTAGCGTTTGCCCGCTGACGGATTCATTCACGAAGCCAGCAATGCTGATCGGTATCTGGTTCGCGCCGACACCGGAAATATCCACCTTCAGCTGCGCCTGCGCGAGCGGCAAAACCGAACAGAGGCCCAGCAGTGCAATTAGCTTCAGGAAAAGTCTTTTCATCGCTGGTCGCTGTCTTTCGGTCGATGAGAAATGCTGATGCTTGATGGTACCTTGCCCGTCGCGGGATCGGGCGGGAAGGGTGCTGTCTTGTCGATGGCGCGCCGTACCGCTTGATCAAATGCCGAAATGCCCGAGGAGCGTGTCATCTTGGGTTCACCGCGCAGGCTACCATCCGGCAGCAGCTCGACCGTGTACTCCACCGCAGGGTTACCCGGTATGTCACTCTGCGGCAGGATTGTATGCGATTTTATTAAACCTGCCACCCTGCGCGCATAGCCTCCGTCGCTGCGCGGCCCTTGTGATTTCTCTGCATCGCCTGCGCCACCTTCGCCGGCGAGTTGCATCTGTCGGCGTAGGTCGTCTTCACGTCGTTTCTTGGCGCGCTGTTCAGCAGCAAGCTCCTCTTGCTTGCGTTGTTGCTCCTCAGCGAGACGTTTCTTCTCCTCTGCGGCAGTTTGTTCCTTTTGCTTCTGCTCTTCGGCGAGCTTCTGTTTTTCAAGCTCGGCTAATTTTTTCTTTTCTTTGTTTTTTTCCTGAGCTTCCGCAAGCTTTTTGCGTTTATCTTCTTCCTCGCGCGCCTTTTGCTCGGCGAGCTGCTCTTTTTTCTTGCGCTCGGCGTCTTCTTTTTCTTGCTTGCGCTTCTTTTCTTTTTCGAGCGCGAT
The DNA here is from genome assembly GCA_010024875.1 of Oxalobacteraceae bacterium. GTDB lineage: Bacteria > Pseudomonadota > Gammaproteobacteria > Burkholderiales > Burkholderiaceae_D > Pernthalerella. The sequence goes on along the minus strand of RGFZ01000013.1, from coordinate 20,313 downwards.
ATCCGGATCCGGCAGCTTGGGTTTGACGGGTTCGGCCACCGGTGCGGGTTTGGGGGGCTCGACCGCTGGGGCCGGCCTTGGCGGTTCAGGTACCGGCTCAGGTGGCGGTGGTGGTGGTGGCGCCGCCTCGCGCGCAACAGGGTTCCAGATCTCGGCCTCTACCGCAACCGGGGTGTCGCTCTGCCATGAGACACCAAACCACAGGAATCCCAACAGCACCAGATGAACGAACAGCGCAAGACCCAGCGCGCGCAGACGGCCCGGCTCTGATGGTATCTGGTAGTGGCGTATCGCTTCTTTCAACGCTGGCTCAGCGGGTGGACAGGCCTACCCGGGCAATACCGGTCTTGTTGGCCTGCGAAATGGTCTGTACCACTTCGTCGTATTTGATGTCCTTGTCGGCGGAGATCATCAGTGGCAGGTCGGGGTACTTCGCATGCAATTCTTCCAGGCGGTTACCCAGTTCTTCGCGTTTTTTTGTTGATACCGTCTTTTTTCCGTGCACGCCCACGGTAGCCGAGCCATCGGGCTTGAGTTCGATTTCCAGATACTCAGTCGGGGGCTGATTCGATTTGCCTGCCTTGGGCAGGTTGATCATGCTGGGCGTGGACAGTGGCGCCACCACCATGAAGATCACCAGCAGCACCAGCATCACGTCGATATAAGGCACGACGTTGATCTCGGACTTGAACTTGCGGCTTCTCCCGCCGCGCATCGACGAGATGTTGGACATCAGCGCGCCTGCCGGTTGAGGATGTTGGAAAATTCTTCGATGAAGCTCTCGAAACGAATCGCGAGTCGGTCGATGTCATGCGAGTAGCGGTTGTAGGCCACTACCGCGGGAATCGCCGCGAACAGTCCGATCGCGGTCGCGACCAATGCTTCCGCGATACCGGGTGCGACAGAGGCCAGCGTTGCCTGCTGCACGTTGGCCAGACCCCGGAAGGAATTCATGATGCCCCAGACCGTGCCAAACAGACCGATATAGGGCGACACGGAACCTACCGACGCCAGAAACGCAAGATGAGATTCGAGCGCATCCATCTCGCGCTGGTAAGCGGCGCGCATTGCCCGGCGCGCACCGTCGAGCAGTGCGCTGGTGTCGATGTCCTTGCCCGTGAAGGTCTGACGGGCCTTGCGGTATTCCTCCATACCCGCTTCGAAAATACGTTCCAGTGCGCCGGAATGGCCAGCGCGCTGGCGGCGGGTCGAGGTGACTTCTTCGTACAAAGCGTTCAGGTTTGCGCCTGACCAGAAAATATTTTCAAATTCGGTGGTTTGTGCGATTGCGCTGCGAATGGTGAACATCTTGCGGAAGATGTAAGTCCAGCTCATGGCAGAGATCAGCAAGAGCAGAGCCATCACCAGCTGCACCAGCAGCGAGGCATTGCTGATCATCGAAACGAACGAGAGGTCTTGTGTCACTGTCATGGCGCTAATGGATCACTCAAGGAGTCAATCAGTAGAGGGTCTGGGCAGTCTGCTGCTTAGTTTTTGCTTGCATACAGCCTCTTGATTTTTTCAAGAACGGGGACGGGTATGGCCGCAGGGCGCAAGGATTCGGCATCGATGCAGCCCACACGTATCTGGCCGCTGCACAAAAGCTCGGATTCCAAGCCGCCAGTGCGCCACGCGCCTTGCGAAAAATTCACTGACGCGCGTCCGATTCTTTCGATGGTCACGCTGACTTCCAGAGTGTCGTCCAGTTTTGCTGGCGCATGGTAATCGATGGTCGCGCTTTTGACTACAAAGATTACATTTTCTTGCTCACTCATCAGCTGCTGGCCAATGCCCGCGCTGCGCAGCCATTCGGTACGCGCGCGCTCGAAGAACTTGAGGTAGTTCGCGTAGTAGACCACACCACCGGTGTCTGTGTCTTCGTAGTACACCCGCACGGGCCAGCGGAAAGGCTTGCTCATCAGCCGTTACGTTTGACGGTAAATGGCGCGAAGCCTTGGCAGGTGGCCATCATCTCAATGCCATTAATGTTCACATGCGCGGGCAGGGTGCTGACCCAGTAGGCGGCCTCGGCCACATCAGCGGCGGTCAGCGGGACTGCGCCCTGGTAGACCTTCGCCGCCGCCGCATCATCGCCTTTGAAACGCACATTCGAGAACTCGGTGCCGCCGGCCAGGCCGGGCGCAATGTTCGTCGCCCGTACGCCCGTGCCAACCAGGTCGGCACGCAGATTCAGCGTGAACTGATCCACGAAGGCCTTGGTCGCGCCGTAGACGTTCCCGCCCGGGTAAGGGTAGGCGCCGGCCACTGATCCGATATTGATCACCAGCCCCGAGCCGCGCTCGACCATTCGCGGCAGGATCGCGCGAGTGACGGTCACCAATCCCTGGCAGTTGGTGGCGATCATGGTGTCCCAGTCATCGAGATGGGCCTGATGAGCCGGTTCCAGACCCAGCGCGAGACCGGCGTTATTGATCAGTACATCAATGCTCTGCCAGCTCGCAGGCAGCGACGTCAGCGCGTGATCGATCGAGGCCTTGCTGGTCACATCCAGCTCGATCGGCAACACGGTCTCTCCCAGTTCTTTCGACAAGGTCGATAGCCTGTCGGTTCGGCGGGCGGCAGCGATCACACGGTGACCCTGAGAGACGAATTTGCGGGCCATTTCGGCACCAAATCCGGAGCTGGCGCCGGTAATTAAAACGATCATTGGTGTTCTTTCTGAGGTGGTAAGCGGGCGCTGACGCGAGACCGCTGCATTTTAGCGGAAACCCTCCCAATCTTCGCTCGTCGTTCTTGCTCAAAGAGCGCTCGTCCTCTAGAATTTCTCACCATTTTGCCTCGCGTGACTGGCGAAACTTCAGATCTGTCATGGCCGAAGGGGTGGGTCACCACCATGAAGCGCGAGATTTTCTACCGCCGTACGCCTGGGCAGCCCGATGGCAACAACCGAGGCTGCCCGTGTCCCCTGTGCCGGGCTCTCTGTAAACGAACTCGCATTGCTGAGTGATAGGAGCATTTTTGATGTTTTCGAAAGACCATACCGTCGCCCTCATCGACCCCGAGTTGTGGGCCGCCATCCAGAAAGAAAACCAGCGTCAGCAAGACCACATTGAGCTGATCGCCTCCGAGAACTACGCATCGCCTGCCGTGATGGAAGCGCAGGGATCGCAGCTGACCAACAAATACGCGGAAGGCTATCCCGGCAAGCGCTATTACGGGGGTTGCGAATTCGTCGACATCGCCGAGCAGCTCGCGATCGACCGATTGAAAGAACTCTACGGCGCAAAATTTGCGAACGTGCAGGCCAACTCGGGCTCGCAAGCGAACCAGGCCGTCATGCTGGCCTTTTTGCAACCGGGCGACACCATCATGGGCATGTCGCTGGCCGAGGGTGGACATCTGACGCATGGCATGGCGCTGAACATGTCGGGCAAGTGGTTCAAGGTGGTCTCATATGGTCTCGATGCGAAAGAAGAGATTGATTACGATCAGATGGAGCGTGTCGCCCACGAGAGCCGTCCCAAGCTGATCATTGCGGGCGCGTCGGCGTATGCGCTGAAGATCGACTGGGCGCGCTTTGCCAAGGTGGCTAAAGATATCGGTGCCTTGTTCCTGGTGGACATGGCGCATTACTCGGGCCTGATCGCGCACAAGAGTTTGCGCGGCCCGCGCGGCGGCATCATCCTGATGAATGACGAAGAGATCGCCAAGAAGATCAACAGCGCGATCTTCCCCGGTCTGCAGGGCGGCCCGCTGATGCACGTGATTGCGGCGAAAGCGGTAGCTTTCAAAGAAGCGCTGACGCCCGAATTCAAGGCGTATCAGCAGCAGGTGGTCAAGAATGCAGATGCACTGGCCAAGGCCCTGATCGAGCGTGGCCTGCGCATTGTGTCGGGTCGCACCGAATCACATGTGATGCTGGTCGATCTGCGACCGAAGAAGCTCACCGGCAAAGAGGCTGAGGCGATTCTGGGTTCAGCGCACATCACCTGCAACAAGAACGGCATACCGAATGATCCGGAGAAGCCTTTTGTCACGTCCGGCATTCGTCTGGGCAGCCCGGCGATGACGACGCGTGGTTTCAAGGAAGCCGAAGCGGCCAAGGTGGGTCATCTGATCGCTGATGTGCTCGACCATCCGCATGATGCGGCCAACATCGAGCGCGTGAAGGCCGAAGTGAAAAAGCTCACCGACGCTTTCCCGGTCTACCAAGCCTAAGCTTGCCCTACAGGAGATTGTCCCTATGCGTTGTCCGTACTGCCAGCACGAGGATACTCAAGTGATGGATACTCGGGCGTCCGACGAAGGGGACAGTATCCGTCGTCGCCGTCGCTGCAATCAGTGTGACAAGCGTTTCACGACCTATGAGCGCATCGAGCTGACGATGCCTGTCATCGTCAAGAAAAATGGCAGCCGTTCCGAATTCGAGCATGCCAAGCTCAGGGGTAGCCTGATGCTGGCCTTGCGCAAGCGACCCGTATCTGCCGATGCGGTCGATGCGGCCATTCATCGCATTGAAGAGCGGCTGCTCTCCTTGGGCGAGCGCGAGATCAACTCCGGGCAGATTGGCGAGCTCGTCATGCGCGAGCTCAAGCGCCTCGACAAGATCGCCTACATACGCTTCGCGTCGGTCTACCGTAGCTTCGAAGATGTGGCCGAGTTCCGCGATGCGATCGACGAGATCGACCTGGAACGTCAGCCCGTGCCGGCCACCCGAGAGAATCGCTAGCCCGGACGCCTCGGCAGCGCCGTGCGGGCCGTTGATGGTCACGCTGAATCTATCAAAGCAAATGGCCGGGGCTGCTGAACGCACGCCGGGTCATCTTGTCTACCAGGATTCTTTGAGTGCGACGCGCAAAACTCACACACCCTGCCCAGATTGTTTTATGTTTATAAGGCAATCACATCGCATGAAATAGTAAAAATATAACAAACGTCGGCGGACCGCCTGCTATTGAGGTCGGCCGATCGTCATGCGATCCGATCATTTTTTCTGAATCTGAGACCCTACGGAGAGAGATATGAATTCAGCAAAAATCTGGTTGATACCCCTGGCCGCGCTGATCGCGGGCTGCTCCAACAAATACGACGAGTGCATTGAAAAAGAAAAGCAAGCCTACCGCGCGAGCAATCCGAACGCGAGTTACGGCCAAGTCCAGAGCAGGCAGGCTGATTTTGAATTGATGTGCTCCAAATTCAAGAAGAAATAACGACTACGTGTACATGGCTAAAAGCACTGTCCTTTGAATCGCACTGATTAGCGAACGTTCGTTCTAAGGGCGAAAAGTGCGCTCTGGTTTGTTAGCGTGAATCTAACGGACAGTGTGCAGCTGGCTGATATCGATCATTGTGCTCCCTCGGTAAATTCAAAACCAAGGGGTGAAAGTCATGAAGGTCGTTCATCGAACGCTCGGTGTCTCGCTGGTGGAAGTCATGGTGACCATGATGCTGATCTCCATGGCAGCGGCGGGCATGATGAGCACATGCGCGCACATTCGATCGACGGCAAGCCGCGCAGACGCAGAGCAAGCGGCATGGCGGCTGGCGTCAGAGTTTTCAGAATGGCTGCGGCGTCGGGGTGACCAGTCACTGGGCAAGTTGCCGGAAGATCCGTTCGACTTGCTCATGTCTGCCGAAAGCTCGCGCGAATGTTATTCCGCCGCTTGCCACCCTGCAGAGGCGGCAATGTTTTATCTGAAAGATTGGGCTCGTCGTCTGCGCGCGCAGTTGCCAGGTGTGTCCGACTGATGCTTTGTCATGGGCTGCCTGAGCAGCAGGTCATGTCAGGCAATGATCGCGGGACGTGCGGCGCTGTGATCAACGATGAATACGTCGTCTGGTTCAGGTTGGCATGGTCTCGCAAGATATCGGCGCGTGATCGGGTGTCCACGATTGAATTGAGCGTGCGGCGAGCGACATGACTGCCGACCGCACGTACCGACGCCAGCTTCGCGAACTTCGCATGGTTCGCCAGCGACGACAGAGCGCACTCTCGCTCACCGAGACCATGCTATCGGTCAGCCTGTGCATGCCGCTGGTGCTTGGTGCGACCAACCTACTGTGCCAATCGATTGCCGAGCAAGCGCTGTCCCATCAGCGTTTGCTGATGGAGCAGAACACGCAGTTCGCATTGAATGCCATTGCCAGAGTCGTCGAACTGGCGGGTCACAACGACCCTCTGTCCGCCACGCCAAGACTGGCAGAACCCCGGTTGCGAGGGTGGGATGATGCGACGCTGGCGGCCAGGACAGATATCGCCAGCGGTAAATCAGGGCCAGGTCTCTCAGGCAGTGATGTGCTGATCGTAAATTTCATGAGCAGTGCAACAGCCACTGCTCATGCGCTGAATTGTGCGGGTATACCGGTGCCTCTGGCAGCGGCAAGCACCGTGGGTAAAGCGGCTGAGGAGCAGGGCTACAGTGTCTTTTATGTGGCTCGTGGGCCCGATGGCGAGAGCGAGCTCAGGTGCAAATACCGTACCGTCACCGGCTGGGATTCCGAGGCGCTGGTGCAGGGCGTCGAGAGTTTTCAGGTGCTGTACGGGCTCGATCGAGATGCTGATGGACAGCCCGATCAATTCCTGCGAGCGGGGGCGATCTCTGACGAGATCAGCCTTGGCGCATCGGGTGCCTCTTTATGGAACCAGGTGGTCGCGTTGAAGATCGCACTATTGATGTGTGGTACTCAGCGCCTACAGCAAGTGGCGGTACCAACGCGCTGGGATTTATTTGGCGCTGAATACTCTGCGCTGTATGCAAAAGATGACCGGGGCACGATGCTCACCTCAGATAATTTTCCTGCCCATCGGCGGCATCGTTTGCGGCGTTCCTACGAGCAGCTGATTTTTTTGCGCAATCCCGCGCGCGGGGCAGCGCTGGGGTGAGCCGAATGTTATTGTCGCCTGCAGGCTTTGCGCTGCTGCCTTGTTCACTGATGCTGGTGGTGGTCCTGCTGGCGCTGAGCGCCTCGCTGCGCTCGGCGCGTTTGCAGCAGGATGCCACGTTAGCCAACGAAGATTTGCGTATCGCACGACAAGCTGCAGAGTCGTCGCTGGCCGATGCCGAGCACGATTTGAGAGTGGCTTTTCAGCGGGTAACTGCCAGCGAGAATTCCATCTCAGCCCCAGACCGCTTCACAAGTCTGTGCAGCGGATCGCGCGACTCTCTCTCTCGCTACCAGATGTCATTGCTGTGGTCGGACGGACTCCTGGCTATTTGCCAGCTGACTGCCCAGGGCAGAGGTCGCATCGCTAGTACGTCGATACGCCTACAGGCCGAATTCGAGCTCAGCGATTGCCCGCTGCCCGATCCCTCGCCGCCCGATGGCAACAGCGAGGCTTCCTGCCACAAAGAGATTCACTTGCTCAGTTGGCGCGCACTGGAGGAAGTCTGAGGCCATGAGCTGGTGCCTGGATTGCTTTTCTGCGCAGGTCCGGCAAGGCTGCAAAGGTCTGAGTCTGCTGGAATGTTTGTTGGCCTGTGCGCTGGTGGCGGCACTGGCCGTAAAAACGCTGCCAGCAATGAAGTCGCTGCTCGATCGCGCGCGTGTGAACCTGGCCTGCAGTGAATTTCATCAAGCGATACTGCGCGCCCGTGCCGAGGCGATACGGCGCCATGAGAGAGTCGATCTGGTGCCAGCCTCAGGCCATGACTGGCGCTCGGGCTGGGTCGTGCTGATTGACTCGAACAATAATCAGCAGCTCGATCCCGGCGAATTGTCGCTCTACCGCGTCGCACTGGATGTTCATGACCTGCGTGTTGAGGCGAGACTGCGCGACGTGCACAAAATGTATCTTGCGTTCGCACCGAGTGGGCGGCCGCGCAGCGCGGCCGGCGCAAGCCTTCCCCAGATAGGTTCCTTGCTGTTTACTGTCGGCGCCGAGCGACGCAAGCTGGTGATGAGCTTTCTGGGCAGGACGAGGATATGCGATCCCGATGCCGCGGCAGCCACTTGCTAGAATGCCGGTTTACCGATGCGCCGCGCCTCGCTGCTACTTTTCGAACAATCCACGGTGTCCACCCCTGTCATCATCACTGACGACACGCAGGCCATGCATTTTGCGTTGCAGCTGGCCGGGCAGTCGATGTACATCACCAGCCCGAATCCTCGTGTGGGCTGCGTGATCGTTCGCGACTCGCACATCATTGCAAAGGGGCGTACGCAGCCGGCGGGGCAGGCGCATGCGGAGGCGGCCGCGCTGAGCGATGCGCAGGCGCGAGGCATTGATCTGCGGGGCGCGACGGCCTACGTCACGCTTGAGCCATGCAGCCATCATGGCCGCACGCCGCCGTGTGCCGATGCGCTGATCGCCTCGGGCATATCGCGTGTGGTCGCTGCCATCGAAGATCCCAATCCACAAGTGTCCGGTGCCGGCATCGCCAAGCTGCGCGCAGCAGGTATCGCCACCGAGGTCGGGCTGCTCGCCAATGAGGCGCGCGAGATGAATATCGGCTTTTTTTCACGCATGGAGCGCGGCCGTCCGTGGGTCAGGATGAAGATCGCGGCCAGCCTTGATGGTGGCACCGCGCTGACGAATGGGCAGAGTCAGTGGATCACCTCAGCAGCAGCGCGTACCGATGGTCATGCATGGCGTGCGCGCGCATGCGCCATACTGACCGGCATCGGCACGGTCGAGCAAGATGATCCGCAGCTCACGGTGCGCGGCATTGACACGCCTCGACAGCCACAGCGCATCGTGCTCGACAGCGCATTGCAGATCAGTCCGCAGGCAAAGGTGCTGAAAGGCGGCGGCAGCTGGATAGTCACCTCCGCAAGCAATGCCTCACGCGAAGCCACGTTAATGGCCGCAGGCGCCGAGCTCATTCATTTGCCTGCTCAAGAAGACAAGGTTGACCTGCAGGCACTGATGCGTGAGCTCGGCCGCCGGCAGATCAATGAGCTGCATGTCGAAGCAGGCTTCAAGCTGAATGGTTCGCTGCTGCGGGCTGGCGTCGTGGATGAGTTGCTGGTCTATCTCGCTCCCTGCATGCTCGGCCCTGCGCAAGGCATGGCGCGTCTGCCAGAGTTGCAGGCGCTCGATCAGCGATTGTCGTTCCGGTTTCATCAGATGCAGCCGGTCGGTGATGATGTGCGCCTGTTGCTGAGATTGCCGCCGTAATGAGCATCTTAATGACTGTTGCTGCTCGTGCCAGCTTTCATGCGGAGTAGAGTTCCATCAATCGATTGACAGAGAAAGATCATGTTTACAGGAATTGTTGCGGCAGTCGGCCACATCACCACGATTGAGCCGCTCGGCGATCAGGGCCATGCAGGTGTCCGCTTGCATGTCTCGGCGGGAGGCTTGCCCTTATCCGATGTCGCAATTGGTGACTCGATCGCCATCAATGGCGCGTGCATGACGGTCATCAGTAAAACCGACAGTAGCTTCACGGTCGACGTTTCGCGCGAGAGTCTTAATTGCACCGTGGGGCTGGATGCGCCCGGCGAGGTCAACCTTGAAAAGGCCCTCACGCTGGCGGAAAGGCTGGGTGGTCATCTGGTGTCGGGCCATGTGGATGGTCTGGGCAGGGTCGTGCACTTTGCACCGGTCGGCGAGTCATGGCGTCTTGATGTGCTGGCGCCGTCTGGGTTGGGCAAGTACTTGGCCTACAAGGGCTCGGTCGTGATCAACGGCGTGTCGCTGACAGTCAACAGCGTGGCCGACAGCCCCGATGGCTGCACGATCTCGATCAACCTCATACCGCATACCATCGAAGTCACGACCCTCAAGCATCTCAAGCCGGGCAGTCAGGTCAACCTGGAGGTCGACCTGATCGCCCGCTACGTCGAGCGCATGCTGAGTGCGGGGACATTGCCCAAGCCAGGCTGAGGGGCTTAGAAGGGGAAATCCTTTAAAATACGTGCCCTTTCCGGATTTCCCTTCATGTCCATTTCAAGCACCAAAGAAATCATCGCCGAGTTGCGCGCCGGTCGAATGGTCATCCTCGTGGATGAGGAGGATCGCGAGAACGAGGGCGACCTCGTGCTGGCGGCAGAATTCGTCACGCCCGAGGCCATCAATTTCATGGCCCGCTTCGGACGCGGGCTGATCTGCCTGACCCTGACCGAGGAGCGTTGCGAGCAGCTCAACCTGCCGATGATGACTTCTCGGAATGGCACATCGTACGGCACGAATTTCACCGTTTCCATCGAGGCGGCCGAGGGTGTGACCACCGGCATATCGGCGGCAGACCGCGCGCGTACGATCGAGGCTGCGGTCGCTCGCCATGCAAAGCCTGCGGATATCGTCCAGCCCGGGCATGTGTTCCCCTTGCGCGCGCAGCGCGGCGGCGTGCTCATGCGTGCCGGCCATACCGAGGCCGGCTGCGACTTGGCCGAGCTTGCCGGACTGACGCCGGCTGCGGTAATCTGCGAGATACTCAAGGACGACGGCACCATGGCGCGGTTGCCCGACCTGATCGAATTTGCCGGACTGCACCAGCTAAAGATAGGCACCATCGCCGACCTGATTCATTACCGGAGCCAGACAGAGAGTATTGTCGAGCGCGTGGCCGAGCGCCGAATGCAGACTGGCCATGGCGAGTTCCATGCGATTGCCTTCAGAGACAAGCCCAGCGGCGGTGCACACCTCGCGCTGGTGCATGGGCAGATCGCCGCAGAGCAAGAGACGCTGGTGCGCGTACATCAGCCGGTGTCGATACTGGATTTGCTGGAGTCGCAGGCCACTACGCACTCGTGGAACATTTCGGCGGCGCTCAAGGCGATCAAGGCGACTGAGCGTGGCATCATCGTGTTGCTCAACTGTGAAGAGTCGGCTGAGCAGATGTTCGCGCAGTTCAACGCACTGTGCGCGCCGCAGCCCGACACGCCCACGCGCAACGCAAGAATGGATCTTCGGACGTATGGCATTGGTGCACAGATACTGCGCGAACTGGGCGTGGGCAAGATGAAGCTGCTGGCCAATCCGCGCAAGATGCCTTCCATGGCAGGCTTCAACCTGGAAGTAACGGGTTATCAGGCTGGCCCCGAACAATGACACAAGAATTTCAGCAGGAGGCACTATGAGCGTAGGAATTTACGAACCGGATTTCGAAGGAAGCGGCCTGCGCATCGGCATCGTGCAGGCGCGTTTCAATGAAGATGTCTGTCATGGACTGCGTTCAGCTTGTCTGACCGAACTCAAACATCTGGGTGTCGAGGATGAAGACATTCTTCTGGTTAGCGTGCCGGGCGCGCTGGAAATTCCGCTGGCCCTGCAAAAGATGGCCGAGTCCGGACAATTCGACGCGCTGATCGCGCTGGGTGCGGTCATTCGCGGCGAGACCTATCACTTTGAACTGGTGGCCAACGAATCCGGCAGAGGCATCACCCGCATTGGCCTGGATTTCGGTATTCCGGTGGCTAATGCAGTGCTGACGACTGAGAACGATGAACAGGCCGAAGCACGCATGGCCGCCAAGGGCGCAGATGCGGCGCGCGTCGCGGTGGAGATGGCAAATCTGGCAGCAGCGATGGAAGAGCTGACTGATGAGGCTGACGAAGACTGATTAAGGTATGACACGATGAGCAGCAAATCGCAGCACGCCAATCCCAACAAGCACCGTACGCCGCGCCACCGCGCTCGCGAGTTTGCATTGCAGGGGCTGTACCAGTGGTTGATCAACCAAGACGATGCAGGTGCCATCGATGCGCATATTCGTAATGCGCATGGTTTCGACAAAGCCGATGCCGGACATTTCGATGTGATCCTGCACGGAACCATACGCGAGGCGGATCAGCTGCGCGACGAAATCCGCCCCCTGATCGATCGCGCCATTGATCAGTTATCACCGATCGAGCATGCGGCGCTGCTGATCGGCGCGTTTGAACTGAAAAATCATATCGAGATCCCCTACAGGGTCGTGATCAACGAAGCCGTTGAGCTCACCAAATCTTTCGGCGGCATCGACGGTCACAAATACGTGAACGGCGTACTCGACAAGCTTGCTGGCAGTCTGCGCGCGACCGAGGTCGCTGCGGGCCGCTAACGGCCTTCCGGTCGGTACGTTGGCATGTCATTCACACTCGCGCACCGGCTCGACGATATTGAACCCTTCCATGTGATGGAGGTGATCAAGCGCGCCGCTGATCTGGAAAAGGCCGGACGCTCGATCATTCATCTCAGCATAGGCGAGCCGGATTTCCCGACTGCGCAACCTGTGCTGGATGCCGCGGCTCGTGCGCTACAAGATGGCGCAATGCGCTACACCCATGCAACGGGTTTGCCAGCCTTGCGCGAGTCGATCTCCAAGCACTACAAAACACGTTTCCAGCTTGATGTGCCCGCCGAGCGCATCGTCGTCACGGCCGGGGCCTCCGGCGCGCTGCTGCTTGCTTGCGCGGCGCTCATCGGGCGCGACAGCGAAGTGCTGATGCCTGATCCCAGCTATCCGTGCAACCGGCATTTTGTCGCGGCCTTCGAGGGCAGGGCGACGATGATTCCCTGCGGTCCGCTCGAGCGCTTTCAACTGACCGCCGCTATGGTGCGCGCGCACTGGTCAGAGCGCACTGCTGGTGTGCTGCTGGCCTCGCCGTCAAATCCTACCGGTACCTCGATACCGACGGGCGAATTGCGCGCGATAGCGGACGCGGCGCGCGAGCGCGGCGGCTTCACACTGGTGGACGAGATCTACCAGGGGCTGAGCTACGATGCAACACCGGAATCAGCGCTGGCGCTAGGTGAGGACCTCATCGTCATCAACAGTTTTTCGAAGTACTTCAACATGACTGGCTGGCGTTTGGGTTGGCTGGTCGTGCCGCCGACCATGCTGCCCGCCATCGAGAAGCTTGCGCAGAACATGTTCATTTGCGCATCCAGCATCGCTCAGCAGGCGGCGCTGGCCTGCTTCACGCCCGAGGCGACGGCGATATTCGAATCACGCAAGGAAGAATTCCAGCGACGGCGTGATTATCTGGTGCCGGCACTCAAGCAATTGGGCTTTGACATTCCGGTCATTCCCGACGGCGCTTTTTACATTTACGCGGATTGCACTGCGTTCACGCACGATACCGATGCATTTGCGCGCGAACTGCTCGACCAGACCGGGGTTGTGCTGGTGCCCGGGCTCGATTTTGGCGACTATGCGTCGCGACGTTACCTGCGAGTGTCCTATGCGACCTCCATGGAGAATCTTGCGGAGGCCGTTGAGCGGCTTGGGAAGTATCTCGCAGGGCGTCAGCCCGATCGCTGATCACTGAATGCTCGTTGCGCCAAAAAAAACGGAGCCCTCTGAGAGCTCCGTTTTCGCGTGACGCAGACGGCAACGTCAGGCAGGCTCTTCCGCATGCGAGCGTGGCGGGGGGAGCGTGTTTTCGATTTTGGCTTCGATCGGCTCCTCTGGCTGAACGCGCGGCGGCGGCGTGAAAGTCGGTACCCGCTTGCCGCTGGCCACTGCCTGCAGCTTGCTGTACTCGGACAGTACTTTGGACGCGTAACCGCCATCCGTTTCCAGATTACCCGCACCGACGTAGAGTTTGAGACCCGCTTCGACGGAGCCGCTGCGGCGAATCACATCATGCAGGATCTGCGCACCCACCTGAATGTTAGCTACCGGATTCAGCACGGATCGGGTGCCGCCCAAATCATCAAACTTGGAATGATGCACCTTGGCCATCACTTGCATCAGCCCTTGCGCACCCATCGCGCTTTCCGCGAAAGGATTGAAACGCGATTCGATGGCCATCACCGACAGCACGAGCAGTGGATCGATCCGCACCTCGTGACCTGCCGTGTACGCAGCTTCCACGAGCATCTTGCTGGCAGTCTGCGCGATCCGATAACGCTTGGCCAGCCAAGCCATCACGCGCTGTTGCTCCACCGTGTTCACCTGCGAGGAGTCCATGATGTGGTTACCCAGCGGCACGCCGGTGATTAGGCCGTGTGGTTCGGCAGATTTCCGTTCGGGTAGTTCCAGCATGCTCGCAAACGCCATCTCCTGCGCGCTGCGGTCGTCGCTGTACTCTTCCCAGAAGGGAGAAATGACTTTGAGGTGGTCGGTCAGTTCGGGCCTGAAAAACATCAGGGTGAGCGCCGCGATAGCGGCAAGCCCGAGAACAGACAAGGTGTTTTGGGCGGTGGCCGCAAAATTGCCACCGATGCTGCTCAATTTACCCAGTTGCTGAGAAAAGCTCTCCGCACTGACCAACGCTGCCAATTTGCGTCGATTATTCATGTTACCTCCTGAATCATCGCGGCCCTCAAAGCGCCTGGCAAAACCTGCCGGGTGTCGTCCCTGCGATGCTGTCGTCTCCATTGCCAGCATGGCAAGTAGCCCGTCATGTTTTGTCAGGCACTCTGAGATGAGGCCAATTGCAAGCGTGCTTCGTGCTTCAATTCACCGCGAGACAAAAAAATCATTTGCGGCCAAACTTCGGCCAGACAAATGCCGGTGTTGCTTTGTTGCCCCCTAGTACAGGATGGCGAGAGCAATCTTTTTTCGGGGGCGAAAGTCTGAGCGGCGGAATCGCTTGCTACTACAATTCGCGGGCCCCTCCCCGAATACCGGCCAGCATGCCTTTCCCCAAAGGTCCGGATCGCTCCGGAAGCTGCCCGAAAAAATTTGAGCGGATTGTAGGGGGGTGTTTATATCGAGTCAATACTGGAAAAATTATAATCTATAACCGTTAGTTATGAAATCTTAGTTGCGACGCAGCAATTCATTGTAAAATCAGCCAGTTGGCTTGGGTTCTGGCTGTACATCTTTCACTTTGAAAAAAGTCAACAACCGATGAAATATTCCGATTTGCGGGATTTTATTAATAAATTGAAACAATCCGGTGAGTTGACCGAAGTTTCCATTCCCGTTTCTCCTCATCTTGAGATGACCGAGCTATGCGACCGCACCCTGAGGGCAGGCGGACCGGCATTGCTGTTTACTCAAGTGACGGGTCACAGTATGCCGGTACTTGGCAATTTGTTCGGTACACCCAAGCGGGTCGCCCTGGGTATGGGCGCTGGCGATGTCGGCGAACTGCGGCGCATCGGTCATCTCCTGGCAATGTTGAAGGAGCCGGAGCCGCCCAAAGGCTTCAAGGATGTGCTGGGTTTGGGCTCGCTGGTCAAATCGGTGTGGGATATGGCGCCGAAAGAGCTCGGCAGTGCGCCCTGTCAGGAGATTGTCTGGGAAGGCAAGGAGGTGGATCTGTCCCGCCTGCCCATACAGTATTGCTGGCCGGGAGACGCCGCGCCTCTGATCACCTGGGGTCTGGTCATTACTAGAGGGCCGCACAAGAAGCGACAAAACCTCGGTATCTACCGGCAGCAGGTGATCGGGCCGAACAAGCTGATCATGCGCTGGTTGGCCCACCGGGGCGGCGCGCTGGATTTTCGCGAGCATTGCCTTGCCCATCCGGGAAAGCCTTATCCGATTGCAGTTGCCTTGGGCGCGGACCCGGCCACTATATTAGGAGCGGTCACGCCGGTGCCCGACAGCTTGTCGGAATATCAATTTGCCGGACTGCTGCGCGGCAGCCGGACCGAGCTGGTCAAGGCGATCAGCAGTGAGCTCAGGGTGCCGGCCTCGGCCGAGATTGTGCTGGAAGGGCACATCTATCCTGAGGAATCTGCGCCCAATGTGCCCCAAGGCGCGCCGGCTTATCCGAACACCGGCTACGAGCATGCGCTAGAGGGACCGTTTGGGGACCACACCGGTTACTACAACGAGCAAGATTGGTTTCCGGTGTTCACGGTCGATCGCATCACGATGCGACGCAATCCTATTTATCACTCGACTTACACGGGCAAGCCACCGGATGAGCCCGCCGTGCTGGGCGTGGCACTGAATGAAGTCTTCGTCCCGCTATTGCAGAAACAGTTTTCCGAGATCACTGATTTCTATTTGCCGCCAGAGGGTTGCAGCTATCGGATGGCCGTGGTGCAGCTGAAAAAAGCGTATCCGGGGCATGCCAAGCGCGTGATGTTCGGTGTCTGGAGTTTTCTGCGCCAATTCATGTACACCAAGTTCATTGTGGTCGTTGATGAGGACGTGAACATTCGCGACTGGAAGGAAGTGATTTGGGCGATCACGACACGAGTGGATCCGGTGCGCGACACGACGATGGTCGATAACACCCCGATCGATTATCTGGATTTTGCGTCACCCATCAGTGGACTGGGCAGCAAGATGGGGATCGATGCGACCAACAAATGGCCCGGAGAGACATCGCGCGAGTGGGGACGCACGATCAGCATGGATGCAGAGGTGAAAGCGCGCGTTGATGAGATATGGAAAGCGCTGGGTTTTTGAAGCGATGCCATCACCGAAGCATTTTTGCCTCGGTGATTACTGATAAAATCACACCCGGCGGGCCCCTGCGCATTGTGGCATGGTCAACCTGGTCAGGTCGGGAACGAAGCAGCCACAGCCATTTCCCGCAAGTGCCGCAGACAAGGCTCGCCTCTCGTTTTCTCGTCATGTTTCTCCCCCTTTGCCGAGCGCTGACACGCATGTCTGTCTGATGCTGCCCGTCGGGTAAAATGCCCGTCTTGACCTTCTCACCGACCGGCATGTCCTATCAGGTTCTAGCCCGCAAGTACCGCCCCCGGAATTTCGACAGCCTGGTCGGACAGGATCACGTCGTGCGAGCGCTCACGCATGCGTTGGAGCAGAAGCGGCTGCATCATGCGTATCTGTTCACGGGCACGCGCGGTGTTGGCAAGACGACGCTGTCGCGCATACTCGCCAAATCCCTGAACTGTCAGGGCGCGGACGGGCAGGGCGATATTACCGCCAGCCCCTGCGGCGTTTGCGAGGCCTGCACGGCGATCGATGCCGGCCGCTTCGTCGACTACATAGAGATGGATGCCGCATCCAATCGCAGTGTCGACGAGATGACGCAGCTGCTGGAGCAGGCGATCTATGCGCCGTCGAATGCTCGCTTCAAGGTCTACATGATCGATGAGGTCCACATGCTGACGAGCTACGCATTCAATGCGATGCTCAAGACGCTGGAAGAGCCGCCCGAGTATGTGAAATTCATCCTTGCCACCACCGATCCGCAAAAGATACCCGTCACCGTGCTCTCGCGCTGTCTGCAGTTCAATCTGAAGCAGATGCCGCCGGCGCACATCGTCTCGCATCTCGAACACATTCTGTCGCAAGAGCAGATCAGCTTCGATACGCCCGCATTGCGCCTGCTGGCACAAGGTGCGCAGGGCTCAATGCGCGACGCGCTGTCGCTGACCGATCAGGCAATCGCTTATTCCGCTGGCAAGGTCACACTCGATTCAGTGCAGGGCATGCTGGGCGCGCTCGACCATAGCTTTCTTGTACGCTTGCTTGATGCGCTTGCCGATCAGGAGGGCGCAGCACTGCTTGCGGTGGCAGACGACATGGCATCGCGCAGCCTGTCATGGAGCGCTGCATTGCAAGACCTGGGCACGCTACTGAATCGCATTGCGATTGCACAATCGGTACCCGCAGCCATACCCGACGATTTACCCGAGCGCGAAGACGTGCTGCGACTCGCGTCAAGGTTTGCCGCTGAAGATATACAGCTGTTCTATCAGATTGCCGTGCATGGTCGTAACGAACTCGGGCTGGCACCCGATGAGTACGCAGGTTTCACCATGACGCTGCTACGCATGTTGTCGTTTGCGCCGTTGCATTCGTCCGGTGACACCAGGGCGACCTCCGCCAACGCTGCTGCCACAAAGCCAGCCACGGTACCTGTGGCCAAGGCAGTGGCATCCGTATCGGTCGCTACGGCTTCGGTTCCGGTGCCGCCGCCTGCATCAGCAGTGGTACCACCAAAGTCATCATCCAAAACACTCAGCCCGGCCATGGCCGCACTGGCGGCAGCGCGCGGTAGCAAGCCCGTGAAGGCAGCGCACGATCCGAGCATGCAAGAGGATGTACTTCTGCCGTTCCCAACGGCAGAAACAGCCATTGATGCACTGAGCGAGTCCGAGTCCGACAGCGCTCAAAAAAAAACTGAATCGCCCGCACTGACCGCAGAGACGCCCGCTGACCATGTCAAGAGCGACATTGCGATCGACTGGCCGCAACTGGTCATACAACTCAAGCTGCGCGGCGTCGCGCAACAACTCGCCACACAGAGCGAACTGCTGGCGATCGAACAAGATGATGCCGTGATTCAGCTGCACTTGCGCGTACCTGTGGAGACCTTACTGTCAGCCGGCAGTGCCGACAAGCTGGCAGCCGCCGTCGGCAAGCACCTCGGTAAAAAAGTCAATCTGCATACCCGCATCGGTGCAGTCAACCATACCGCGCATGCGGCCAGCGTCGCCGAGCAGGCCGCAAGACAGCAGGCCGCCGAGCTGGCGATGGAAAACGATCCTTTTGTACAGACGCTCAAGCGGGAATTCGGCGCGACCATCGTGCCGGGATCAGTGCGCCCGCTCTGAGTGCCCCCTATGACATTGATTGAATCAAGGAGCCAACCATGATGAAGGGCCAACTTGCCGGTCTGATGAAACAAGCCCAGGCCATGCAAGACAACATGAAAAAAATGCAGGATCAGCTCGCGACCATTGAGGTCGAAGGACAGGCCGGTGCCGGCATGGTCAAAGTCGTGATGACCTGCAAGAACGATGTGAAGCGTGTGACCATCGATCCCTCGCTGCTCGGCGACGACAAAGACATGCTGGAAGATCTGGTTGCTGCTGCATTCAATGATGCCGTGCGCAAGGCCGAGGCCACGACCAACGAAAAAATGTCAGGCATGACCGCCGGCTTGCCCCTGCCGCCGGGCTTCAAGCTGCCATTCTGACCAAGCCGCAGTGAAGACGCCTTCCAGCCTCAATTTTTTGAGCGAGTCACTGCGCCGTCTACCCGGCGTCGGGCCAAAATCTGCGCAGCGCATTGCCTACCATCTGATGCAGCACGATCGCGAGGGTGCGGCGCAGCTTTCGCGCGCGCTGGCGCAGGCGGTTGATAACATCCATCACTGCGCAAAATGCAATACTTTTACAGAGCATGACATCTGCGAGACCTGCCTTGACGCAGATCGTGATGCCAGGTTGTTGTGTGTGGTCGAGACGCCGGCAGATCAACTGATGATCGAGCAAACCCTGACCTACAAGGGTTTGTACTTCGTATTAATGGGCCGACTCTCGCCGCTGGATGGCATTGGCCCGAAAGACCTGCACCTCGACCGTCTGATCGCCCGCGCGACAGACGGTATCGTGCACGAAGTCGTGCTGGCGACGAACTTTACCAATGAAGGCGAAGCGACCGCGCACTACATCAGCGAGACCCTGAAGGCGCGTGGCCTAAATGTCAGTCGCATAGCGCGCGGCGTACCCGTTGGTGGCGAGCTGGAGTATGTCGATGCCGGCACCATTGCGCGTGCGATGCTCGATAGGCGCAGTACCTGAAGGCATGATGCCTGCTGGCAGAATGACTAGCTGACTAGCACTGTTTTATCCTCACCTGACAATAACAACAAGACATGGACAACACGACAACTTCTCAGGCAGGCGCATCCGCTCCTGCCACACCCAAGGGCCCGTTGGCCGGTATCAAGGTACTCGAACTTGGCACACTGATCGCCGGCCCGTTCTGCTCGCGCATGCTGGCCGAATTTGGCGCCGAAGTCATCAAGATCGAAGCTCCGGGCGAGGGCGACCCGATCC
Organism: Oxalobacteraceae bacterium; assembly: GCA_010024875.1. Taxonomy (GTDB): domain Bacteria; phylum Pseudomonadota; class Gammaproteobacteria; order Burkholderiales; family Burkholderiaceae_D; genus Pernthalerella. Next base: position 758 of record RGFZ01000013.1, on the reverse strand, counting down.
GCAAATGGCGCGTGCTCAAGGATGGCAATTCGCTGTGGTGGTACGTACAGAGTCGCAACAAAAAAAGCGTCACCCTCAACATGAAAGATCCGCGCGCGCAGGAGATCGCGCGCAAGCTCGCGCTGGATGCCGATATCGTTATCGAGAATTATCGCCCCGGCGTGCTCGAGAAATGGAACCTCGGCTTTGAACAGCTCAAAGCGATCAATCCCGCGACCATCATGGTGCGCTTGTCTGGCTATGGTCAGACGGGACCGATGCGCGATGCGCCGGGTTTTGGGGCCATTGGTGAATCCATGGGCGGGCTGCGCTATGTGTCTGGTCACCCAGACCGGCCACCGGTGCGTATCGGTATTTCCATTGGTGACTCCATCGCGTCATTGCACGGCGCGATCGGCGCATTAATGGCCTTGCGCCATCGTGACGTGACCGGTGGTCGGTGGAACGGCAAGACCGGCGCCGAGTGTCAGGCCGGGCAGGGGCAGATGGTCGATGTCGCACTCTATGAAGCCGTATTCAATCTGATGGAATCGCTGGTACCCGAGTACGACCATGCCGGCGTCGTGCGCGAGCGTACCGGTGGCGCGTTGCCCGGCATCGTGCCCTCCAATACCTACACCACCCGCGATGGAGAGAATATTGTCATTGCTGGCAATGGCGATGCGATTTTCAAACGGCTGATGACCGCGATAGGCCGTGACGACATGGCCAACGATCCGGCGCTGGCCAACAATGCCGGGCGTGTGCCGCAGACGCAG
>RGFZ01000120.1 GCA_010024875.1 Oxalobacteraceae bacterium | reverse complement strand
GGCAACTTCCTCGACGGCTCCATCGTCGGACGCGGCGGCCGCCCGCTAGGTTATCGCCAAGGCTTCTGCCTCGAGCCCGGCCTGTTCCCGGATTCGCCCAATCAGGAGTCGTTCCACCGCGCGGGGTATCCGTCCGGCGTGTTGCGCCCTGGCGAAACGTACCGGCAGCGGATGGTGTACCGTTTCGGGGTTTAAGTCTGTAACGATACCGGAGAGGTCTCTAATAGATTCTCTCTAGGTGATGGTTCTCAGCGTCTCGTTATTGTTTAAAGTCTAAGGCGGCTATGCTGAAGGGGGTGAAAACCACCCCTTACCTCCTGTACCTAGTCGGAGCCTGCTGCCTCTGCGCCAGCTCCGCCTCCACCCTACCTGTCGAACGCCCGTCTTATGTCGCCCCTGCAACGGCAACATCCACGGAGGGGCTCAGTCCGGACGACCTCGAAGTCCGACTATCCGATGAAGACGGGGATGGCCTGACGCTCGTGGAAGAACTGCTTGCCGGCACCGACCCGACCAACGCCGACACCGACGGCGATGGGTATACGGACCGGGAGGAGTTGCTGCTCGGGACCGACCCAACCAACCCGAATGACCCACCCCGGCCCAAGCCTGTCTCAGGATTACCGCCACGGACGGTGCAGTTGACACGGCAACCGCTCAATCTCCTGAAGAACGGAAACTTCGCAGCACCGCTTAAGCTGGGTCGTTCGGCGGGCGCGGGCAGCGGGTACTTCGGGGGTGGCTTCAACTGGGACTACCTGGCGGCGGGCACGGTTTCAGGGTGGAGCGCCTACCAAGGCAGCCAAATCGAGGTCTGGTCTAACCAAGGAAACCAATTCGTCGAACTGGATGCCAACAAGGGCCACTACGGCATCAAGCAACGCCTCACGAGCCTGCGCGCCGGAGGCTACCTGCTCCATTGGAACCATTGCGGACGCAGCTCAGCCCAAGCCGGCAAGAATGCCTACTGGGTCGCGGTCACCGATGCCGTCGGTAAGACCATTGCGCGGACCGACGTTGCCTCGACGGCATCCGGCGGTTGGGGTATCGCCACCCTCGCGTTTAAGCTCACACCAGGGCAAGCCGCTGCCGGCGTGACCGTGAACTTCGTGCCGGTCGCAAACACCACCTATGGTTGCCTGATCGACAACATCTCCTTGGTCTCCGCCATGCTGGAGGTGGACGCCAACCGCGACGGGGTCATCTCCGCCGGCGAGGGCCCAGCCGCGGGGAAGCCCTGGCGCCTTTGGATCAACGACGACCGCGACGCCGGCGACCATCAGTCTAACGACGCAGATGTACCCGGACGCCCGGCCTTGGAGAGGATCACCTACGAACTGCCTGATAACAGAACGCCCTACACCGAGAATATCTACAACAACTTCACGGAACCTGGCATCCAGGGCCAACGCGACCTGGTCGACTTCTTCCCCGTCAACCTCGCCATCGCGGAGGTTATCCGACTGCTTCCGCCCACGGACGGCTACCGCTATCGAATCCATCAACCGGAGCTGGCCGTCAATGTGGTGCTCACTTCCCTGACGCCCAAGGAGGCGAGGAACATCCACACGGTGCCCAACCTGAAGGTCTTCGGCGCGGACTTAGCCAGCGGCGTGGACAAGGCCGTCGTCTTGAATCTAGATGCGAGCGGCAATATCGAGCTCCCCAGCACTTGGGTGGAGCGCATCGAGCAGATGGGGCACGGCGTCATGCTTCTCGAAGGACGCGGGAGTGCCCCAAGCCCGCTCGAGTTGCAGGTGACCAAGGGCAGCCAAGTCGTGGCGGCGATTCCGCTCAGCATCGCCGTGCAAAGCGTCACAAATATGTTCCGCCATATCGACCTCACCCGCATCTGCACCGACACCTCGGGTCGGAATCTCCTCACCCCGCCCGGCAACGCCCGGCCGACCAACACCAACGCCCCCAGCGGGCTACCCGACGACGAGTGCTCGGAGAAGTGGATCGTCTTCATCCACGGCTATAACGTGGACTGCGATAAGGCCAAAGGATGGCAGGCTGAGACCTTCAAGCGCCTCTATGCCATGGGCAGCAAGGCACGTTTCGTCGGGGTGACCTGGTATGGCGACACCTTGCTGGACTACCATAAAGGCGTCTTCAACGCCTTCCAAACGGGCGACGCCCTGACCGGGGCTTTGGGTTTCCTGGACTTCAGGAACACCACCATCATGGGGCACAGCCTCGGTAACATGGTAGCCTCGCACATGCTCCAAGAAAGCAAACTGGTCCCGGTCAACGCCGCCGTCGCCGCAGAGGCGTATGGGTATAACGATGGAACGCAGGCGCAGGAGATGACTGAATATTCATGGCGGCCTTATAACAGCCGTCTCTTTGCCGCGGAATGGTATACTCTCCCTTTCCCAGAAGGAGATCTGCGAAGAATGATAAAATGGCGGGAGCGCTTTCTGTCTGTCACCAAAGGGAACTACGCCATCAACTGCTACTCGGCCGGAGACGAGGTTGTTAAATGCCCAGTGGAAATGACTAACGCAGGAGCCTGGGAGGATATCTACTACTGGGGCTATGGGGCGTGGAAAACGCAAGAGCTCCTGAAGGGCAACTACAGCTTACCCGCATTGACGATGTCGGAGCGGCAAGGCGGGTGGGGGTTCAACGGAGATTGGGACACCAACAACGTCTGGGCTTGGCCTCCCATCCGCCAGACAATGAGCCCGGCGGATACTGATCAATACATCACCAACGACATGCTGATCGGAAAGCCCTTCTTCAGGCCCTTCCAGGAAAGCGCCCTGCATTACCGCGTCGGCATGCTGCACCAGACCGAATGGGCACTAGACCGGAAAAATACCTGGTATGACGTGCTGGCCCGAGGCATCCCCGCGAGCACCTATGCAGCAGGTGGCATACCATTGCTGACAAATGCCCCAGAGGGCGAACCAATCACGAACTACGACATGGAGAACGAAGGGCGTTCAAGGGCATGGCCGGAACAAGGACACGGCACCAAAGAAACCACTGGGCGCTGGCTGCACAGCGATTTCAAGAACGTCGCCCTCCCTTACGACCACCTGTTCTTCAGCTACGTAATTGAACAAAGCCGATGAAAACTTCTCAACTTTTGATGATGGCGTTCGCTAGCGTCTGCGCACCCTGCGGGCAGGCACAAACATTCAAAGATAAACACCAACGGCTAACGGCTTCGCCCAAGGAGCTGATCATTTACGTAGTCGACGAAGAAGGGAATCCACTAGCGGGCGCCCGCGGTGACAGCATCAGCTATAATCCAGAAAACGGGAGACACGGCGGGGACGAATGGGTCGCCGATCAAAAAGGGGTCTTCGTGTGCAAAGACCGGCCCTACTTCTTCACGACAGACATGCGTATCACCTTAAGCAGCGGCGACGCTGCAGCAGGCTGGAAGTCTTATGACGTCACCATGACCCAATTTGACTTCATTCGCTTCCAAGAGCCTAAACTGGCTCTCAAGGTCACCCTGCCTTACGTCCGTAAACCGATTCCCCTAAAGGCGAAGCAAGATGCCTTTCGACACCGCCGCGTCAATGGCCCCAAAGATACGGAACCGAGCGATACGAGATTGCCTGACTTGGCTATCACCGAAGTGGGCTACGACGCCGAACTCCTGGAGCCGATGCCACCTCACGGACAAGGCAAGCACACGGACTTCACCATCAGGGTCACCAGCGTGTTCCGTGGATTTGAAAACGCTAACCTTGAGCGTCGAGCAGTAGTAGATTCTGAAATTAAGACCTTCAGCTTCGATGAAGGTAAAGTCCGCTACGGAAATTGGACCCACTCCGTGACCTACCGTTTCCCGAACAAGGGAGACGGCATCGTCCTCAGTCCGCAGTTCTGGCCTTATTGCAAACTGACGGTACCACAGAAAGCCCCTGAGGACGGCTATAGTCCCGAGCTCACGCTCAAGGAGGAGGTAAGACAGGTCTATAAACTCTCTACCCTCTCCAACTATAGAGAAAAGCTGCAGAACAACGGGATGTTCCTGCGCGTTCGCACCCAACTGGATAAGGACGGCAACGTGGTCTCGGCCCACTACGC
>RGFZ01000119.1 GCA_010024875.1 Oxalobacteraceae bacterium | reverse complement strand
GGGCTTAAACCTGTATCGAGGGTTCGAATCCCTCGGTCTCCGCCAAGACAAATCCTTCTAACTCGCTCACACGAGTTTTCAGGAGCTCAGAGCCCCGCATCATGCGGGGCTTTTTGCTATGGGCTCCTGACTGACCCCATGGCGACCAACCCTTGAAAACCGTCTCAAACCCGGTTTCGTCTAAGAACCTCCTGACTTTTTGTTCGTGGTACCGAATTCAAGTTTTTTTACCATGTGGTAATTTTAGCGCCGTACTGATTACCGTTATGGCTTAATTTTGTACTTGCCCATTCGATTCTATTTTGTCTACATGCAAATCAGAATTTGCGCTGAGTTATTTTTTTAATCGGATCTCGACGAGCATCAAAGTGTCTCTGTCCTTGACGGCCTTGAATTCGATCTTGTCACCGACTTTGACCTGGTCGAGCATTGCCGGGTCCTTGACCGCAAAGGCCATGGTCATTGCCGCCATGTTCAGGTTCTTGATTTCTCCGTGCTTCAGGGTGATGCGCTGCTTTTCCTTGCTGATGGCGCGCACCTCGCCTTGCGTGAGCGTCGGCGCCATCGCATCGCCGTCCATTCGCTGCTGCATAGAATGGTCCATATGCTCGTGGCCTTTGCCACTGCCTTCATGGTGGTCGGCCCAGGCATTGAAAGCGAGCGAGGTCATCGCGGTCACTACGAGGATTTTGATGACTGCGGTCTTCATGTCAAGCTACCTTTCTTTGGGTGGTGGATGAAACTGCAATAACAGAACGCTTCAGCGCACGCTGCTGAAGCAACCGCCAAGCGGCGGGAATTACGAATAGCGAGAGCAATGGCGCGGTTACCATGCCGCCGACCATCGGGGCAGCGATGCGCTGCATGACCTCAGAGCCGGCGCCGCCGCCCCACATGATGGGCAGCAGGCCCGCCAGAATTGTCGCGACCGTCATCGCTTTCGGCCGCACGCGGGCGACTGCCCCTTCATGAATCGCGGCCAGTAATGCAGCCTCGGTCGGCGCTTCGCCCGCGTCCAGATGCCGCTGCCACGCATTGCGCAGGTACACCAGCATCACGACACCAAACTCGGCCGCCAGCCCTGCCAGCGCGATGAAGCCGACGGCCGTTGCTACCGACACTGCATGACCCAGCAGCCAGATGAACCACAGGCCGCCAACCAGTGCGAACGGGACGGTCGCCATCAGCAGCAGCGCATCGGTGGTCGAGCGAAACGCGAGATACAGCAGCCCGAAAATCACCAGCAGCGTCAATGGAACCACCAGCTGCAGCCGCGCGGTCGCACGCTCTAGGTATTCGAATTGCCCGGACCAGCTGACGGCGTAGCCGGCTGGCAGCTTCACCGAGGACGCCACGGCTTTTTGCATGGCCAGCACGGCGGTGCGCAAATCGGTGCCGCGCACATCGATGTACACCCAGCCGGCCAGCCGGGCGTTTTCACTGCGAATCATCGGTGGGCCCGCTGTCACGCTGACCTCGGCCACGTCCTGCAGCCGCATCTGCGCACCGCGCGCGGTGACAACCGGTAGTTCGCGCAACGCCTGTACAGAATCGCGGTAGTCGCGCGGATACCGCAAATTAATCGGGAAGCGCTGCCGGCCCTCGATGACCTCGCCGACGTTTTCCCCGCCGATGGCCGAGGCCACGACCGACTGCAGGTCCGCAACCGACATTCCGTAGCGTGCAGCCCGCGCCCGGTCAATGGCAATATCGATGTATCGCCCGCCGCTGACCCGCTCGGCCAGCGCCGAGGTCACGCCAGGCACGTGGCGCACCGCATTCTCGATTTGCGTGGTGATTGCCTCAATCTGCTGCAGGTCAGCGCCCGACACCTTCACGCCGACCGGGGTCTTGATGCCAGTCGACAGCATGTCGATGCGATTGCGAATGGGCGGTACCCAGACGTTCGTCAGTCCCGGGACTTTCACCATGCGGTCCAGTTCTTCGACCAGCTTCTCGGGCGTCATCCCAGCTCGCCATTCGACGCGCGGCTTGAACTGAATCGTGGTCTCGAACATTTCCAGCGGGGCCGGGTCGGTTGCGCTTTCCGCGCGGCCTGCCTTGCCGAATACAGTCTGCACTTCGGGGACAGTCTTGATGAGTCGGTCGGTCTGCTGCAGCAGCTCGCTGGCCTTGGCGGCCGACAGGCCGGGCAGCGCCGTCGGCATGTACAGTAAGTCGCCTTCGTTCAGCGGTGGCAGGAACTCGCCACCCAGACGTGATATTGGCCAGGCAGTCAGTACCAGCGCCACGACCGCTACCGCAATCGTTGCCCATGGGTGACGGATGCTGGCTTCGAGGGCCGGCCGGTACAGATGCACCAGCATACGGTTTATCGGGTTCGTGTCCTCGCGCGGAATGCGCCCGCGAATCAGGTATCCCATCAACACCGGCACCAGCGTGATGGCCAGCCCGGCGGCCGCAGCCAGCGTGTAGGTCTTGGTGAATGCCAGCGGCGAAAACAGCTTGCCTTCCTGCGCCTGCAGCGCGAACACTGGCAAGAACGACAACGTGACAATCAGCAGCGAGAAAAACAGCGCAGGCCCGACTTCAATGGCAGCGTCCGTCATCAGCTGCCAGCGTGCCGCCGTAGTCAGCGGTTCGTCCGGATGCTGCAACTCGTAGTGTTCGATATGCTTGTGCGCATTCTCGACCATCACGATGGCGGCATCGACCATTGCGCCAATCGCAATAGCAATGCCGCCAAGCGACATGATGTTCGCATTCACCCCCTGGTAAACCATCACGATGAAGGCGGCCAACACTCCTAAGGGCAACGACACAATCGCGACCAAGGCGCTGCGCAGATGGAACAGGAACACCACGCAGACGAGGGCGACGACGATGAACTCCTCGATAAGCTTGTCGCGCAGGTTAGTCACGGCCGCGCGGATGAGAGTCGAGCGGTCGTACACGGGCACGACCTCGACCCCTATCGGTAGTGACGATTTCAGAGTCGCGAGCTTGGCTTTGATGCCATCGATGGTCTCGAGTGCATTTTTCCCGCTCCGCATGACAACCACGCCGCCGGCGACTTCGCCTTCACCATTGAGTTCGGCAATGCCGCGGCGCATTTCTGGTCCCAGTCGTACCGACGCGACATCGCGCAATAACACCGGGGTGCCCGCTTCATTGGCGTTCAACACGGTGTTGCGAAAGTCATCCAGCGAGCGCAAATACGCTTGTGAGCGCACCATGTACTCGGTCTCGGCCATCTCGACCACGGCGCCCCCAGTGGCCTCGTTAGCCTTGGCGAGCGCGTCGCGCACCATGTCATGCGTGATGCCGTAGGCGCGCAGCCGGTCCGGGTCGAGCACTACCTGATACTGCTTGACCATGCCCCCGATGCTAGCAACCTCAGCCACATTCGGGGCGGTCTTGAGCTCAAAGCGCAGGAACCAGTCGTTCAATGCGCGCAGCTGGCTCAAATCATGCTGGCCGGTGCGGTCGATGAGCGCGTACTCGAAAATCCAGCCGACCCCGGTGCCATCGGGGCCGAGCTCGGCCCGCACCCCTTGCGGCAAGCGGCTTTGCACTTGGTTCAGGTACTCGAGCACGCGCGAGCGTGCCCAGTACAGGTCGGTGGCATCGTCGAACAGCACATAGACGAAAGCATCGCCGAAGAACGAATAGCCGCGCACGGTTTTGGCGCCCGGCACGGACAACAGCGCCGTCGTCAGCGGGTAAGTGACCTGGTCTTCGACTAGCTGCGGTGCCTTGCCCGGATACTGCGCCCGGATGATGACTTGCGTGTCTGATAAGTCCGGCAGAGCGTCAAGCGGTGCGCGCGACAGAGACCACAGGCCCCAGAGCGCGATGCCAATAGCCGCGATGAGCACCAGAAGCCGGTTCGCGATGGACGCTCGGATGATGGCGGCAATCATCGCTTGCCCCCGCTGGCCGGCTCGACGCTCTCGAGCAGGTAACCGTCATCGGTTTCGCGGAACGTGAACCGGACCAGGTCACCGCGCTTGAACTGCTTAAATGCGTTGGGTTGCGGTTTGCTGAAGTCCATGGTCATCGGTCCCCATTTGAGCTCGGGCACCGCACTGTGCGACAGCGTCAGGGCCTCGGGGCTCACCTGTTCGATTTTCCCAGTGGCCTGATGCAGCGGGGCGGTCGCCTTGGG
>RGFZ01000118.1 GCA_010024875.1 Oxalobacteraceae bacterium | reverse complement strand
TGCAGTGTTTGCGGCAGTCAGTCATCTACCCCATGTGCTCGCCTACGCGCTGGTAGCGGATATCGCTGCTCGTCCGGGTGCGGCAAGGTTGTTTCAGTATGCGGCCAGTGGATTTCGTGATTTCACGCGTATTGCGGGATCGTCGCCGGAAATGTGGCGCGATATTGCGCTGGCCAATCGTACCGCCTTGCTCGGTGAACTGGATGCCTACATGGCCCAGCTGAGCCAGATTCGCGTCTTGCTCGATCAAGTTGATGGTCCTGCGCTGGAAAAAATATTCGGTAGCGCGCAGGCAGCGCGGCAGGCATGGATCGCCGCGATTGAAACAGCTGAACGGGCGCGATCATTTGAGCAGGGCGGAGACTGATTCATGAAAACCTATCCTCACCAGCTTGCACTGACACCGGGATCTGTCGCGCGCGGCGTAGTCCGATTGCCCGGCTCAAAAAGTATTTCCAATCGTATGCTGCTGCTGGCCGCGCTGGCCAGTGGCACCACCGAGATTCGCGAGCTTCTGTCCTCGGATGACACCCAGGTCATGCTGGCCGCGTTGCAAAAGCTCGGCGTACGATGGCAGCAGCATGATCATAACCAAGACTACGCTGTGACCGGTGCCGCTGGACGATTCCCTGTGCAATCCGCTGATTTGTTCATGGGCAATGCAGGTACGGCCATTCGTCCGTTGACCGCAGCGCTGGCTGCGATCGGTGGTGATTACACCGTACACGGTGTGCCACGCATGCATGAGCGGCCTATCGGCGATCTTGTGGATGCGCTTAATGCCGCCGGGGCGCGCATTGAATACACTGGCCAGCCGGGCTTCCCGCCTTTGCATATTCATGCCGGCGATCTGCATCCTCGGATCATGCAAGTGCGCGGGAATGTCTCGAGTCAGTTTCTAACGGCGCTGCTGATGGCCTCACCACTGATTGCTCGCGACCATGCATTGCGCATCGATGTGGTCGGCGAACTCATTTCCAAGCCTTATATTGAAATCACCCTGAACCTCATGCAGCGTTTCGGCGTGGTGGTAGAACGAGATGGCTGGGTTGCGTTTCGTATTGCACCCGGGCAGAAATACCAGAGTCCGGGCGTGCTGCATGTCGAAGGAGACGCCTCGTCGGCATCGTACTTCCTCGCTGCAGGCGCGATTGCCGGCGGCCCGGTGCGGGTTGAGGGCGTGGGCAAATCCAGTATTCAGGGCGATGTGCGATTCGTTGAGGCGCTGGAGCGCATGGGCGCGCACATCACGATGGGTGACAGCTGGATTGAAGTGCGTTCGGGTGGCGTCTTGTACCAGCACCTTGCGCAATATCGGCAGCTGGCGCGTGAAGGAGACCGATAGGCTAAGCGCCATGGCGACTGAGCTGCGTAAACTCGGTGCGGTGGTCGAAGAGGGCAGCGATTATCTTCGGGTCACCCCACCCGCTGTGCTTCAGCCCGCAACCATTGATACCTACGATGACCACCGTATGGCCATGTGCTTTTCGCTCGCGAGCCTCGATGGTGTCGCGCGCAAGGGAACATCGGTCTGCATCAACGACCCTTCTTGTGTGGCCAAGACCTTTCCCGACTACTTTGATGCGTTTGCTGGCATCGTTCACCATGACTGAAACCTCATGAACCGCATTCCTGTCATCACTATTGATGGACCGACGGCCTCCGGCAAGGGCACGGTCGCCAGCCGGGTGGCGCAGGTTCTGGGTTTTGCCTTTCTGGATTCGGGCGCGCTTTATCGCCTGACAGCACTGGCGGCAACCGAGTTGGGCATGGATCTCGGCGACGAGCCGGGGCTGGTGCGCGTTGCTACAGGGCTGGACGTCAGTTTTGAAGGTGAGCGCATACTTCTCTCAGGACATGAGGTTTCTGATGCGATTCGTGCCGAAGCTGTGGGCGTTGCAGCCTCTCGGATCGCGATACTGTCCGGCGTGCGCAGAGCGCTAGTGGATCTGCAGCATGGTTTTCGGCAGGCACCCGGTTTGGTCGCTGATGGCCGGGATATGGGTACCGTGATTTTTCCGGACGCTGAACTGAAGGTTTTTCTCACGGCGAGCGTAGAAGCGCGTGCCGACAGGCGCTATAAGCAATTGATTGGCAAAGGTTTTCCTGCTAATATGCGTGCCCTTTTGCAGGATTTGCGAGAACGCGACGCGCGCGATACCGATCGTGCGGTGGCTCCCCTGAAACCCGCCGAAGGCGCTCATTTGCTCGACACATCAAATATGACTATCGAGCAGGCGGTCGAAAAAGTACTTGGCTGGTACCAGTCAGTACCGCAGTAAATGCTGTAACCGGTGCCTCGTGATGCGCAATGCGTCACAAGGTGTTGAAAAACCTAACCCAGCCCCGGCAATTCCGCTTTGGTTGGCTAACCTTCCTAATTTATGTCTACTGCTACTCAATCCCCCGCATCTTCCGGCATGGAAAGCTTTGCCGCGTTATTTGCTGAATCGCTGCAGCGCCAGGATATGCGCTCCGGAGAGGTCATCTCGGCGGAAGTCGTTCGCCTTGACCACAATTTCGTGATCGTTAACGCCGGACTGAAGTCCGAAGCGTTCATCCCTATCGAAGAATTCAAGAATGACAATGGTGAGCTCGAAGTCAATGTCGGTGACTTCATCTCCGTTGCCATCGAGTCGCTCGAAAATGGTTTCGGTGACACCATCCTCTCGCGTGACAAGGCAAAGCGCCTGGCAAGCTGGCTCTCGCTCGAAAAAGCGATGGAGTCGGGCGAGCTGGTTACCGGTACTGTCAGCGGCAAGGTCAAAGGCGGTCTCACTGTTCTGACCAACGGCATCCGTGCCTTCCTGCCGGGTTCGCTGGTCGACACCCGTCCTGTGAAGGACACCACGCCGTACGAAGGCAAGACCCTGGAATTCAAGGTCATCAAGCTGGACCGCAAGCGCAACAATGTCGTGCTCTCGCGCCGCGCCGTCATCGAAGCCTCGATGGGCGAGGAGCGTGCGAAGCTGATGGAGACCCTGAAAGAAGGCACCATCGTTACCGGTATCGTCAAGAACATCACCGATTACGGCGCATTCGTCGACCTCGGTGGCATCGATGGGCTGCTGCACATCACCGATCTTGCATGGCGTCGTGTGCGTCATCCGTCCGAGGTGCTGCAAGTGGGTCAGGAAATCACGGCCAAGGTCCTCAAGTACGATCAGGAAAAGAACCGCGTCTCATTGGGCGTCAAGCAGCTGGGCGACGATCCATGGACAGGTCTGTCACGTCGCTATCCGCAGGGCACTCGCCTGTTCGGCAAAGTGACCAACCTCACCGACTACGGCGCATTCGTGGAAGTCGAGCAGGGCATCGAAGGTCTGGTGCACGTCTCTGAAATGGACTGGACCAACAAGAATGTCGCACCATCCAAAGTCGTTCAGCTGGGCGATGAAGTTGAAGTTATGGTGCTGGAAATCGACGAAGAGCGTCGTCGTATCAGCCTCGGCATGAAACAGTGCAAGGCCAATCCTTGGGATGATTTCGCGATCACACACAAGAAAGGTGACAAAGTCTCCGGCGCGATCAAGTCGATCACTGACTTCGGTGTCTTTATCGGCTTGGCCGGTAACATCGATGGTCTGGTTCACCTGTCTGATCTCTCATGGACTGAAACCGGCGAAGAAGCTGTGCGCAAGTTCAAGAAGGGTGACGAACTTGAAGCAGTCGTGCTGGCCATTGATGTCGAGCGTGAGCGTGTCTCGCTGGGCGTCAAGCAGCTCGAAGGTGATCCGTTCAACAATTACTGCGCGATGAATGACAAAGGCGCACTGGTCCATGGCGTGGTCAAGTCGGTGGAAGCCAAAGGTGCCGTGATCACCTTGTCGGAAGAAGTCGAAGGCTACCTGCGTGCCTCCGAAATCTCGCGCGATCGCGTGGAAGATGCCACGACGCAGCTGAAAGAAGGCGACCAGATCGAAGCTTTGATCATCAACCTCGATCGCAAGGCTCGTAGCATTCAGTTGTCGATCAAAGCCAAAGACAGTGCCGATACACAGGACGCGATGCAAAAAATGTCCAATGACTCGGCGGCCGCCTCCGGTACCACCAGCCTGGGCGCGTTGCTCAAGGCCAAGCTCGATAACAAGAGCTGATCCGGAAGTCGTTGATGACCAAATCGGAGCTGATTGCCCGTCTGGCCGAGCGTTATCCGCAACTGGTAGCCAA
>RGFZ01000117.1 GCA_010024875.1 Oxalobacteraceae bacterium | reverse complement strand
GGTCGAACATGTCAGGGGCGTCACCGAAGACAAGAGTTCGCCCAAAAAAGACAGCGCCATGATGCTCGATGTTGCCGCTGCATGGGCCGTCGCGCACGGGTTGGCCGATTTATTGGTGGCGGGTCGACTAAATACCCTTGGGTCGCTTGCACCCAGAACACGAGATCGACGAATTGCAGCAATTATTGGTCGCGCTATTCCTGTACTACCTAACCGGAGCTAGTCCATGATTCTTCACGATTTAGCAGCAGGAATGCATCCGCGTCGCGTGCGCATCTTTCTGGCGGAAAAGGGTGTGTCGATCGAACGTCGCGAGATGGATGCTGCAGGAGGCGCGAATGCGACGCCAGAATTCATCCGGCTTAATCCTTTGGGTAAATTGCCCGTGCTTGAACTTGACGATGGCAGTGCGATCGCCGAGTCACTTGCGATCTGCCGCTTCCTTGAGGCGATGCATCCTGATCCGCCTCTCATGGGCCGCACGCCACGTGAAGTAGCTGATATCGAGATGTGGGCTCTGCGGGTGGACCATGAACTGTCACAAATGATTGCGCTAGCATTCGTACATAGCAGTGACTTCTACCGCGGGCGTGTTGAGCAAATACCGGAAGTCGCCAGCTGGGCGCGTGGTCGTGCACTCGAGACGATGACCTGGCTCGATCACGAGCTCGCCGGGCGCCGCCACATCACGGGTGAGGACTACACAATCGCCGACATCGTTGCACAGTGCGCCTTGGTTCTGGGTAAGGCAGTTGGCTTGCGTATTCCAACGGAGATGAGCGAACTATCTCGCTGGTTTACCGAGGTGACAGCACGTCCGACAGCTAGAGCCTAGCTTCAGCATGGAGGGGATGAGAATGTCTAAGCCAAGTGTTTGCTGCGTAATTGGCGCAGGTGACGCAACAGGATCGGCAATAGCTAGACGCTTTGCCCAAGAGGGTTACACGGTTTGTGTGGCCAGACGAAGTGAACAAGCCTTGCAGCCTCTCGTTCAACAGATCCATGAGCAGGGTGGGAACGCAATCGCGTTTGGTCTCGATGCGCGGCGCGAGGATCAGGTGATCAGCTTCTTCAATCGAACCGAAGCGGAGGTTGGTCCGATTGAGGTTGTGGTGTTTAACGTTGGCGGCAATGTTCGTTTTCCGATTCTTGAAACTACGGCTCAGAAGTATTTCAAAGTATGGGAAATGTGCGCTATGGCTGGCTTTCTGGCAGGCCGTGAGGCGGCGCGTGTCATGCTGCCTCGCGGGCGCGGCACCCTTCTTTTCACAGGCGCAACAGCCAGCCTGCGCGGTGCTGCGGGTTTTGCGGCCTTCGCCGGCGGAAAGGCGGCGCTGCGGGCGCTGGCCCAGTCAATGGCAAGGGAGTTCGGCCCACGGGGGTTGCATGTGGCGCATGTGATCATCGATGGGCTGATTGATACCGCCTTTGCACGGGAGAATTTCGCGCAGCGCGTTGCCGAATTCGGGCCGGATGGTATCTTGAATCCTGATCACATCGCGGAGGCATACTGGTGGCTTCATCAGCAGCCGCGCGATGCGTGGACATTTGAACTGGATCTGCGTCCGTCGGTGGAAAGGTGGTAACTGCGAGGTCGCCACTGGCTGTCTTCGGTGCCACTTCTAACTAAACATAGCAAATGTCATGAGGCGTGAGCCAACAGTCAGGCGAGAAGTTCGAATCCACGTCCCCACCAAAAAACGATGTATCTTGACCTGAGCAGGTTAGTGCTACGACAGTTTCTAGCCCGCCAAGTAATACTAAAAATGCCCGCTGCGAAGCGGGCATTTTGCATTGTGGCAAGGACAGCGATGATTACGGCCAGGGTTCTAGAGATTTAGCTAGCCGTGTCGATCAATCATTGGCTAAAATGGCTAAAACGTCACAGGAGTCCCTCATGCGAGTCACTGCCACTGAAGCCAAGAATCGATTCGGTAGTCTTTCCGCCCACGCCAAGCGCGAACCTGTGTTCGTAGAAAAGGCGGGCCAACTCGATACCGTGATCATCTCTGCCGAGCATTACTACGCCTTGCAAACCAATCATGCCAAGCTCAGCCATGCCGCGCGCAAGAAGAAGTTCGAAGCCGAGTTTGGAGACTGGATCACCTCAGAGAATGCTCGCTTCGAGGCGAACGGCATACCTGGTGCCGACCTGCGCCCGTGGTGAAGTAAGAATGGCTCAGTATGATGTGTTCGCTAACCCGAGCCGCAGCGCAGCTGAAGGCATTCCCTATGTTGTGGTGATCCAGAGCGATCTGCTCAATGCATTGGCGACGAGAATGACTATGCCGCTGGCGGTTGTCGATACTGCGATGAAAGTACCCACCGTGCTGTGTCCTGTTATCACAGTCAAAGGCAAGCGGCTGCATGCGCTTGCGCACTATGCGGCCCCATTGCCTGCAAAGGCTCTGCGACGTCCAGTCGACAACGTGGTAGCGCAGGCTAGTGCCTTGGTGTCTGCAATGGACGCCGTGTTGTCCGGCATTTAGTTCCCGGTCGAATCATTTTTGCTTTCGATGAACTGATGGATTGCAGACCGCTCTTGCTCGAATCCCCGAACACTTTTCAGTAATAAATAAAATGTCAGATGATTTACCGACCTCTGACACGCATATCATTCCTGACGCTCTTGACTCCCTTCACTTCTTTGGCCAGCGCAACTGCCTTACGGATATCTTCTTCAGAGCTGACAAAGCCGCTCAACTGCACTTCACCCTTGAAGGTCTCGACATTGACCTCTGCCGATTTTAGGGATGGTTCGTTGAACAATGCAGCCTTCACCTTGGTCGTGACCCAGCTGTCATCAAAATACTCTCCAGTGCCTTCGCTAGTTTTTGTCGAGGCGCATCCGCCGGAGATCAATATCGCAATCGCGAGGATAACGTTGGCTAACAAAGATAATTTGCGCATCTGCTTGCTCCGAGTGGGCTAGGGTTGAACGTCGAGAAAGTCGGCCACATCATGCGTGAGTGGACATCCTGCAGCGGTAATTGAGCTTGCTCAGCGAGGTCCGCAGGTTACTTGGGCGAGGCGTCTCAACCCACGTGTAACGCTTTGGCATTGGTACTCGGGTGCTACGGTTTATCGTGAACAACTTGTAACGGTCAAAGGTGATTCGAATAAATTTCACGCAGTCTGAGGTATCTGCTGTCAAGTACTGGGAACGCCGTTTGGGAGACTGATTTAGCCCTCGCTGGCGACAGGTGTGTTGGAGATACTGGTTCTTTTTTCCTCTGAGCTGTTTTTTTGAGCTAGCAAGAGATGCTACTCATCTTGTAAAACTGGCTACCGAAAGGGAATGTCGATTTTGACTATGATTCCAGTGATAGAAAATACAGAAATACTTCTCTCTTGATAAGCTAAAATAAAAATTTACCCCTTTTTTTGACAAAATGAGCACTCTGCCGACCACAAATATATTGCAGGCTCCAACAAAGATTCCTGTATTTTGGTTCAGCCTCCATGAGCACATTAACGAATTGAGTCTTGCACGATTGGGTATTGACGAAGTTCGGGCGACTCACCCGGAGAGCACCCCCTCGAATGTAAAAGCCATTTACATGAGTCCATGGAAAAGTCACTTGTTGAGCGATAAATTTCGCCCGCTGTGTAGTCTTGTGGAGGCGATCGGAAAGAAGGTCTCAGCTGAGGTATTGAAAGCCGATTTTCCTTCGTTGAATCTGGATCTGAAGGTTACTGATTGCTGGGGAATCATTTACGAAACTTCAGATCATACTGTGCCGCATATGCATTACCCCAGTGATCTATCTGCAGTTATCTATTTAGAGGCTGAGGAAAATTCAGCTCCGATTTTATTTGGGGATGGACTAGCTTTAAAACCAAGGCCAGGCTTGATGGTGATGTTTCCAGGAATCCTTTTGCACGAAGTGCCAGAAAATCACGCAAAAAGAGTGGCGGTTGCTATGAACCTGCAAAAGCTGCCTAAATTCGGTTAACAACTGCCGGTCTTTGTCAGTCCGCAGTATTTACGAATATTTGCGGCCCTACAGACGCGCAAGCATATCGCCAATAAAAAAAGCCACTCTGCAGTGGCTTTAAAAGAATTCTCTCCTGCGTTAGTTGGTTGACGTCTTTTTGGTATCAGCAGGTGTCTTGCTGGTTTCAGCTTGCTTGCTATCTTTGCCAACTTCGACGCTGGCGACTTTGTCGGTGGGCGACGATGATTGTGCTGACTTCATTTTGCCAGAGCAATCATTGGCCAGCGTGAATGGGCTCAGTACGAGCAAGGCTACCAGTGCGAGATATTTCACGATCACCTCCTTTCGTGGTTGAAAAAACTAATGTGCATCAAATGCCAAG
>RGFZ01000116.1 GCA_010024875.1 Oxalobacteraceae bacterium | reverse complement strand
GCAGTGCCCGGGCACTGCAAGAAACCGAGCGCCTCGATCTGCTGGATGCCTTTGGCACCGGCGTCCCCGAAACAAAGCTCGGAGTAGATACTTTCTGGGGGCAATCTGCACTCAAAGGTGGATTTGCCGTTGCTGCGCTCTTTCCAGCTGAGCGATCATTGGGTCGTTCCATTGTTTTTCCTGGCAATGGCCTAAAGACCACCTCAACTTTGGGCATTTCCCTTGGGGGCAGCAACAAGTTGTTGGCGGGTGTGGTGCGCGCGGCAGGCGAGGGCGCATCGAAATACAAAGTTGGCGATCGGGTGTTCGCCTTTGTTCCTCACGGCGCCTTTGCGCAGCAGATCGCGGTGGCTGAATCTGCCGTGTTCCCGATGACGGAATCGATGGATTTTGATTCGGCTGCCGCGTTGACCCTGACCTATGGCACGTCGTATCACGCGGTAGTTGATCGTGCCGCGCTCAAAGCGGGCGAGACCATGCTGGTGCTGGGTGCCGCTGGTGGTGTTGGCATTGCCGCGATCGAGATCGGCAAGGCCGTGGGCGCGCGCGTGATTGCTGCGGCATCAACTGATGAAAAGCTGGCGATCTGCAAGCAGCACGGTGCCGACTTGCTGATCAATTACAGCAAAGAAGACTTGCGAGAGGCCATCAAGAAAGCCACCGATGGCAAAGGGCCGGATGTGGTGTATGACCCGGTCGGCGGCAATTACACCGAGCCAGCATTTCGCTCTATCGCCTGGCGCGGCCGTTATTTGGTGATCGGTTTTGCGAATGGCGACATTCCTAAACTACCGCTGAACCTGCCGCTATTAAAAGGTGCGTCAGTCGTCGGTGTGTTCTGGGGCGATTTCGCTCGCCGCGAACCGGAAACCCATATCAAGGCGATGCATCAACTGCTCGAGTGGCACAGCGCTGGCAAGATCCGTCCGCATGTGTCCGAGACCTACGCACTGGCCGAGACGCCGCAGGCACTGATCGATATGGCATCGCGCAAGGTGACTGGCAAGATCGTCATCCAACCGCGTCGCTGAGACCAGGACTAACAAGGACCGACAAGGACAGGGAACTATCGTGGCCAAAGTCTATTCGCTCGAAGGCCTGACGCCGGTCATTGATCCGACCGCCTTTGTGCATCCGACGGCGGTGCTGATCGGCGATGTGATCATTGGTCCACGATGCTACGTTGGCCCGCTGGCTTGTTTGCGTGGCGACTTCGGGCGCCTGATCATGGAAGAGGGCGCGAACCTGCAAGACACGTGTGTCGTTCATGGCTTTCCTGGCAGCGACACCGTGATTGAGGTCGATGGGCACATCGGTCATGGTGCCGTGATCCACGGCGCGCGCATTGGTCGCAACGTACTGGTGGGCATGAACGCGGTGGTGATGGATGGTGCGGTGATTGGAGAATCCTCGATCGTCGCGGCGATGTCATTCGTCAAGACCGGCATGCTGGTGCCACCCAAAAGTCTGGTGATGGGCATGCCCGCCAAGGTCGCGCGAACTTTGTCAGACGAAGAGATTGAATGGAAGCGTCGTGGCACGGTGGAGTATCAGGAGCTGGCTGTGCGCTGCATGCGGGACCTGAGGGAAACAGAGCCATTAACCGCTGTCGAACCTAACCGGGCTCGGCTGCGACTCGATAACCCGGAAGCCATGATCAAGCCGGGTACCTCGCGCGGTTGATGTTTTGAAATAGAGACAGCAAATTAGGAGTACCGTCGGAGATTCTATGGCTTATCAGACGCTCGAGATCGAGCATCGCGCGCAATTGGCCACCGTCTGGCTGAACCGTCCCGAAGTGCGTAATGCATTCAACGAAGTCTCTATTGCCGAGATAACACACGTCTTTCGTCAGCTGGATCAGGATCGTCACATTCGGGTGATCGTGCTTGCCGCACGAGGCAAAGCCTTCTGTGCCGGTGCCGACCTGAACTGGATGAAAAAAATGGCGGGCCATACCGATGAAGAAAATCTCGCCGATGCCAGTGCGTTGGCCGAGATGCTGAAAGTCATTTACCGGTGCAGCAAACCGGTAATTTCTCGCGTGCAGGGCGATTGCTATGCCGGTGGAATTGGACTGGTGGCGGCCTGCGATATGGTCATAGCCACAGAAAACGCAGGCTTTTGCCTGTCTGAGACGCGGCTGGGGCTCATTCCTGCAACGATTTCTCCGTATGTGATCCGTGCAATCGGCGAGCGCGCCGCGCGACGTTACTTTCTTACCGCGGAACGGTTCGATGCCGCTGAAGCCAAGCGAATCGGTCTCGTGCATGAAGTCGTCGATGAGGCATCGCTGGATACCGAAACCACCCGACTCACCGATGCGTTGCTGGCCTGCAGCCCGCATGCACTGGATGAGGCGAAGCGGTTGATACGTGATGTTTCTTGCGAACCCATTGATGATGAACTCATTGCCGATACGGTTCGGCGTATTGCCGAGATCCGAAGTTCCGAGCAGGGGCGCGAGGGCGTTCAGGCCTTTTTGAGCAAGCGCAAGCCATTCTGGCTGACGGGATCGCATGAGTCGTGATGTCGCGCTGTTGGAGGTATTGCGTGCGCGGTTGGATGCGCTGTCGCAGCAGCACCTGATCCGCCAGCGCCGGGCCGTCGAATCGGCCTGCGGTCCGCAGCTGATGATCGACGGACGGCCGTTATCCGCCTTTTGCAGTAACGATTATCTCGGTCTCGCCGGGGATGCCCGCATCGCCGAGGCGCTGGCCGAAGGCGCATCCCGCTATGGCACTGGCAGCGGCGCATCCCATCTGATCAGCGGCCATTCGGCGGCGCATGCCCTGCTGGAAGAGACGCTCGCCGCTATCATGTCACCGCATCTGGCGCGGTGTCGTGCACTGTACCTTTCCAGCGGCTACATTGCCAATCTCGCGGTGATCGCAGCACTGGCAGACAAGCAATCCGAGATTTTTTCAGAAGAGCTGAATCATGCGTCACTGATCGATGGCGCGCGGCTCTCTCGCGCAAAGATCAGCGTGTATCCGCATAGCGATCTCGATACGCTTGCCAAGTTGCTGGCTGCCAGTACGGCGCAGAATAAACTCGTAGTCACCGACAGCGTGTTCAGCATGGATGGTGATATTGCGCCACTGCCTGGTTTGCTGGCCTTGTGCGAGCAATACGGCGCATGGTTGATCGTTGATGATGCGCACGGTTTTGGTGTGCTTGGCGAACAGGGACGAGGCGCGCTCGAACATTTTGCGTTGCACTCTTCTCAGATCGTTTTGATTGGAACCTTGAGCAAGGCGGCGGGTGTCGCCGGCGCCTTTGTCGCCGCGCACGAGACCGTCATCGAGTGGCTGGTGCAGCGAGCCCGGCCTTATGTATATTCCACCGCATCGCCGCCGGCGCTCGCGCATGCCTTGCTCACTAGCCTGAAGATTATCGCCGGCGATGAGGGAAGGCAGCGCCGTCAGGCGCTGGCTGCACGTATCGCGCAGTGGCAGCAGGCCATGACCCTGTCGCGCTGGCAGCCACTGCGCTCATCGACCGCTATACAGCCCGTGATTATCGGAGACAACGAAGCCACCATGGTCGCCGGACGGGCCTTGCATGAGCGCGGCTACTGGGTCGGCTCGGTCAGGCCGCCCACGGTGCCGAAAGGCACATCGCGACTTCGAGTGACACTGTCTGCCGCTCACACCGAGGTTCAGTTGGACGGATTGATGGCCGCGATTGCCGACATTGAACGATGAAGGAGGGTGCATGAGTCTACGTTTCGGCTGCTTCGTCACTGGCACCGACACTGGCGTTGGAAAGACCTTGGTATCTGCCGCGCTAGTGCACAAGCTGGCGACTGCGGGCTTGCGTGCGGCGGGGATGAAACCGCTTGCCGCCGGCGCAGAGCTGCGCGAAGGCCAGCTCTGGAATGAGGATGTGGCGATGCTGAGCGCACAATCCAGCGTGTCGCTGCCGGTGGAGCTGATCTGTCCGCTGATGTTTCGCGAGGCCGCCGCACCCCACATCGCGGCCTCGCTAGAGGACCGCGACATCGACATCCATACCGTGATCGATGCTTTCCGCCAGATATCGGCAAAAGTCGATGCGCTCGTGGTCGAGGGTGTCGGCGGTTTCAGGGTGCCGCTAAACGATGATCTCGATACCGCCGACCTGGCCGTCGAGATGCAGCTTGGTGTTATCCTCGTGGTCGGCTTACGCTTGGGCTGCCTGAATCATGCGCTACTGACCGCAGAAGCGATTGCCTCGCGCGGACTGACACTGACCGGGTGGGTGGCGAATCAGATCGATCCTGCGATGCCGCACCAGGCAGCCAACCTCGATGCATTGTCTCAGCGCCTGCCTGCGCCACTCCTGGGTGTGGTGCGATGGATGCCGGT
>RGFZ01000115.1 GCA_010024875.1 Oxalobacteraceae bacterium | reverse complement strand
CCGTGAAACGACTTTGCGCCGATGATAGTGCTGCAACCAGTGTGAAAGTAGGTCATCGTCAGGCTACTAACCGAAAAACCCCCGGCTGATCAGTCGGGGGTTTTTTTTATGTGCCAGTGAAGCACCGCAAAAATCAGTCAAGTCGGACTCAAAGCGGGATCGCGCGAATGCGTCCGACGCGACATTCAGGCGGCTTGCTGTAGCCTGCTGAACGAACCTTGCCCTCATTAGTGAATTCAACCTGGAACCACTGGCAAAGCGGGTTTTCGTAGCGATACGACCATACGAAACCGCGGTTACGGGCGAGCCCAAACGTGGAACGCGACCGACCGATGAGCAACACGACGTCCTCGACCGACATGTCAGGCACTATCCTCGCAAAACGCTCCTCGGTCAGCACTTGTTCAAAACGAACGGCTTTGCCTTGGTCATCAAAGTAGACGAAGTAAGTGTGCTTGCCCATTGGGCCGCGCAGAAAGTCCAGTCGACCCTGAATACGAGCAGCAGCATCGGGATCGGGAGCGCCGAGCCTTGCCACGACTTGATCACGCGACAGGCCAACAATGTTGGCGTCCGGGGCATAAGATGCGCAGCCAGAGAACAAGACCGCTAAAACTAGTGAGACGCCAGACGGATAGAGCCAATTCGTCATTATGACGCTAGACCATTCTGAGTCGCTGAGCTGCAAGTACGGCCAACCTTGCCGAACTTGGCCCAGCGTAAGTAGTGCAGAAGGTAGAAGGTAGCGCGA
The DNA here is from genome assembly GCA_010024875.1 of Oxalobacteraceae bacterium. Classification (GTDB taxonomy): domain Bacteria; phylum Pseudomonadota; class Gammaproteobacteria; order Burkholderiales; family Burkholderiaceae_D; genus Pernthalerella. The sequence continues at coordinate 3,816 of RGFZ01000115.1, read as the reverse complement.
GAACGTGCACGTTATCGGAGCGACGGACGGGCCAGAAACTGCTCAGCGAGCCTCACCCAGTAACTGGCGCCAATGGGGAGCAACTCATCATTAAAGTCATAGCTCGGGTTATGGAGATTACAGGGCCCGAGACCATGACCTGCCACTCGGTGCGCGCCATCACCGTTGCCAATGAAGACATAACAACCCGGTTTTTCGAGAAGCATGAAGGCAAAATCTTCAGAGCCCATGGTTGGTTCCAGATTTTTCAGCACACCATCTTTACCGACCACCTCGGACATGATCTCCGCTGCAAAAGTCGTTTCTGGTTCGTGATTAATCAGCGGTGGGTAATTGCGCCGGAAGCTAAATTCCACACTGGCACCGAAAGCTGCAGCAGTGTGCGACGCAATCTCTGCCATACGGGACTCAATAAGATCGAGCGCCTCCATGGTGAATGTGCGGACGGTGCCTATCATCGTTGCTGAATCCGGAATGATATTGGTCGCACTGCCTGAGTGAATCTGGGTAATCGACAAGACCCCTGCATCCAGGGGATTTTTATTACGGGAAATAATCGTTTGCCAGCTCTGTGCGATCTGCACCGCCACCATGACTGGGTCGGTACTCAAGTGTGGCTGAGCCGCATGAGATCCTTTGCCCTGTATGTTTAATTCGAACTCATTCGACGAAGCCATCATCGGCCCGTTAATGACACCCATCGTCCCTGCTGGCGCACCCGGCCAGTTGTGCATGCCAAACACGGCTTCCATCGGACATTGCTCGAACAGTCCCTCGTCCATCATGCGCTTCGCCCCACCCGCCCCCTCTTCCGCCGGCTGGAAAATCACATAGACGGTTCCATCGAAATTGCGATTCTTCGCGAGGTAATGAGCCGCTCCCAGCAGCATCGCTGTATGGCCATCGTGCCCGCAAGCATGCATTTTTCCGGCATGGCGGGAGCGATGTTCGAAGGTATTCAGTTCGTTCAGAGGCAACGCATCCATGTCCGCACGAAGTCCGACTGACCGCTTGCTGCTACCGTGACTGATGACGCCAACTACTCCAGTACCCCCGAGGCCGCGAATGACTGGGATACCCCACTCCGTGAGCTTGGCAGCCACCAGATCAGAGGTCTTGAATTCTTCATACGACAGCTCGGGATGGGCGTGAATGCTGCGGCGAATCTGCTTGAGCTCGTCGTGAAAAGCCAGAATGGGATCGATCAGCTTCATGGAGGTCTCTTCCTTGGGTTAGTCTTGTGCCAGTGCACAGAAAGCGAGGCTGCTCTCTGGTTGGCCGGCCGTTTGCACGACCGTCTGTGTAATATTACCTTCAGGCGAGCCGACTGCCCTAATTGCAAATCAAACAAATAATTACCAAACCGGAGTTCTCATGAATACCCGAGTCGTACGCGCCGCCTGCCCGCATGATTGTCCCGATACCTGCGCCATGCTGGTCACCGTCGCCGACGGCGTGGCCACCGCCGTCAGAGGTGATCCAGACCACCCCAACACAGCTGGGGCGCTCTGCACCAAAGTCGCTCGATACCTCGAAAGAACGTATCACACCGACCGACTGTTATATCCCATGCGGCGAACAGGGAAAAAGGGTGAAGGAAGATTCGAGCGAATCAGCTGGGAGGAGGCCCTCGATACGATCTCAGCAAAGTTGAAAACGCTAGCGCAAAGCGATTCCCGAGCGATACTCCCCTACAGTTACGCCGGTACCATGGGTGTCATCCAAGGTGAATCCATGGCCATGCGGTTTTTCAATCGCTTGGGCGCCAGCAAACTCGACAGGACCATTTGCTCTTCTGCGGGTAGTGTCGGAATCAAGTACACGCTGGGTGCGAAGATGGGGATGGATACAGAGCAGTACGAGCATTCCAAGTTAATTCTTATCTGGGGCGGAAATTCGATTGCCTCCAACCTGCATTTTTGGATGCGCGCACAGGAGGCAAAGCGTCGCGGTGCTGTTTTGATTGCCATTGATCCCTACCGATCACTTACCGCTGAAAAGTGTGACCACCATATTCCCGTCATGCCCGGTACCGATGCGGCATTAGCGCTCGGGATGATGCACATCCTTATCCGTGATGATTTGCTCGATCATGATTACATCGACCGCTACACTCTGGGTTACCCGCTGCTGAAAGAGCGCGTTGCTGACTGGACGCCTGAGAAAACCGCCCAGATCTGCGGGATTGATCCTGCGCAAGTGGAGATGCTTGCGCGAGTGTACGGCGAGACTTCCCGTCGGGGTGAGCCCGTGGCGATCCGGGTCAACTATGGCGTGCAGCGCGCGCATGGCGGCGGTATGGCGGTTCGAAATATCGCGTGCTTGCCTGCGCTGGTCGGCGCCTGGCGTCATCCGGCAGGAGGAATTCTTCTGTCATCGGGCGAAACTTACCCGAAAAAAGAACAGCAATTGCAGAGGCCCGACCTGATGCCAACAGACAGCGCCAGGCCGACGCGCACCATCAACATGAGCACGATCGGTGATGATCTGCTTCGTCCGGATTCTGAAGCATTTGGCCCCGCAATACAGGCGCTGATCGTATACAACGCTAATCCGGTGGCGGTCGCGCCAGAATCGGCTAAGGTCGCGCAAGGGTTCGCGCGCGAAGATTTGTTCACCGTGGTGCTGGAGCATTTTCAGACAGACACCGTCGACTATGCCGATATCGTCCTGCCAGCCACGACACAGCTCGAGCACACGGACATTCATGCCAGCTATGGACATTTGTACATCGTGGCGAACAATCCTGCGATCGCGCCGTTGGGCGAGGCCAAGCCGAACAGTGAGATCTTCCGCTTGCTGGCGTCAGCCATGGGATTCGACGATCCCTGCTTCAAGGACAGCGATGATGACCTCGCTACGCAGGCATTCGATTCGACCCATCCGCATGCAATGCATTTCGATTGGTCGCGACTCAAAGAGGATGGCTGGATGAGGCTCAGCGTTGCCGATGCGCCGTTTGCTCAGGGAGGCTTTCCGACCCCCTCGGGAAAATGCGAGTTCTACAGCGAACAAATGAAAAAAGACGGCCTGGATCCCTTGCCAGCCTTTATCGCTCCCTACGAATCCAGAGCAAGCGCACCCGAGTTGGCGATGAAGTATCCGCTAGCCATGATTTCCCCGCCACAAAGGAACTTTCTCAATACCACCTTCGTCAATGTGAAGAGCCTCAGAGACACCGAGGGAGAACCTCATCTTGAGATCCATCCTGCAGACGCTGGACAGCGCGGTATCGCTGATGGAGACATGGTCCGCGTGTTCAACGATCGTGGATCCATGGTCGCCAAAACGCACGTGACAGAAAATGCGCGAGAGGGTCTGGTCGTTGCCTTGTCCATCTGGTGGAAAAAACTCGCCTCCGATGGCAAGAACGCTAATGAGCTCACCAACCAGCGGCTGACCGATATGGGGCGGGCCCCGACTTTTTATGATGTGCTGGTCCAGGTAGAGAAAGCCTGAGTCCGGTGTCGGGCCCGCACCGCCGCGCCCTTTCCGATGGCTGAACATGACACGATCATCACGTCCAATCTGCGCGGCCTACGCCGCATGCGTTGCTATCACCGCATGCCTGCTAAGTGGGTGTGCCGAACTCGGTTATTACGCGCAGGCGGCGCGCGGACAGATGTCCTTGCTGGCCGATGCCAAACCCATCGAACGGTGGTTGTCGGATCCCGAGGTCAAGGATGATCTGAAAGCACGGCTCAAACGCGTACGCGAAATCCGAGAATTCGCTGCCCGTGAGCTCGGCTTGCCCGACAACGACAGCTACAAAAGCTTTGTCCGGCTTGAACGCCCCTTCGTCATGTGGAATGTCGT
>RGFZ01000114.1 GCA_010024875.1 Oxalobacteraceae bacterium | reverse complement strand
CCGCGTGCCGCGACGCCGTTCGCAAAATGCCGCATCGCGGACAGGAAAATCGCTATTCGCGCCTTGTGCGACCAAACCGCCGTCGCCTCGCCCGACGCTTCGATCATCAACACACGGTCTCGCGCGGGGTCAAATTCGGCGAGCGAGGGGCTGTCAAAGCTCAGCTGATCGCCTAAGACAAGGATGAGCTCGCGCATCAGCGAGTTCCCCGATCTTTTTGAAGCAAATACTCACTGTCATGAAAAACCATGATCAAGAGACAGAATTGCCGTTTGAGCAAATTTGAAAACATTATGTACGGTGGGGGCACTTTTCTGTCCGGAATGCGCTAGAATGACCACGGAGTTTAAATTAAAACCTTTTGGTATTCCAGCGATGATCCGACTTCACACATCCTTTTCTCGTCAGTGCCTGATGACTCTCTCGCTCGTGCTGGGTTTGATGATGGCGAGCGCCGTTGTGCCTGCTGCTGCCAACGAGTGTCCCGCACTGCTGAACCACAAGTTCAACCGCCTTCAGGATGACTCGCCACAAAACCTCTGCCAGTACAGCGGCAAGGTCGTGCTGGTGGTGAACACGGCCAGCTACTGCGGCTTTACCTCTCAGTACGAAGGACTGGAAAAGCTCTACGCCAGTTACAAGGACAAAGGACTGGTGGTTCTCGGCTTCCCGTCGAATGACTTTAGCCAGGAGCCCGGCAACAACAAGGAAATCGCCGATTTTTGCTACAACACCTACGGCGTGAAGTTCCCGATGTTTGCAAAGACTTCGGTGAAAGGCAAAGAAGCGAACGCGCTGTTTGCCGCGCTGATCAAGGCCGGTGCCAAAGCGCCTTCCTGGAACTTCAACAAGTATTTGATCGATCGTGAGGGCAAGCTGGTCGCCAATTACGGCAGCACCACACGCCCGGATGAAAAGACATTTGTCAGCGCACTCGAAAAGGCGCTGGCCGCGCAGTAAGTAAAGTTTTTGCTGCAGTGCCTCCCGGCTTGTGCCGGCGGCATGCTCGGGGCGATCTTCCCCCAACCCGTATTTCTCCCCGACGGGCACCGCAGCATTTTTATTCCATCGCCGCGCTTCAACCAGCAGCACTCAAAGTCTGGAAATCGCATGAAGATCGCAGTCATAGGCTCTGGCATTTCCGGACTTTCCGCCGCGTGGCAGCTCTCTCGTGACGGCCATGAAGTGTCGTTGTTCGAAGCGGGTCGGTATTTCGGCGGCCATACGAACACGGTCGATGTCACGCTCGATGGCATCACGCATGGTGTCGATACGGGCTTCCTCGTCTTTAATCATCGGACTTACCCGAATCTGGTTCGTCTGTTTGATGAGCTTGGCGTACACACCAGCGCCAGCGACATGTCGTTTGCCGTCAAACTGCCGCTTGCCAATGGCCGCTGGCTGGAATGGGCAGGATCGAATCTCGACTCCGTCTTCGCGCAACGCCGCAACCTGTTCAGCCCCCGCTTTCTGAGGATGATCTCGGACATTCTGCGCTTTAATCGCCAGACCACAGCGATGGCGCAAAGCGAGGGCGCGCTGGAAGCCATATCACTCGGCGACTTCCTGGAGCAGCAGTCGTACAGCACCCAGTTTCGCGACTGGTATCTGCTGCCGATGGCTGGCTGCATCTGGTCGTGCCCGACCGAGCAGATGCTCGCCTTTCCGCTAGCGACGTTCGTGCGCTTCTGCCATAACCACGGTCTAATACAGGTGAACAACCGCCCGCAGTGGTACACCGTGACGGGCGGCGCGAAGCACTATGTGCAGAAGATGCTGCCAGCAATCGCGCATAAGTTTCTGGCTACGCCGGTGCGTTCGGTCACGCGAGCGGATGTCGGCGACATTGGGCAAGTCAGCGTCATCACTGATGCAGGCGAACAACGCTTCGATCATACTGTTCTGGCCTGCCACAGTGACCAAAGCCTGGCGATCCTTGCGGACGCCAGCGCCGCCGAACAGAAGCTGCTGTCGGCCGTACGCTATCAGCCAAATCATGCGGTGCTGCACACCGATGAACGCTGTCTGCCCGCGCTGAAAAAAGCGTGGTCAGCCTGGAACTATGAAACCTCGGGCATGACCGAGCCGCAGGTCTGTGTCCACTACCTGATCAATAAACTGCAGCCGCTGCCCTTCCGTCAGCAAGCCATCGTCACGCTGAATCCGGTGTCGCCCATTGATCCCTCCAAAGTGATTGCTGAGTTCGACTATGCCCATCCGGTGTTTGATGCAGCGGCCATCGCCGCACAGCAGGCGCTGCCATCGATACAAGGCTTGCGCAACACTTGGTTTGCTGGCGCATGGACGGGCTATGGATTTCATGAAGACGGACTCAAATCCGGACTGGCCGTAGCCAGCGGCATTGCCAAACTGACCGATAGCGCAGCACTGAAGCGCGCTGCCTGAAACGACGCAAGGAGAAACGCATGCAGAAACTGACACCGCGCCCCTTGATCTCCACCGGACAGGTGCGACACAGCCGCTTGCGGCCAGCGGACAACACGTTCAGCTATGGCGTGTTCACGCTGATGCTGCCGCTGCGTGCGCTCGGCGATGCTGGCTTCGACAACCGCTTGTGCTCGCGCAACCGCTTCAACCTGATCGCGTTTCATGATCGCGACCATGGCGATGGCCACAGCGCGCTCTTGCCGTGGATAGATAGTTTGCTGCAATCCGAAGGCATCCGTGATGCCGATGGCGAGATCTGGCTACAGACCTTCCCTCGCGTGCTGGGTTATGTGTTCAACCCGGTGTCATTCTGGTTCTGCCACCGCCGTAATGGCGAGCTGCGCGCGATTGTCTGCGAAGTGAACAACACCTTCGGCGAGCGCCACTGCTATCTGCTCGATACCGGCGACGCGATGCCATGGGGCATGACGATGTCCGCCAAAAAAGTTTTTCATGTATCGCCCTTCTGCGCTGTCGAGGGCCAGTACCGCTTCCGCTTCATGCGCACCACGCAACAAGTCGGGAATGAGGACATCGAACGCATCGTCTCTCGCATCGACTATGACGATGCACAGGGGCCGCTTTTGCTAACCAGTATCTCGGGCAGATTGCAGCCCTTGTCCACCGCCAGTGCCGCACTGGCCTTTCTGCGTCATCCACTAATGACGATGGGCGTGATCGCGCGCATTCACTGGCAGGCGCTGAAGCTGTTTATCAAGCGTGTGCCTTTCTTCAGCAAACCCCTGCCACCACCGACCTCCCTGAGCCGATGAATAAACCTCTGTCACCCTCGCTCGCACTCAACGAACAGATCGTCACCAGCTATGCACAGTCCGGCAAGGTGCCCGCCCAAGTGCGCATCGTGCTGCAAATGCTGCGCAAGATGGCGCATGGCGCATTGCGGCTGGAATGTCCGGATGGCAGCCTGCTGCATTTCGGCGATGACAGCACGCCAGTCACGCTCAGACTGAGCAGCTGGGAGCCCTGTCTGGCGGCGATTCGCTCAGGCGATATCGGCTTTGCCGAAAGCTACATCGCTGGCGACTGGCAAACCGACAATCTGGCAAAACTGCTCGAGCTGTTCATCCACAACCGCCACGCGCTCGAAGCGGCGATCTATGGCAATTGGTGGGGCAGTCTGCTGTATCGCGTACGGCATCTGTTTAATCGGAATTCGCGCGCCGGCAGCCGTCGCAATATTCACGCGCACTATGACATCGGGAATCGTTTTTATACGTTGTGGCTGGACCCATCGATGACCTATTCCAGCGCCCTGTTCGCATCGCCAGACATGACACTGCAGCAGGCGCAGCAGGCAAAGTATGAGCGCATTTTGTCGGAGACTGGGGCGCGCGCCGGAGATCGTGTTCTTGAAATCGGCTGTGGCTGGGGTGGTTTTGCCGAGCTGGCTGCCGCTCGAGGCATGCACATCACCGGACTGACGCTCTCTTCCGAACAGCTGGCATTCGCTCAACAGCGCCTCGCAGACGCCGGCCATGCAAGCCACACCGAATTGCGGCTGCAGGACTATCGCGATGTGCGCGGCCAATTCGACTCGATTGCCTCCATTGAGATGTTCGAGGCAGTCGGTGAACAATACTGGGATAGCTACTTCGCCTGTGTCGCGCAGCGTCTAAAAACCGGTGGACGTGCCTGCATACAGACAATCACGATCGCCGATGAGCTCTTCGAGCGTTACCGCAAGGGTACGGATTTCATACAGCAATACATCTTCCCCGGCGGGATGCTGCCTTCACCCGAGGTGTTTCGCGCTCACGCTGAACGGCATGGCCTCACCGTGGTCAACGAGCTGGCGTTTGGACTCGACTATGCGCGCACCCTGGCGCTGTGGGATGAAGATTTCCGTGCTCAGGAAGCCGAGGTTCGCGCGCAGGGCTTTGACGATCGCTTTATCCGTACCTGGCAGTTCTATCTCGCGTATTGCGAAGCCGGATTCCGTGCAGGCAGTATCGATCTGTTCCAGTTCACTTTGCAGAAGTCGTGAGGATTATTCTCATGCAGGAAGCCAAGCGGTATGGCTGGCTGCTCATGTTGTTGGCAGCAATACAGATTGGACTGGCAGGCGTAGCATTCGCGCAGTCGGCAGCGGTCAAAGCAGCGGTGCCCGACGCCAGCTTGCTGGGCAAGGGAAATTACACCTGGTTCGGACTG
>RGFZ01000113.1 GCA_010024875.1 Oxalobacteraceae bacterium | reverse complement strand
CGACAAGGGCACGGCAGGCGTCGATTCGTTCAAGCGCCTACTTTCATTCATGTACACCGACAAAATTCTCCCGGAAGGTGCGCTCGGGTACAAGACTGGTGCGGACGCACAGAATCCTTTCATTGAGGGCAAGGCAGTTTTCTGCCGTCAGTGGACGTCCGGCCTGACCCAGAACGACCGCGACGACTCGAAGATCAAAGGCAAGTGGGACGTTGTGCCGTTGCCTTCCCAAAAGGGCGACAAGGCTGGTCCCGGGTGCCTCGGAACCTGGAACCTCGGGATTTCAAAGTATTCGAAGAACCCTGACGCGACGGGCGAGGCGATCAAGTGGTTCACCTCACCGGCCCAACAGAAGGCTCGTTACCTGGCCATGGGTGTACCGCCCTGTAGGCCGGCCGTATTCGACGACGCCGACGTCAAGGCTAAGTATGCGTTTGCGGAGAAGCTCAAGGGCACGTTTGAGAGCCTGAAGCCCCGACCGGTGACGCCTTTCTATGGTCAGATGTCCGCAAACGTGATCCAACCGGTCTTCGGCAAGGTCACGACGAAGGCGATCACGCCTGAGGAGGGGATCAAGGAGATGGCCGACGGCATGCGCAAGATCATGAAGGGGTAGCCTCGGTCACTGCCGATCCCAGAGCGACCACGACGGCCGCGGGTTCGCCCGCGGCCGTTGCCGTTTCACGACGCCGGAGGACGAACCGACGATGACTGCGACTGCGCCACACTTTGAGGCGCCGCCAGTGCGTGCCCCGCGCCGTTCCGTTCAAGCCCTGCTCGAAGCCCGGTTCGCAGCGCTTCTCGTCGCGCCTGCAATGGCTGCAATCGCCCTGGTTGCTTTCTACCCGCTAGGCCACGCGCTGTGGCTCAGCCTTTGGAAGATCAACCTACGGTTCGCGAACACGCCGTGGGTCTTTGTTGGGCTCGGAAACTACGTTGATGCCATCACCGATGACGCACGTTGGCTGAACGCCCTGCGAGTGACACTCACGATCACGTTCACTTCGCTGCTCGCAGAATTTGTACTAGGAATGATATTCGCTTTAGTCATGAATCAATCATTCAAGGGTCGCGCTTTGGTACGCGCCTCGGTGCTAATACCTTGGTCGCTCACGACTGTCGTATCGGCTCGTATGTGGCAAGTGATATATCATGCAAGTTACGGTGTGTTCAATCGAATCCTTGTTGATATTGGATTAATCGACGCGTACAAGCCGTGGATCATCAGTCCGGTCTTCACGATCTGGGCGATGATCGGTGCAGACGTCTGGAAGACGACGCCGTTTGTCGCGCTGCTGCTGACCGCTGGCATGCAGCTGATCCCTGGCGAACTCTACGAGGCAGCCGCGATTGATGGTGCGACCGCTTGGGATCGCTTCTGGCGGATCACGTTTCCGTTGCTCCGCCCAACGATGCTGGTCGCGTTGCTGTTCAGGATGATCGACGTCTTCCGGATGCTTGACCTGCCGTTCGTTCTCACCGGCGGAGGTCCAGGGCAGGCGACCGAGACATTGAGCCTATACACCTATCGCGTCATCTTCACAGATCTCAAGTTTGGAGGCGGTTCTGCGCTCGCGGTCCTGACATTCCTGATGATCCTTGGAACCGCTTTCATCTTTATTAGAGTGTTGGGGGCTCCCGTTGCTGGCGCAGAGTCCGAGCGATGACCCGTTCAACATTTGGGCCTGCGCTCAAGCGCGGGGCGACCGTTTCAGTGGTCGTGACAATCGTGTTGTGGTGCCTCGCGCCCTTCTACTGGACGGTCATTACCAGCCTGAAATCTGCGAACGCGATCTACTACAGTCCGACGACGTATTTGCCTGAACCCATTGATCTTGCGAGCTGGGTCAAGGTTGTGACCTTGTCACGCTTTCAAGGTGCGTTGATGAATAGTGCGATCGTCGCGACATGTGTGACTGTCGTCAGTCTGTTGCTTGGATCGATTTGTGCGTACGCGATCGCCCGCTTGCGCTTCCCGGGTAAGGACATTGTGCTTACGATTGTGCTAGCGGTTTCGATGTTTCCAGGTATTGCGATCATCAGTCCCCTGTACCTGCAGTTCAGGGACTGGGACCTGATCAATAACAAGCTTGCGCTGATCCTGCCCGGCGTTACCTTCACGCTGCCGGTGTGCATCTGGACCCTGACCGCCTTCTTCCGCGACTTGCCACGTGAACTGGAGGAGGCGGCGTACGTCGACGGCGCATCCCGAGTTCAGACGTTTGTGCAGGTGATCGCTCCCCTCGCTGCGCCAGGTGTGTTTACTACCGCCATTCTTCTCTTCATTGCATCGTGGAACGAGTTTCTCTTTGCCCGGACGTTCATGAGCAAAGTGGAACAGGTGACTGCCCCCGTGGCGATTGCGCAGTTTGAGGGTGCAGATATCGCTGCGGTCACGCCCTGGGGCGAAATCTCTGCGGCAGCGGTCGCGACCACTATCCCGCTAGTCATCTTGGTGCTGGTGTTCCAGCGGCGCATCGTTGCGGGCTTGACGTCTGGCGCAGTCAAGGGGTGAGTTCTGACGGCAGTCAGTGGAGGGAGACCATGGCCGAAAACGCTTCAGGCACCATCGTGCCCGTCAACGAACTGGCTTTCGCGAAGGTCGTCCGCTCGACTACCGTCGTAGACAAACTCGCAGGTGGGTTCGGGTTCGTTGAGGGTCCAAGCTGGACCGAAGAAGATGGCGGATACCTCGTCTTCAGTGACATCCCGAACAACCGCATCCATCGGTGGTCGATGCGCGAAGGAGTCACGATCCACCGCGAACCAAGCGGCAACACGAACGGGAACACTCGCGACATCGCTGGTCGCCTGATCTCATGCGAGCACTCGGGCCGACGGGTAGCCATAGAGGATCGCACCGGCGCCCGAACCACCCTCGTCGAGCGATACTCCGGGCAGCGGCTCAACTCACCAAATGACGTTGTTGTTCGGTCCGACGGAACGATCTGGTTCACGGACCCGCCGTACGGGCTTCCGCCTGATGGGTCCGGTCGTGAGCTCGATCGGAACCACGTCTTTCGATTCGACCCTGGAGATGGAACCCTCATTTCGGTCGCCGACGACTTCGAGAGACCGAACGGGCTTTGCTTCTCGCCCGATGAGAAGCGTCTATACGTCGCGGATTCCTCAGGTCGGGCACATGTCCGGGTCTTTGACATTGATGCTTACGGTCGCCTTCACGGCGGTGAAGTCTTCTGCGTGATCCAAGCTGGTGTGCCGGATGGCATTCGTTGCGATGAAGATGGACGCCTTTGGTCATCGGCAGGGGACGGTGTCCATGTGTTCGATGTCGGCGGGGAGCTGATCGGCAGGATCATCACGCCCCACGCGCCGTCCAGGCGAGACCCATCAGTCATTGCACCGGAAACAGTTGCAAATCTTTGCTTCGGCGCAGGCGAGGGAACGGCGGCGCGCGTCTTCATGACGGCATGCACATCGCTGTATGCGATTCACGTTCTCGTACGCGGAGCGACCCAAGGCCGAACGGGATAGCACTGGCTGCGTCAGGGGATATCTTGTAACCAACCGCGGTCGCGCGCCACCAGCGCACCTGCTTGAGTGAGGCGCACCGGTTCGCCGCCCAAGCCTGGGCGTCCGGGGACGTACTCAAGGCGACCTCCCGCGAAGTATTGAACAACGGTTCCCTCGAGTGACAGCTCCTCAGTTATTGGGTCGCCGAGAAGCGTACTGAGACCGCCAACAATCTCGATGGCCTTGGCGAATGCACCACCTACGGTGTGCCCCGAGCTTCCGACCAGTCGCCGACCGGAAGGAACGTCAATTGGGGAGACCTCGATTGCTTCAGGTCGCGCGAGTACGTTGTCAGCCTCGGCTCGCAGTCGTCCGGCGGCGCCGGTGACTACCAGTGGACCCGAGGTCCCAAGGTCCTCTGTAAGGATTACGTTGCCAAAGTACTGCACCCGGCGCCCACCTTCAGAGATGGTGTCCGTCAGTGGTGCGCCAGTCAATCCAAGTCCTCCATTTGCGACCACGAACTTCGCAAACCCGTCGGCGACGACATGACCGGTCTCGTCGTCGTGGAACCACGGCACGTTGCCAACTGGAGGCACTACCGCATCGTTCCGGGTCGTCGGAAGGGGTGGAGGTTCGGCGTACACGCGCCAGAGGTCGGGGGGTCCGCCAGCCTCGCACCAGCGACCGAGCAGTCCGTCAAGAGCCACTTGGGCGTTATTCGAGGCGAGTGCGGTTGCCGTCTTTACGGTAGAAGCCCGGTCTGTTGCCACGCCAGACGCAGCACAAGCGAGCAGTGAGCGAGCCGCGGGTTCGAGGTTGGCTAGTGCGGTTGTGCCCGCAATCGCATTTACGGCCCTGGCGGTGATCTGGGCGGCCCGGTCATCCCTGTCACCGGGAAGGGCTGCGCCAGCTTCGCTGCGCCACCGTGCCTCGATGGCGACTTGCGCGACGAGCATTGCCCCGTCGCGCCCGAACGCGCCGTCTCCAGCGCTCGACAGCCCGAGGCCCTGTCTCGAGACACCGAACGCCGATGGCCATAGCCCTGCAGGCACGTCCGGACGGCGCAACGGCGACTCCTGCGCGGCCGCGCGCATCAGCGTGGAGTATGTCCCGTCGATGAGCCAGTGCCAGACACCTTGACGAGCGCCCTCGGCAAACGCACGCATGAGCGTC
>RGFZ01000112.1 GCA_010024875.1 Oxalobacteraceae bacterium | reverse complement strand
GCGAACGGACGCGACGCAGTCGCGTCCCTACCTAGGGGCTACTTCGCTTCGCGCTCGAATTCCTTCTGCAGGATGAACTCGCACATATTGAGGCGGACCCGGTCGAGCTCGGGCGTCCAGCCCTCGGCCACCTTGACGCCATCGACGATCACGGTGAAGAACGGGCCGCACACGATGTCCTTGCGTTGGCGGGCCTCCTCTTCATGGGTCTTCGTGTCTAGTGCCGCAATGGTCAGGTTGAAGACATACAGGTCGCGAGCGGAGCAGGGGATGCGCCGCTGGGCGGTCGCTTGGAAGTTGGCCGGAAACTTGCCAGCTCCGTCGAGTTTGCCTTTGCGGATGACGATGGCGTCTCCATCCGTCGAATAGCACGTATGCACGAACGTTGGATAACCGTCCGAGGTCCACAGCTGGGCCTTAGGGGTGGGCTGTCCCCCAGGGCTCCATTCCGCTTGCTGCGCGGCGCACCCTGACAGCAGGGCAAGTGCGGCGAGCAACAGGGGACGGAGGATGTCAGCAGGTCGCATGGTGGGGTGGTGTCGTATCGTCGAAGGATGCTTGCGCTCAACCTTCCTTGGGTATTTCCGGCGACTTTCTGCCGCTAAGGAGGTGTAGTGCCAGCAGGGTCAGCAAAGGTACGATGATGATGGCGGCGACGAAGAGCGTGAGCCAGCCGTCGTAGTTGCGCTGCGAGATCGCGAACATCTGCGGAACGCGGCCGTGCATGTCATGGATGGCTTGCCACTGGGCGGCCGTATAGTCCCGTGGGGGCGGCAAGGAACCGCGGTCTAGGCCGCTCTCGATGTAGCTGAAGATGTTTGGGTCGACGAAGTACTCGACGCCATCGCATCTGGCGGTCGCATAGCGATCGACCACGATCTGCGAGTTCTTGCCCTTGGTCCGGATGATGAGCCGAACCGCTTCTGGGTCGAAGACCGATTTCTTCTGCGGGCGCGTCGCCATCTGCAGCAGCCACTCCGCGGAGGCTCCTTTGATTTCCCCCTGGAACATGGGGTTCTCCGCAAGGCGCTGCTCAGTGAGGGGCGTATATGTCTCGATCTGTGAAGGTGCGTACAAGAAGGTGACGACGGCTTCCTCTTCGCCCGAAAGTCCTAGGGGCAAGAGCATCGCCGTGCCCCACGCTAAGAGCGACCAGGCCCAAGTGCTGGTTCGGAGGAGGTTAGCGGGTCGCATGTGGGGTGCTTGTAGTGTCGTTTTAATGAATACGGGGTCAAGGCGGTAGGCACTGTATCCGGGTAGGGACGCGACTGCGTCGCGTCCGTCGACCGTTCATTGGTAGGGGCGTGGTTTACCGCGCCCTCCACCGGGGGAGTGCAAGGCATAGCCTTGCCCCTACCCAAGGCCGTGAGGTCGTGACGCCGTCCCGACCCTACCCGATGCAGGTGAATAGCCAGTCGGCTTGGTCTTCTCCGTCTGCTGGCGAACGGACGCGACGCAGTCGTGTCCCTACCAAGTCGCGCTCAGGATTCGGCCCAGTGTTCAGTGAAAACAACTTCGGCGATGAGGCCGGCGTCCATCATGGCCTGTGCGATCACCTCAGCCTCACGACGGATGGCGCTTCCGTGGCTTGGGTTGATTTCCCTTGGTTGAAGCCAAGAGGTCAGGTCCCATTCGGTCGCCGAAGGCACGTGCACAAGACACAGCATGAAGGAGTGCTCGTCGTGCTTGGTGTTGTGGTTCGGGATGACCTTCAGTTGGCAGGCGCTCGTGGCGTAGGACTGCTGGGTCTTCCGTTGGGGCCAGAAGGACCAAGTTTGTGTAGTCATCACGGTCGTGTTCTCGCCCTCCGTCTTCAGCGTGGAGCGGATGCCTGTGCGGGATATGCGAGGGAACAGCGCGATGACGCCGACACCGAAGCCACCGAAGCATAGGGAGATCGGTAAGATCCCCCAATCGAGGTTGTCTCGGAAAAAGGAGATAAACATGACTAAGCCGATATATGAAAACAGCAGGCCGAGCAGGAGGGCTGCGAGCGCAGCGCAGAAGTTGATCACCGCATCCATGCGTGATTTCCGCGACCTAGGGTTGGGGGCGTAGCTGAACGAGCCAACAGAGACCTGGAGCAACTCGCCGTCATCCATGGGGCAACTGTAGGGAGTCATGTTACGGGGTCAGCCAGACTTCAGCGCTCGCTGCAGTCGTTGGAATGAGAGCCAATCGATGAAATCTGCTTGGTGGAGGGGAAGTCTTTCTTGAGCCGATCGGCTTCCAGTCTCATGGCTTGGCCGGTGAATTCCCACAACCGTTGTCCCTGGCTCGGGCTGGTGCGGACGTAGAGGGTGGGTTGGACCGTTTGGCTTTGTCGGCACTCGATCAACACACAGATCAGGTTGGCATCAGGGATGCCGAGGGAACGGGCGTGCGCGCGGATGCGTTTTTCCATCGCTTGGGCGTCGAACTGGCCATTGGTGTCTAGCCAGTAGGTCTCCCAGTCATAGCGCTGCGTTTTCAGCGACTCGAAGTCTTGGATCGGGCCGGCAAGGAAGGCAGCCATCAGCACCGCGGTCACGATGCCCGCCCAAATGGAGGCCAGGAAGGCCGCCGCCGGCCAGAGGGGGTTGCGGTCGGCGTTCACCATGGCCAGCGCTTGATGGGGTTTGGGTTTTCGGTCCGCATCTCTTGGACGACTTCAAGCCGTAGCTCCTCCGGTCTCACGTGGACCAGCTCCGCTAGTTCAGCCGTCAGCAGTCGCTCGACCTGGGCCAGTTCACTTGCCGTCGCCTTGAGGTTGTAGAGGCAGTGGACCCGGCCGTCCTTGATGCAGATGTATACTTTGTACTCATCGAACTTGTAGTGACCTTGCGCGCGGGCATCAGGGTCGCGCAGGTCGGTGCGGCTGCTGATCTCAGATGCTGTCCCTTGGAAGTTGTATTTCGCCGGCAGCTCGTGCTGGAGCTTGACCAGTTTGGTCACTTGGATGAGCGGTCGCTCGTGTGCGATATAAGCCGTCGTGTCCCGGTAGAGGACCGCGGCGGTCACGAGCGCGGACACCAAGAATGCCGCCCCGCAAAGCCCACGCAGCGACCTCGGTCGTTGCGGGACGGATGCTGTCTCCAGGTTTCCAGCCATACCTTATGTTTCTCTTACATAAGCATGGGGTCAAGGCGGTAGGCGGGCTTGCCATGGACGCGGGGGAGGGTAGTTTTGCCGCATGCCCCCGCGTTGGTACTTCGTTTCGCTTGTGTTCAGGTTCGAGCCTGCCGCTTTACGGGCTGGACGAACTTCGCGGAAAAGCCACCTAGTCGAGGAGAACTGGGAACTTCATCGTGCGACTAGCCGCGCTGGAGCTTGTGCCAAGGCGAGGAAGGTCGCCAAGGTCGTTTGCGCGACTCCTTCCGTGAACTTGAAGACCGGAGAGAAGGGACGGTGGACGCTGGTCGGCATCAAGGACTGCTGGCTCATCTACGACGATCTCGCCGACGGGGCCGAGATCGCTTGGTTCCAGCATGGTCGGATGACGGGGACGCAGCTGCGGCGTCTGATGGGTCCGAAGTCCAAGAAGTTAGCGAGAAATCATCGTCGATGAATACCGCCTTTCCGCCGGAGCTGCCTAGAGCGCATTGGCTGCGTTGGATCCCATGGGCACTGGGCTTCTGCATCATCCTTTTCGCAGGCTTCTTGGCGCGAGGATGCGCATTCGACAATCGACGCTATGAAGCTCGGCTGCAGCTACAGCACGCCAAGAACATCGCTGAGGTCGAGCAAGTGTTGGGGCCGCCGATCGAGACGGTAGGTCGCTTCGAGGACATCCACCGAAGTCATAGCCGAGACGTCTTCACTCCAGCCGACGAAGCCGCGGGCCATGTCCTGAAGCGGTATGTATTGTGGAGCGAGGTCCTGTCGTTCCATCCGGGCTATATCGAATTAGTCGTCAAGGTCCGTCCCTCAGATGGCTCCGTGCTCGCCGCCAAGGTATTCTATGACTGAGTTTTGACGAGGTGGGGAGGTGAGCGATGTTGATAGCGGTTGGCGGTTGGAAGCCTCATTCATCGATCCAACACTCGGCGATGCGCTCGGGGCTTGCCTTGGGTGTACGTCATGTTTGCATACGTCCATGCCTGCAGGCCTTGACATCGTCAGCCTCGCCATCGGCCTTTCGCAGGTCGTGACGGGGGCGCTCCTTCTGGCCCATTTCAAGAAGCAGGGGTTCCGTCCGATCTGGAGGATCTCCGCGATCCTTGTGATGCTCTGCGGCTTCTTTGTGGCCTTCGGGGAATTCTTCTACCAGCTCGGGCGGCATTCTCGCTGAGCTGAATCGTGGACGCACGGGGTTGGTGTGAATAGCCGAGCAGGGTGGTCTTCTCTGTCTGCCGGCGAACGGACGCGAACGCAGTCGCGTCCCTACCCGAGGCAAGGTCGCGACGCCGTCCCGACCCTACCCGAGGTTGTCAGAGTCTTTGTTAGAGTTCGGGCTAACGAAAACGACAAAAGGACGATAACCCATTCATGGTTATCGTCTTAGTTCCAGCTGGCGGAGAGGGAGGGATTGGCTTCGCGCTGCTGCGGGGCTTTGCCCCAATCCTAGCGGATTGCCTGTTCGGCCTAAAGGCCCTCACCGAACCCAAGGTTCTCATCCCTCGGGACGTTGAATAGGGCTGGTAGGCTTTCCTGGCTAGGTAAGTCTATCGAACCGGTTCCAGCTGGCGGAGAGGGAGGGATT
>RGFZ01000111.1 GCA_010024875.1 Oxalobacteraceae bacterium | reverse complement strand
CACTGTTCGCCAGGGTGGCCGTAGCACGGTATCAGTGCCGGTCGGGTTCTCATTCAGCTTGCTCACATCCACCTGCATCGCCTGAGTGCGGGCTTTGGCCCACTCGAATAACTCCCGATCCAGAACCGTGTCAGCCGGCTGATTGCCGAGATCAACCGGACTACGCGCGTAGCGTCTATTCACGGTGCGCAGCGCGGGGGTCGCGTTCGGCTGATGACGATGTTTGACTGAAGTCCGCGTGAGTGAAGCGTACGGTTGACATGATCGATAGTGAATCGTGTTTAGCATGATTTATCCTCCCTGGAGCGTTCATCATTGCAAAGAGAGTGCCAGCGCATGGAAGCTGCTGATCTAGGTACATGGCGTGATTTTCATTGAATTTTGTAGCGGCAAATCCACAGCGTGCATTGGCTCAGTGCGCACTTGCCCCGAATCGGAACATCGCTGCGCTAATGCATGAAGCCATCAAAAACACATACCCGTATCGCTTTGCCGCTCAGAGTTACCGGCGGCTTCACTCTGATAGAAATCATGGTAGTAGTTGTGATCATGGGGATACTCGCCGCCTTGGTGGTACCGCGGCTGATGGGTCGCGCCGATGACGCGCGCGTGCTGGCGGCCAAGCAAGATATCGCGACCCTGATGCAAGCGCTCAAACTGTATCGGCTCGATAACCAGCGCTTCCCCAGTACCGAGCAAGGTCTGCAGGCATTGATCTCGCGCCCAACGCTGATGCCGCTGGCGCCTAACTGGAAAACCGGCGGGTATCTGGATCGCTTGAATAAAGACCCATGGGGTAACCCTTACCAGTACCAGTCGCCCGGCTTGCATGGCGAGGTAGACATCGTCTCTTACGGCGCCGATGGCAAGCCCGGCGGTATCGGTGTCGATGCAGATATTGGCTCCTGGATGGACTAAACCGTCTCGCCCATCGGTATCAGCATGCGGTGGCTTCACGCTGCTTGAGTTACTGGTGGTGCTGGTGATTGTTGGCGTCATGCTGGGCGCGATCACGCTCAATCTTGATCCCGGCCAGACCCAGTTGCAGCAGGACGCACAACGTATTGCGCAATTAATGCAGCTTGCACGTGATGAGGCAATCGTTCGTAACCAGCCAATTGCATTCGAGTCCGACACGATGGGTTATCGATTTCTGATTCAACAAGAGCATGGCTGGGTCGCGCTCACAGGTGATGCCTTACTGCGCGAACGTCAATACCGGGTCACACCGATTCGCTTGTGGCTAGACGCCAGCGCTGCAAAAGAAGCACCGCTTCGGATTGTGTTTGGTCGCGAGCCGGTTGATAAAGCGTTTACTCTGACTTTGGCAACGCATCAGTCGCAAGTCAGCATACGGGCTGATGGTATCGGCAACTTCGACACTCACTGAGATGCCAACCGAGATGCTAACTAAGACGCTAATCGAGATACCAATCCAGATGCCAACCCAGATACGTGCAGCCCAAACTGGATTCACCCTGCTCGAGGTATTGGTCGCCTTGGTGATTGTGGGCACCGCGTTGGGCGCAAGCCTGCGTGCGATCGCTAGCTTGACTCAGAACAGCACCGATCTGCGCGTGGCGATGATGGCTACCTGGTCAGCTGAGAACCGTTTAACGCAAATTCGGCTGGCACGCGAGTGGCCATCGATCGGTACACGAAGTTTTGCGTGCCCGCAGGGTGACCTGGTTTTACGCTGTGAAGAAGAGATTCTTGCAACGCCGAACCCGGCCTTTAGGCGAGTTGCCGTGTCGGTGCTCGATCCGTCAGGTCGCCGCGTGCTAATGCTGTCGCAGGTAGTGCCGAATGCGATCTAAGTACCAGCACCACGGCCTGACACTGGTCGAGCTTATCGTCGCGATTGCCGTGCTGGGTTTAATCTCTGTGCTAGGTTGGCGCGGCCTGGATGCGATTACGCGCACGCGTCTGGTACTGAACCAGGACCTCACCTTCACCCGTGGCTTGCAGCTTGCATTTGCGCAGCTACAGGTCGACTGCGCCAATACGGTCGATAGCCCGCTGCTGGCTGGTGCAGCACCACTGGTCATTGATGCAAGCCGCGTCACCTTGGTACGAAGAGTACAGCCTGAATCACAGGCCGGCGCACTACAAGTGGTGAGTTGGCGCTGGCAAGCTGGTGCGCTGACCCGCGAGGAAGCGCCACCTACGCGCGACCTTGATCAACTTGGCCGCGACTTGCAGCGCGCATACACCATCAGCAGTACCGCAATCACGCTGCACAGTCCGATACAGCAGGTCGTTCTGCGAGTCTGGACCGATGATGGCCGCGGTTGGCGCAGCTGGCAGCAGATGCAGCCATCACAGGTATCGCGCGGATCGCTGATGAGCCCCGAGACCGGTACAACCGCAACGCAAACGATTTGGCGTGGGCTGGAGTTGTCGTTGCAACTACCGAACCAAAGTGCAAGCATGACCAAAGTGTTTTTACTCGGCTCGGTATGAAGCCCGGTCGCTACAATGCCCGGGCACAGCGCGGTGTTGCTGTGGTGACTGCGCTGCTGCTGGCGACATTAGCAGTGACGGTAGTAGCGAGTCTATTTTGGCGGCAGCAGTTGCAGGTGCGATCTATCGATAATCTGCGGCTGCAATTGCAGAAGCAATGGGTACTGCGCGGGGCACTCGACTGGGCAAGGCTGATTCTGCGTGAAGATGGTCGTAATTCCTTGATCGATTCACTCGACGAGCCATGGGCAACCCCACTGGCGCCGACGCGGCTTGATCAGTACGTGGCGCCCGGTATAAGCAGCGGCGACGCCGGCAATGCCTTGCTGTCTGGCGCAATTGAAGATGCACAGGGCCGGTTCAATCTGATGAATCTGGTGAACCTATCTGACCTTGCCAAGCAAGACAGAATTAATCAAGCAGCGCTACAAGGGTTTACGCGCCTGCTAGGCGCATTGCGGCTGGATACCGCTATGGCCAAGCTGATCGCGCAGGCCATGGCTGAAGCGGAAAGCGCCGCACAGCAACCGCGCAATGGTATACGTCGGCCGATCAGTTTCGTACAACTCGATGATCTGCTTGCAGTGCCCGGCTGCACACCGCTGATGATCAAGACAATGCGGCCGCATACCGTAATACTTCCTGCACCCACACCGATCAATATCAACACCGCAA
Source organism: Oxalobacteraceae bacterium (assembly GCA_010024875.1). Taxonomy (GTDB): domain Bacteria; phylum Pseudomonadota; class Gammaproteobacteria; order Burkholderiales; family Burkholderiaceae_D; genus Pernthalerella. Next base: position 1,692 of record RGFZ01000111.1, on the reverse strand, counting down.
GTGCTGAGGTACTTGCCGCAGGCGTCAGCGGACTATCGCTGGCAGATGCCATCGCGATTACCTCCAGCCGTCGGCAAGCAGCGTTCCAGAACGCGGCTGAGTTTATTAAGCGCTTGCCTGATACGGCGAAGGGCCTGGACGTTGGCAGCGTGAGTGTTACCACGCGCTACTTCCTGGTCAACGGCGCTGTCACTATACGCAATGCCAAGCTTGAGATACAGGCTCTGGTCGAGCGGCAGCCAACGACGACGCGTCTGCTATGGGTGAAGGCATTGTAAATGCAGCGTCATCGATCTGAGCATACCCTGTATCTGCGGCTCCCTACGCGCAGCGATGTGGCGAATGCCTTGCCATCGCTACCGCTCAACTTTGCCTTGGCCATGCGCGGCCGGCCCATCAGAACTGCCGTTGCCTCGCTTACCGACCTCGCGCCACAGATCACGCAGGTTAGCGAAGTAGTGCTGTTGTTAGCGGCGAGTGATGTCACACTCCTGCGGCTTGCAGTGCCGCCGCTCGCCAACACGCGATTACTCGCTGCCTTACCCGCGCTGATTGAAGAGCATGTGATTGGCGATACCGCAGATTGTGCTATTGCGCTCGGCCCTGAGCGTGACGAAAAACGACTCATTGCAGTATGTGAGCGTGAATGGCTACTCAGCTGGATCAATAATGTCCGGCAGCTAGGCGCAAGACACCTGCGCCTGTTACCGCTGTCGCTTTGCTTGCCCTTACCTCAAACACAAATTTCGGCAGCTTTATTCGAGCATGCAAGGCACTATGAATTAGCGATCCGTCTTTCAATCGACGAAGGTATGGGCTTGATCATTACCATTGATGAGGTAAACCAACTACCTGAAGCGGTGCTACAGCTACTCGTACAGCTGGTACCTGATCAACCTCTACAGCTATCGGTGCCCGCCGCGGTTTTAAGCGTGTTTCATCAATCGCTGCCGACGCAGAAGAATACGCACATTACGCTGATTGAGCACGACTGGCACGACTGGATTAGCGCAAGCAAGCAGCAGCCTATCGACTTTGCCGGGGTACCCGGCATTCAGCAAGCGCGGACATTCTCATGGCAGGCGTGGCGCTGGCCAATCACCTTGGCCGCTATTTTCCTGGTATTCAATATCGCTGCCCTGCAGCTTGATTTTTTACGACTTCGCAGGGAGGGCTTGCAACTCCGCGAAGAGATCGCTGGTATCTATCAGCGCAGCTTTCCGAATGAGATTGTCGCCCTTGATCCATTAGCCCAGATGAAACAAAAAATCACAAGCCTACGCCAGGCGTCGGGTCAGCTAAGCCCAACCGATTTTTTAGTATTGAGCGCTGCCGTCGGTGAAACCTGGGCGCAGGCCGGTAACGCTGTTCAGACAATTGAGTACCTGGATTATCGAGATGGTGCGATAACGCTCAAAGTAAAACCAAACACAACCGGTGCGCTGGAAGCGACACAGAGTACGCTTGCAGATCACAACATCACACTCGTACCCTCACCGACGGATTCAACCCTATGGCAAATCAGCCCATTAAAATGATTCAACAGCGTTGGAATAGCTTCTGGCAGGATCGTACCGTGCGTGAGCAGCGGCTGTTACTGGTTGTAGCTTGGCTGATTTTTATAGGATCAGTTTTTTTCGGTGTGATTGATCCCGCAATCAGCGGGCGCCAGTACTGGCAGCATATGCTACC
>RGFZ01000012.1 GCA_010024875.1 Oxalobacteraceae bacterium | reverse complement strand
CCCTGATCGGCGATCGCATCGCGCAGACCGGCAAGATCGACCAGCGCAGTCTGCCCGAGAATATCGTGGCACACAACGCGCGCGGGGAACCAGGGGAAATCCATGTCACGACGGCGCTCAATCAGCTGCTTCAGCGACTCGGTCAGTGTGGAGGGATCGCAGCGACGTACGAGGTTCTCAGCGAGCACGCGCGAGGTGTAGGGCAGTTTGTCGTAGGCGCCGGGCTGGATGGCGTCGACGGCAGCTTTGGCGTCGAAATAATCGAGCTGGGTTCCTGGGAGAGATTTACGGTGGGCGGTGTTCATGATTGGGTGAGGTGGGATTCTGTCAGAGGTTTTCAGACAAGTAGCGCCGGGCGATGGAAGACACTGGACCCCGGCCTGCGCCGGGGTGACGAATTACAGGCTAACGACTTCAACACTGTCATCCCGGCGAAAACCGGGACCCAGTGACTTTTCGCAATTCAACGAATTACTTCCGCTTTGAAATCGGCACAAACTTCAGATTCTCCGGCCCAACGTAATTCGCGCTCGGACGGATGATCTTGTTATCGATACGCTGCTCGATGATGTGCGCCGACCAGCCAGAGGTACGCGAGATGACGAACAGCGGTGTGAACATCGCGGTTGGTACGCCCATCATGTGATACGAGACAGCCGAGAACCAGTCGAGGTTCGGGAACATTTTCTTCACATCCCACATCACGCTTTCCAGGCGCTCGGCAATATCGAACATTTTTGTCGAACCGGCTTGCTTGGACAAATTGCGCGCGACTTCCTTGATGACCTTGTTGCGCGGATCGGAGATGGTATACACCGGGTGACCAAAGCCGATAATGACTTCCTTGTTCTCGACGCGGCGACGGATATCGGCCTCGGCCTCATCCGGATTGTCATAGCGCTTCTGAATTTCGAAGGCCACTTCATTTGCCCCGCCATGCTTGGGGCCACGCAGCGCGCCGATGGCACCGGTGATCGCAGAGAACATATCCGAACCCGTACCCGCGATCACGCGACCAGCGAAGGTGGAGGCATTGAACTCATGCTCAGCGTACAGGATCAGCGAGATATGCATCGCCTTGACCCACAGATCGGAGGGCTCATGACCATGCAGCAAGTGCAGGAAGTGGCCGCCGATGGAATCGTCATCGGTCTCGACTTCGATACGCTTGCCATTATGGCTGTAGTGATACCAGTACAGCAGCATGGAGCCTAGGGAGGCCATCAGGCGGTCGGCGATATCGCGCGCGCCGGGGACATTGTGATCAGCTTTTTCGGGCAGTACGCAACCCAGCGCGGAAACACCCGAGCGCATCACGTCCATAGGATGTGATGATGCGGGTAGCCATTCGAGCACGGCCTTCACATTCGCGGGCAAACCACGTAATGCCTTGAGCTTTTGCTTATATGCGACCAGCTCAGCGGTGGTAGGCAACTTGCCATGCACCAGCAGGTGAGCGATCTCTTCGAATTCGCAGGTGTCGGCGACATCAAGAATGTCATAGCCGCGGTAGTGCAAATCGTTACCGGTCTTGCCGACTGTGCACAGCGCGGTATTGCCAGCGGTGACGCCGGACAGTGCGACGGATTTTTTGGGTTTGAAGCCAGAGGCCTGTTGCTCGCTCATGATGATTTCTCCGGGGGTTACTTGGTTTTTTGCTGTGCGAAAAGCGCGTCGAGCTTTTGCTCGAAATCGTGATAGCCAATACGGTCATACAGCTCCATGCGGGTCTGCATGGTATCGACGACATGCTTTTGCGTGCCATCGCGACGAACCGCAAGGTAAACATTTTCTGCCGCCTTGTTCATTGCACGAAAGGCCGACAGCGGATAGAGCACGAGGCCGACGTCTGCGCCGCGCAATTCTTCCACCGTAAACAGCGGCGTTGCGCCAAATTCGGTGATGTTGGCCAGAACCGGCACTTTCACGGCTGCGGCGAATTGTTTGTACATTGCCAGCTCGGTGATCGCTTCGGGGAAGATCATGTCTGCACCTGCTTCCACGCAAGCGACAGCACGCTCAATGGCGGCGTCCAATCCCTCGACGGCCAGCGCATCGGTGCGCGCCATGATGACAAACTGGTCATCCGTGCGCGCATCGACGGCAGCTTTCACGCGGTCCACCATCTCCTGCTTGGAAACGATTTCTTTGTTGGGACGATGGCCGCAACGCTTTGCGCCCACCTGATCTTCGATATGGAGTGCGGCGGCACCGAATTTGATCATTGATTTCACAGTGCGAGCGACATTAAATGCGGACGAACCAAAACCGGTATCGACATCGACTAGCAGCGGCAGATCGCAGACATCGGTGATGCGGCGAACATCGGTCAATACATCATCGAGGTTGGAGATGCCAAGATCGGGCAGGCCGAGCGAACCAGCGGCCACGCCGCCGCCCGACAGATAGATCGCGCGAAAGCCCGCGCGTTTGGCCAGCAGCGCGTGATTGGCATTGATCGCGCCGATGACTTGCAGTGGCGATTCTTCCTTCATCGCCTGCCTGAATTTGGCGCCGGGTGTGAGCTTGGTCATGGGAATCCTATGGAATGAACAAATCGATAAATTGTCCTGCACCAGTGTGCAATCGGCATGCCATCTCATGGCGAACAAGGTAGTCCACAGGCGGGCCCGCAAAACCTGCGTGGAAACAGAGGCTTGCCGACCTTGCTAAAAATTCAGGCAAAAGTCTTGTTGCGCAGATGTTTCATTTTGTGTTTCAATGTTTCATTATGATGAAACATTGAAATATCCCGCGATGGTCCGCCCACCCTTCCATGCTCGCGATAATCAGACCCAACCCGTGTTCTGGACGGTCTCGATGTCGCGCCTGTTCGACCTGTTCCGAGACATCACGGTCGAGTTCGACGATCGAGCAAGCATCGAGCTGATACCGCTGGGTTTCGAGGAAGCGGTTGCCCATATCCGTGAAAAACTTCAGAACGAGCGCTGCGATGCGGTGATATCTGCTGGCTCAAATGCGGCCTATCTGAAGAGCAGGCTATCGATTCCCGTCATCACCGCCAAAGCGAGTGGGTTCGATGTGATGCAGGCGCTGGCGCGCGCACGCAAGATCACGCCAGAGATTGGACTGATCAACTATCAGGAGCCGCTGCGCGAGCTGGAAGAGTTCCAGCAGACCTTCGGGCTGACGATCATGCAACGCACCTATGTGACGGTGGAAGATGCGCGCGCGCAGGTCAACGAGATGAAGGCCTCAGGCATCAAGGCGATTGTCGGCGCTGGTCTGATTACCGACCTTGCTGAAGAAGCCGGAATGGCCGGGGTATTCGTCTACTCTGCTGCATCAATACGGCAGGCATTCGAAGACGCGCTCGATCTCACACGTGCGACCCAGCTGGAAACGCCGCGCGGCAGACATTATCCGGTACCGGATAAGCTGCGCGCGAAACATGGCATCGGTGAACTGCGCGGTGATTCTGACCACATGCAATCTTTGCGGCAAACGATCATGCTGTACGCGAAGTCCCCGGCCCCGGTGCTGATCGAAGGCGAAACGGGTACAGGCAAGGAGCTGGTCGCGCAGGCAATCCACGCCGAAAGTCAGCGCAAGGGCGGCGGCGCGCATCCCTTTGTGGCGATCAACTGCGGCGCGATCGCAGAGTCGCTGCTGGAATCCGAGCTGTTCGGCTAGACGAGATCGGCGAGATGCCGCTGCCCTTGCAGACTCGGCTGCTGCGCGTGCTCGAAGAAAAAGAGGTCGTTCGTGTCGGCGGCACCCGGCCCATACCCATCGATGTGCGCATCATCAGCGCGACCCATTGCCGTCTTGAAGAGCGTGTCGCGCAGGGCGAGTTTCGTGCCGATCTTTTCTACCGACTGGGTGTGCTTCGGATGAGCATTGCGCCGCTACGTGAGCGCACTGGGGATATTGTGCCGCTGGCAGAATGGTGGTTAAAAAATTCGCTGGCCGAGCTGGGCGCGCGACCCGGCGCGAACCTTCATGCGGAGCTGCAGACTTGCGGCCCGCTGCTGGAAACATGGCACTGGCCCGGCAATGTGCGCGAGCTGCGCAATCTCATGCAGCGGGTGGCACTGTTTCTTGCCGTAGAGCCGCTGCAGGCACTGACGCCTGTACTGCTCTCTCAGCTAGCCCCGGAGTTATCGCGTGCCTCTGTGAGCGCGACCACCGGACCCACTCCCGCCGGATCAGTCGATGTGCACGCCGTACTGCGCAGGTTCAAGGGTAACCGCGCGGAAGCCGCAGCTTATCTGGGCATCAGTCGAACGACGCTGTGGCGGAAACTGAAATCGGATCCGTGAGTCCCCTGCCCTAAAGATTTTTGGTGTTGAGACGATTCTCTCTGCGTAAAAGTCTGTCTATACCCGGCGTGGGAGTGACTGAGATGGAAGAGAAACAGTTTCAGCAAAAATTCGAAGAAGCGTTCGTGTTACCCGCTGCAGGTAAGCGCGATGGCGAACATCAATGGCTGCCGGGATCGGATGTGCAGTCGCTGTGGCGACGCCACGGCTGGACTCCGCCCAGCGAGAAAAGACGCGAGACCAACAAGCCAGCCGAGCTCGTCAAGCATCCGCCTCTGCGGATTGTGCGCGGCTGAGATTAGTCGTCCTTGCCGCCCTCGATACCCAGTTCCTGAATCTTTCGGGTGATCGTGTTGCGGCCGATACCTAGCCGGATCGCGGCGTCGTTCTTGCGCCCGTGGGTATGCTTCAGGGCAGTCTTGATCAGTGCCGACTCGAACTGACGGCCCAACGCATCCATGACTTCAGGTTTGCCTGCGGCGAGCATTTGCGCGGCCTCGGCCTCGAGCATCGTGATCCACTTACCCGGCTCTGAAGAGACGGCAGTCGGCCCAGTCACCACCGACCCATTCACCCATCCTGTCGCCTCGGATGCGCCATTGATCGCTGGCGGGTGCGCGATGGAGTGAGAAGGAGAAGGCGAAGGCGTTGTCTCTGCCTCATACCCCTCCGAGCTGAGTTCTGCCGGAAGGTCCTTGATCTCAACAGTCTGGCCGGGCGCCATGACGGTGATCCAATTGCACAGGTTTTCCAGCTGGCGCACATTGCCCGGCAAATCCAGCGACGATAAAAAATTCATCGCCTGATCGGACAATCGCTTGGCTTCGACGCCCAGCTGCCTCGCGCTCTGCGCGAGAAAGTAGCGCACCAATATGGGAATGTCTTCCCTTCGCTCACGCAACGACGGCAGCCTCAACCGGATGACGTTGAGGCGGTGATACAAGTCCTCGCGGAACAAGCCATCGCGGACTCGCTGCTCCAGATTTTGGTGGGTCGCGGCAATCACGCGTACATTGGCTTTGAGCGGCTGGTGACCGCCGACGCGATAAAAATGTCCATCCGAGAGCACGCGGAGCAACCGCGTCTGCAAGTCGAACGGCATGTCGCCGATCTCGTCGAGGAACAGCGTGCCGCTCTCGGCCTGCTCGAAACGTCCCCGCCGCGTCGACTGCGCGCCAGTGAAGGCGCCGCGCTCATGGCCGAACAACTCTGACTCGAGCAAGTCTTTCGGAATGGCGGCGGTATTGAGCGCAATGAAGGGCTGCGATGAGCGTGGGCTGTGCTTGTGCAAAGCGCGCGCCACCAGTTCTTTGCCGGTGCCCGATTCACCGGTGATCAGCACGGTGACATTTGATTGTGACAGTCGACCGATGGCGCGGAACACGTCTTGCATCGCTGCTGCCTGACCGAGTATCTCGGGATTCTCGACCGCAGTCTGCTCGTCACCGGATTCGCGCAGACTTTCTTCAAGCGCACGACGTATCAGTTCGACCGCCTTGTCGAGATCGAAAGGCTTGGCGAGATATTCGAATGCCCCGCCCTGAAACGCAGCGACCGCCGAATCGAGATCGGAAAACGCGGTCATCACGATCACCGGCAAGCCAGGGTAGCGCGCCTTGACGATCTGGAGCAGCTCCAGACCAGATTCTCCGGGCATGCGGATGTCGGAGACCAGCACTTGCGGGACAGCGGAATCCAGCGCTGCTACGGCATCACGCACGTTGGAGAAACTTCGCGTCGCGAGGTGTTCCCGCGCCAGGGCTTTTTCCAGCACCCAGCGTATCGATTCATCGTCGTCAACTATCCAGATCGGTTTCATGTAAATTGCCCAGGGTACTGCTGTTCATTACAGGCACCATCATGGTGCCCCGCTCGCGCCCGTTTAGTCTGCACTGAACCGGCGCGAACCATGTGCACTGGATCAGGGCAAGCCAATCAGGATACGAAAGTCCGTGCAACCGGGGCGGCTGTCACATTCGATGACGCCGCTGTGCTGCTGAATGAAGGTCTGGGCCAGTGTCAAACCCAATCCGCTTCCCCCATCCCTGCCGGACACCAGCGGGTAGAAGATTCTGTCCTTCAGCTCAGCCGGGATGCCCGGGCCGTTGTCTATGATATGCAAGTCTAGTGCCAGCCGATAACGTACCTTGGCGAGCGTGATTGAACGGGCGATACGGCTACGGAATATCAATTCGGCATCGCCCGCCACCATTCGAGACGCGAGCGCCTGCGCAGCATTGTGTGCAATGTTCAGCACCGCTTGTATCAGCTGCTCTTTGTCGCCACGGAACTCGGGCAGCGACAAATCATAGTCGCGGCGAATGGTCAGGCCCTGTGGGAACTCGGCCATGATCAGGCTGCGCACGCGCTCGAAGACTTCGTGGATATTCACATCGCCAACAATCTGCGGACGCCGGTGCGGTGCGAGCAGCCGGTCGACGAGGGTCTGCAGGCGGTCGGACTCCTTAATGATGCGCAAGGTTGCGGATCAGCTCCTTGGTCGCCTGTGTCTGGTCCAGCAAGCGCTCTTCGCGATCCAGCTTGAGCTGCTGTACATTCTCGCGCAGCTCGAGCAGCACGGGATTATTCGGATCGTCCAGCACGGTGACGATCACATTCACCTGCAGCGGAGATTTGCCCAGCCGCTCGAGCAGCAAATCCTCGCGCTTCTGATCAAACTGATGCTGGCGCGCCTGATCGAGTATCGAGGTGAGCTTCTTGCCATTGATGAACAGGTCGGGCAGGCGCTGCTGGTTCAGCACCTTGAATGAGCTCTCCAGCAGGCTCTCAGCGGCAGCGTTGGCGTAGGTGATACGAGCCTGACGGTCCAGCACGAGGACAGCGGAGGCCAGCAGATCCAGCCCGCCAAGCGAGGTCGAGAGTATGTCCACGATGATCCTGAGGCTTCAGAAACACAAAGGGCCGCTGCGCGGCCCGGGATAAACCAGCGGATGCAAGCCGACGAAACGTCTATTTTAATTGACTGATCTCGCGGCGCAGCGCCTCGATGTTTTTCTCGGTGCGCATCATCTCTTCTTTCATCATCGCGACGCGCTCCTGATATTTTGCATAGTTGCGTTCGCTGCCTAAGCGTTCGGGCTCGCCATTCTGAAACTCGCGCCTGAGTTCAGAGAGCTTGCTCTCTTCAGTGCGGATCTCTTCCAGCAAGATTTGCATCCTGTCCTGGTCGCGCCGCTTCTGAATCTGGCTCTCGATGCGAGGGAAAGAAGGATCGACCGATGCCTTGGCCTGCGGTGGCTGGGAGGGAAGCGACGGAATCGTGGAGATGGCTTCGAGGTCGAGCTTGCGGCATCCTCGCGTGTCTCCAGTGTTGCGATATTCACGCATGCCATTGGGCAAGGTGCACAGATAGACGCCTTGCGCTGAGGCCTGGGCGGCCAAAACAGCGGCGATGATCAGCGGTAATCGCAAGGTGCGCGGGAGAAGCTTCATTGTTGTTGCCTCATCAGAATTCAGCAGGGAGGACATGGTCGGGACCACTTTTTTATACCAGAATCCCACGCATCTTATTTGCCAAATAAACAACATCGGTAATCAAAAAAAGGGCAGCTTACGCTGCCCCTTGTGCCGCAATTGTCGTATTCCGATTACAGCGAGTAGTACATGTCGAACTCGACTGGGTGAGTGGTCATGCGGAAACGCGTAACTTCCTGCATCTTGAGGTCGATGTAGGCGTCGATCATGGTGTCACTGAACACGCCGCCGCGGGTCAGGAACTCGCGGTCCTTGTCCAGGTACTCGAGTGCCTGGTCAAGCGACGAGCAGACGGTCGGAATCTTTGCGTCTTCTTCTGGCGGCAGATGGTAGAGATCTTTCGATGCTGCTTCGCCGGGATGAATCTTGTTCTGGACGCCGTCCAGGCCCGCCATCAGCAGGGCTGCGAAGCACAGATACGGATTGGCCGAAGGATCCGGAAAGCGCGTCTCGATACGACGTGCTTTCGGGTTCGCGACGTGAGGAATACGGATCGAGGCCGAACGGTTACGGGCCGAGTAAGCCAACTTGACCGGTGCTTCGAAGCCAGGCACCAGACGCTTGTATGAGTTGGTGCCGGGGTTGGTAATCGCATTCAGCGCGCGCGCATGCTTGATGATGCCGCCAATGTAGTACAGCGCAAACTCGGACAAACCGGCATAGCCGTCGCCGGCAAACAGGTTCTTGCCATCTTTCCAGACGGACTGGTGCACGTGCATGCCGGAGCCGTTGTCGCCAACGATGGGCTTGGGCATGAAGGTCGCTGTTTTGCCGTAGGTGTGGGCCACGTTCATGACCACATATTTCAGCGTCTGGGTCCAGTCGGCACGCTCAACAAGCGTCGAGAACTTGGTACCGATTTCGTTCTGGCCAGCGCCAGCGACTTCGTGGTGATGAACTTCAACCGGAATGCCCAGCGCCTCTAGGATCAGGCACATCTCGGAACGCATGTCCTGGAAGCTGTCGACCGGAGGAACCGGGAAATAGCCGCCCTTGACTGCCGGACGATGGCCAGCGTTGCCGCCCTCGATCTTGGCACCGGTGCTCCAGGAGGCTTCTTCGGAATCGATCTTCACGAAGCAGCCGGACATATCAACGTTCCAGCGTACGCTGTCAAAGATGAAGAACTCGGGCTCAGGACCAAAATAAGCGGTGTCACCAATGCCAGAGGACTTCAAATAGGCCTCGGCACGCTTGGCAATGGAGCGAGGATCGCGGTCATAACCTTTGCCGTCGCCCGGCTCGATCACGTCGCACTGCATGAACATCGTGGTCTCTTCCATGAACGGGTCGAGATTGGCCGTATTCGGGTCGGGCATCAGCAGCATGTCGGAGGCTTCGATACCCTTCCAGCCGGCAATCGAAGACCCATCGAACGCATGACCCGACTCGAACTTGTCCATATCGAAATGGGACACGGGAACGCTGACGTGCTGCTCCTTGCCACGCGTGTCAGTGAAACGGAAGTCGACAAACTTGACTTCGTTTTCCTTCACCATTTTCAATACATCTGCGGCCGTCCTTGCCATGCGAATCTCCTAAAAATATTGCCAAATAAAGAATTGGGGTACAAAGTGCGGGCCGACAAACAAAACAGCGGAGCAGCTGGCTGCGGTAGGGCTGATCTTGCGACCGTGACTTAGCCCGCGATGATAGCAGGTTCCATGCCATCAATAATCCAAAATAGCCATTCATAACCGGGCTCGGCTGTCCTTGCATTTCGAGGGAGAATGGTGCTTTTTCCGGGATGTTGCGATCGACTTGACTTTGGCGTTGAGCGCCCTTTGCACCGGCGACCAATCCTTCCGCGCACCAAAAAATGGCGGCAAGCAAGAATTCGCACCTTCCTGGTGCGGACACTGGAAGAGCGCTCGGTCGCAGTGCGCGCGATCGGGCGCCGGCGCCGGGCGGTCCCGACATGCGATAAATGCAATCTATAATCGGTCGTGTAAGGATCACCATCGACGCCCCAGCCTATCCAGCTTTCTCGCGAGCCATGACTAACCCCAACGACATCCTGTCCCGCGCGCGTCAGCGCTGCGCCGAGCAATCGCTCCCGTACGCGGGTGCCGTCACACCACAAGACGCGTGGGCGCTTCTCTATGCTGATCCGCAAGTGAAGCTAATCGATGTCCGTACCGCCGCCGAGCGTGACTGGGTCGGGCGCGTCAGCATCGCAGAGTCGCAGCATCTGGCTGTGCAATGGTCACTCTACCCCGGGGGCGCGATCAACCCGGCTTTTATCGAGCAACTGGGCCAGTGCGCTGGGCAGGACGACCTATTGCTGTTTCTGTGCCGCTCTGGCGTGCGTTCACGTTACGCGGCCAAGCTCGCGACGGAAAACGGCTTTGTCAACTGCTATGACATCCTTGAAGGATTCGAGGGTGATCGCGATGAGGACGGTCACCGCAAGAGTATCGGCGGCTGGTGTCACGTCGGATTGCCCTGGGTCGGTGCCTGATCCTGGGTGTGCTCCCGGGAGGTCTGCTCCGAGGTCTGCTGCAGCCACTGAATGCGCTTGCGCACGAAATTGATATGGCTGCGCAGCTCATAAAGCTCCTCAGCGAATGACAAGGGTATGGTTAGCTGATTCACGCGCTGCTCGATATCTGCCAAGCGATGTAGCTGAACTGCGCAGGCAGCAGCGCGATCTGCCACATTCGCCTCTTCCACTGCATGCTCGACACTGCGTAGCTGGCCATACCAGCGATAGATGCGCGACCGGACCTTCCACACATAGAGTGGCGGCACCACCCGCGAGAGCGGCACCAGCAATGCGCCCAGCGCAACAATCACCAGCCACATTCGGTCGAAAAAATTCGCCAGCCAGAAAGGCATATGACGGTGCAGCAGCGAGGGGCCATTTTTGTAAAACTTCTCTGCTGACGAGGCGACCGGTATCTCCGTAAAGTTTGCAGTCGGAAAATCGCCTCGCCGCTGGAACCAGCCCGGGCCGCCATGAATCTCTGCTGCCGCCTCGACGAACAGATCGACCAGCGCTGGGTGCAAGTCTTCTCGGGCGACTAAGGTAGCCGTCGGTGCGATCAGTTGAAAATCATGCGAAGGAATCTCGCGTCCCAGATCGACGATGCCGCGCGGCATACGCACGGCGGACAAAAACGAGAAACGCCGCGCATAGGCATCTGCCTGCGAAAAATTGAACAAGCGGATACCTGGTGTCTGCAACAGCATCTGGATGATCAAGCCTTCGGCAGACGAGCTAAACACCATGCCATCAATCTTTCCTGCCAATAGCGCAACCGTGGCAGGCGTATTATCCATGTCGGTCAATGTGACGCGATGTGCGGGCACGCCATTCGCTGACAACAGTTTTCTAAAAAGCTGCGGCACACCTGTCCCTGGCGGACCCACATTGATCTTCAACCCGCGAATATCGCGCAAATGATTGAGCTTCACGCCTTGCCGGTAGAACAGCCATACCGGTTCGACAAACAGGCTGCCGAGAGAGACAAGTCCATCGCGCTCCGCATCAGCGAGTACCGTGGATCCGCTCTGCACGAAGGCAAGATCAATCCCGGAATCAGGGTCTTTCAGTCGCTGCAGGTTCTCGAGCGAACCGTCGGAGGGTTGCAGCCTGACCTGTACGCCCTCTCTGGCCAAAACCGCTGCGTAGCGTTTAGCGAGTTGTTCGTAAGCGCTGTTCTCCTGTCCGGTTGACAAGGTCACTAGCTTGGGCGGTGCGGGATCGATAATCTTGTAAGCGAGCACCCCGACCAGGACAATCAGCAGCAGGGGCGGGCCGAAAGTGACAAGCAGATCGCGGAGGGAAAGCGTTGTAAAACGTAAAAATTTTGGCATGAATCCGGAAAAAGGATGCTTTTCCAGAACCATGCCAAACATTCCCAGCCGGCGCAAGCCATCGGGCGTGAAGTCTTGATAGAAGTTACCTCAAGAGAAATAAACTCAAGCGATTACACCTCATCATCAATCAATTGCTTCGATGAAATTCTAGGCGTCTGCTGTGACAGTGCGCTGGCCGCAAAGCCGAACCACGCCTCGCTAGGCATCACTCGCTCCGCAATGCGCACCAGTTCCTCTTCGTGGCTCAAGCGCTGGCAGAAATTCACACAGCATGCCTCGAGCGACTGGCAAAATTCCTCGATCGCCAGCGTCCCATGGGCGAAGGCCTGCGAAAATCGAGTCTGTAATGACGTCATCAGCGCGATGCCTGCAGCGCTGAGTCGGTCTATTTCATCCAGCAGGGTATCTGCCTCGCGCGTGATCTTTCGCAGCATGGGAATCAGGAATCGTGCGATCCGCCGCCGCTGACAATACTGCTCGAATTGCGACAAGCGATAAAACAGTTGTTCGACATCAATACCATCCGCAGCCTTGAGGTGGCGGATGCTATGAAGTACATACTGCTGTAACGAAGACAATGTCCAGCGTGCTTTTTTATGCTCCAGCTCAAGAGCAACGATGGAATAGGTAGCTGTTAACATCCGCCCTCCGTGAAAATTCGTTCTTGATGCGATACAGACCGTATCCTGGAGAAAAGATTGCCTGATTGATTACCGTCCAGCAAGGCTAGCGGTGAATCAATAATGAATCAGATGATCTGGGGAATGTCGGTCTGGCAGCGCAGACGAGATGAGTATAGAGACTCAACGCGTCTGACTGATTGACCGTACACAAACAAAAAAGACCGGCAAGATGAGACTTCGCCGGTCTTTCATTCAGACAGGGTGCGGTCAACTGATTTTTACGGCATGCTCGCGTGTTGAGTGGAAGGTCACGCCCGGCCAGCGTTCTTGTGTCAGCTTCAGGTTCACGCCCGAGCTGGCAAGGTAGGCGAGATTGCCCGCCGCATCATGCGCAAGGCTTGCACCTGCAGATGATTTTTCGAAATCTGCGAGCATGCGTTTGTCCTCACAGGATATCCAGCGCGCGCTGCTGATACTGGTACCTTCAAATACCGCATCGACACCATACTCATTCATCAGTCGGCTGGCCACCACCTCAAACTGCAGTACGCCCACGGCACCCAGTATCAGATCGCCGCCATTGACAGGCTTAAATACCTGCACAGCACCCTCCTCGCCTAGCTGCTGCAAGCCTTTGTGCAGTTGCTTGATCTTCAGCGGGTTACGAATGCGCACGGCACGAAAAAAATCAGGCGCAAAATACGGAATTCCCGTGAACTGCAGCGGCTCACCTTCGGAAAAACTGTCACCGATCTGCATATTGCCGTGGTTCGGCAGACCAATGATGTCGCCTGCATAGGCTTCTTCGACCTGCTCGCGACTGGATGCCATGAAGGTCACCACAGAGGAGACTTTGATGTCACGGTTCAGCCGAAGGTGCTTGATCTTCATGCCACGTTCGAAACGTCCTGAGCACACACGCAAAAACGCGATGCGATCGCGGTGCGCCGGGTCCATGTTGGCCTGGATCTTGAACACAAAACCGGAGAATGACTGCTCATCTGGCTGCACCATACGTAGGGTGGCATCGCGCTCGCGGGGTGGCTGCGCCCAGTCGAGCAGCGCGTTCAATATCTCGCGAACGCCAAAATTGTTGATCGCAGAACCAAAGAACACCGGCGTCTGCGTACCCGATAGGAAGGCCTTCAAATCGAAAGGATGCGAGGCGCCGTGCACCAGCTCAACTTCCATCTTCAGCTGCTCTATCTCCATCGGGAACATCTCTGACAGCCGAGGGTTGTCAATGCCCTGAATGATCTCGAACTCCTGATCTGCACGCTCGCCGCCCGGAGTGAACAACATGATCTCGTCACGTAGCAAGTGATACACGCCGCGGAAAGTCTTGCCCATGCCAATCGGCCAAGTCACCGGAGCGCACTGGATGTTGAGCACGGATTCGACCTCATCGAGCAGCTCCAGTGGATCGCGCGTCTCGCGATCCATCTTGTTCATGAAGGTGATGATGGGCGTATTGCGCATCCGGCACACATTCAGCAGCTTGATCGTCTGCGCCTCGACACCTTTGGCAGCATCGATCACCATCAGCGCCGAATCAACTGCCGTTAGCACCCGGTAGGTATCCTCTGAAAAATCCTGGTGTCCCGGTGTGTCCAGCAAGTTCACCACATGATTGCGATACTCGAACTGCATCACCGAGCTGGCGACCGAGATACCGCGCTGCTTTTCAATCTCCATCCAGTCCGAGGTCGCATGACGGCCACTCTTGCGTGCCTTGACCGTGCCGGCCAGCTGAATCGCGCCAGAGAACAACAGCAGCTTTTCCGTGAGCGTGGTCTTGCCAGCGTCCGGGTGAGAAATGATGCCGAAAGTACGACGGCGCCCGACCTCACGTGCGATCTGCTCACGCGATACCGAACCCGAGGGGGGCACATCCTCGCTAGTCGCTTCTTCATTCAGCGGAAAATCGTTCTTGTCGGCCATGATTTGTCAGGAAAAAACCCAGCAGTCTAGCGAGTTTGAATACCCAAGTCTAATGCCATCGGAGTTTTGCCAAAACAACAGCACCTCGCTGAGTGCACAGCCTCGCTTAGTTGCGGCTCGCATCAGGAATTTTCAGCGCAGGAAAATCGCTGAGTTCCCTTGCTGAGACCGCGATTTTCCAGACTTTGACTGCCGCACAGGCTAGCCCGCTCCTGAAGAACTTTGGGCCACCGGGCAATCCAACTGGCACATGATGTTCAACACGCTCGACAATCAACCGATGGCATTCATTACTAATGACCACGGCGGAGTACTAACCGGTGGTCATCGGGAAGTGCTCTACCAGAATCAAATACCCGACTTCGTGCCCGAATGGCTGGGCAAGTGCTATGGAAGTCTGTATGGAGTACTGCCAGCATTACACGCGCTCGAACATCAAGCCACCCAAGGCATCTACACCTACGTCCGCCAAGCAGCTACTGGTAACTCTGCATACAGCACCATCGTGCTAATGTTCCGCCGGGCAGGTCGCTCGGCCTGTGTGCTGAATGAAGGCCTGCATCTCGACCGGGCATCTATTGATACGTTCTGCGCTCATGTGTTTGAGAGCATGCCGGATGTGATGCAAGTTGACTTTCACGCGATCGCTCCACTTACGGCAATACCACTCGAGAGCACCTTGCCGCGCCAAGCAAGACCCTGCCTGAGCTGGCCGTGTACCGAGGATATCGTGCTCTATCTACCTGATTCGGCCGACACCTATCTGGGTAGGCTGGGCAAGGCAACACGAAAATCGATGAAAAAAACTTTGTCGCGGGCGCGTAGAGAACTGACGAATTTTTCTCATCAGATTGTCTCGGGCGCGGCGCTAGACGACAATCTGGTTCACCATATCGTCGCCATGAATCATGCGCGCATGGCCGCTCAAGGGCGCGATTCTGCACTCGACGAGAATGCCACGCTTGAACTGATCAAGCTAATACGGTCACATGGGGAGGCCGGTGTGATTGTCAATGGCACGCAACTGTGCGCGGGAACGCTGGCTTGTCGCTTTGGGGGCGATGTTTTTTCTCTAGTGAATGCGCATGACCCTGCATTTGATCATCTCGGACTTGGCAACCTGTGCCGCCACCTGATGATCCTGCAAGCGATCAAGGCAGGCGCCAAGCGATTTCATCTGATGGGTGGCAACTGGGCGGCCAAGCGGGCAACACTGGCCGAGCGACAGCCTTTGCATCATGTAACGGTTTACCGGAGCAGACGAGCGGTGCTAACAGATCTGACTGGCCTTGCACGACACGCGGGCCGGGCCTCGGTATTTCATCTGCGTTACTGGCTGGAAGATCAGCTTGTCTCCGCGCCCATGGGCTGGATTGCCAGGGCGATCGGCGCGCTACGAAAGTATCGACGTCGTCATGCCTCTCGGTCGGCAGCCATCGTCGTGGAGCGCGAGACCCACGCTGTCTCGCACACTGCTAGCAGGAGCTGACCGATGTCATGCCGATGGCTGCGGCCCGGAGGCAACAAGCAAACTGCAGCGGAGCTTTTCAACCAACAGCATGTCTGTACTGCCGCGCCACCAGCGCAAGGCCAGTGGTTTTTGCCGCGAGTGCCCGACGATCACCAGCTCGACGTGAAGCTCGCGTGCGAGCTCTTCGATCACGCTGACGGGCTCGCCGACTTCAAGATGGGAAGTGACGTTTAGTCCGCCTTCGATCAGGCGCTGCGCGCCGATCTCTAGCTCTTTCTGCATTTTTTCTTTTTCTGCCGCCAGCCCCTCTTCCACGCTGAGCACGGCGGCCGCAGCGAACTCGCCGACCAGCAAGTAAGGAGGTGGGCTGACGACCACGAGCAGGTGGACCTCCGCATCAGGTGACGGCGTAAGCCGCAGACACTCCTCCAGCGCCACTCTGCTTTCGGCCGTGCCGTTGTACGCAACCAGGATCTTCCGGTACATGGTCTCCTCCGATCAAGTTAACCGCCATGCAGGGTGACAGTCATTTCAGTGCATGACAATTAAACTACACCATGCGCGCGAGCGGAGCAATGCAGAAGCAGATGATCCGCTTGTTCACAGATTCCGTGGATAGCTTTGTGGACAAGCTGCCGAAACGTGCTCCAAGTTATTGATTGTTATCGACTATCTTCACTTGACCCAGCTCATGGCAAGCGATGCACAAAGACAAAAAAAACCCGACGGACGCAAGTCCTGTCGGGTTAATCCATCCTTACAGGAAGGCTGGAGGAGACACCTCGGACTTTATCCGTCAGGCTATCGATTGTCTGCTTTTGATTGGTGATGCCTGATATATGAGTCTCGCATGATTTCTTCAGAGACATTATTTTTCGATAAATGGCTGCGTTGATTGCCCAAAAAAAGCAAACCCGCCATGCTCGCACATGGCGGGTTTCTGTCTCCTCTCGCTCTTCCGGCGATAGATTATTTAACACTGCGGATCGGATTGTGCGCCGGAACCCGAGGGAAGTCATCATGCGGCGCAGCATGTCAAAAAACTATGCCCAACATCAACCAGCGCCTAATTTCTCTCGGCTGCCCACCTTGAGAGTTTCTTTCGTAAAATGGCGCGCGTAAGAAATTTTTATGAATAATCATTTCCTGAACAAGCGCTTATCTCACGCACTGGGCTTCGCCGGTCTGATTCCCTTTTTCGTACTGATGTTGGGCGTCTGGCTCGCCGATGATAGTTGGGTGAATGATTTCGTGCGCGGACAACTAGCCTACGGCATCGTCATACTTTCTTTTTTGGGTGGCGTTCACTGGGGAGCCACGATGCTTTGCGGCTCTCTGTCGCTGCTGGACACGAAAAAAGCCCTGGTGTGGGGCGTAACACCGTCGCTGATCGCCTGGAGCGCGACCTTATTTGGAGGCTTCGGTTTTGCTATTCTGATGGCAGGCTTTGTCGCTGCATTCTGGGTAGACAAACGGATGTTTACCCGTTATGGCATGCCGGAATGGCTGATTGAGCTGCGCGGAAGACTGACGGTTGCCGTGGTACTCATGCTGGCGGCAACCGTCGTCGGCGCAAACCTGCGGGGCTGATACCCGCAGAAGCTTTATTGGTCTTCTTCGGTTTTCTTTGGTTTGCCGTCGACTTCGCTGATACGCATGCGCTTGCGGCGATCACCCATGAGTTCCCGCAGCTCACGGATGCTCAGATCGGTGACCTCATGCATGCGGATCAGCAGAGATGCACCGACGGGCAATGTGCGATGACGGATTTTGCTGATCACCGGCGGACGCACTTCAAGCGCGCGCGATAGCGCTGCGTCGTTTTTCAGGTTCAGCTTCTGGATTAACGCATCAAGCAAACGATTGGGATCGTAGCCATCCTGCGATACCAGAGGATGTTTGTCCATGGTGTCTCTCCCCTCGGAATTTGGTTGAGCGGCAAAGGCTTACTATTTGGCGCCATTGCCCACGAGCAATTACTCGAATGCTAATTTATATGTCATCGCTGCAACATTTTCAAGCTTTTGATCAAAAATAGGTCACCAAACATGCATTTTTTTACGACAAGCTTGCCGATCGAATAAGCATTACTGTGGGAGAAATACATTTTTTGTTTAATATTCAATGACTTGCGAATAATTATTCAAAAATTAATATTAACAGTCTTTACAGTTCTTGGAGTTCGGGAAAACTCTCCGGCAACACCTTCAAGCAAGAACTTTTACGCCATAAAAAAAGCACCCAGAAGGATGCTTGTTTACCTCGCACGGTTTGTCGAGTTGTCATGCCATTCGCATGATTTACCTTTTCCGAAATGTTTTCAAAGTATTTTTAAAATCATTTGCACGCTGCTTTCGCTTCCTCCAGTAATCGTTTTCCATCAAGACCTTTTGCTGACATCTCCCTGACCCACTCGTCGCTGACGCCGGCCGTCGCCTTTTCCCACCGGCGTAATTCCAGCGTCGGTAATGTATAAAAAATATTTTTTCTGATTTCTGCGGATTTTTTTCCCGGAAGGGCATCGTCAACGAATACTTTGCCGACCCAGGCAGACGGCTCTGGACCGCTGTTGGCATCGATAACTTTTTTCAGCTCGGCAGGTAGTGCATCGTATTTTTCTTGATTCATGCCAAAAAGGAATACGCTATTCGACATCTGCGCCTCACCCGCCTCGGACTCCGTATGAAACTTGGTCACTTCATCAAACTTCACAGAGGGAATCACTTCCCATGGCAGCAGCACGCCGTCAATAACCCCTTTGGAAATCGCCTCCGCTGTCTGAGACAACGGCATGGACACCGGCATCGCGCCGAGCGCTACCAGGGTTTTCGACCCCTGACGAGTCGGCACGCGCAGCTTCAAACCTTTGAAATCTTCGAGCGTCCTCACTTGTTTTTTCGCCGTGTGTACGAGTGAACCATCATGCACATGCAACAGAATGGGCTTAACGCCCTTGAACTCTGCAACGGCATTCTTCATGGCGTAATACCAAAGCCCGCGGCTGGCGCGCTCGGTGTCACGCACCATGAATGGCAGCTCGAAGGCCTCGATGACTGGAAAGCGCCCTGCCTGAAAACTTGGCACGGTCCAGACCAGATCGACCACACCATCTTTGACCTGATCGTAAAGCTGTGGCGGAGAACCGCCGAGCTGCATCGCCGGATAAATTTGACACTTCAGCTTGCCTCCTGAATCCTTGGCGATCTTTTCGCACCAGGGGACGATGAAATTCTTGTGCGCCGTCGATCCGGGCGGCAAAAAGTGATGCACCTTCAAGGTGACCGTCTGGCCGAGCACTCCACCGGAAGCGAAAATAGCAGAACCGCCCAGTGCCAGCATTGCCAGAGTAATTTTCATGCGCATACTCATCCCTCCCCCGTCAGCCACCAAAAGTGTGTACCAAATACAGTGACAGCACCGGGAAAAATACCAAAGCGATGATGCGTACCAGATCCGATGCCAAGAAAGGCAGCACGCCCTTGAAGGTCTCCATCACCGGGACATCTTTGGCCAGACGATTGATGATGTAGATATTCATACCCACGGGCGGATGAACGAGACCGATCTCGACCACCATCAATGCCAGGATACCGAACCAGATGGATTTATCCGTAGTCGTCATGCCCCAGAAATCCAGCCCCATCACGATGGGATAGAAGATGGGAATCGTCAGCAGAATCATCGCCAGCGAATCCATGACGCAGCCAAGCAGAATATAGATCAGCAGGATCGCAAAAATCACAGACAACGGCGGCAAGCCACTCCCCTGCACCCAGCTTGCCAGCTCGGTCGGCATCTGGGTGATCGCCAGTCCGGCGTTAAGCATGTCTGCACCCAGCAGTACCAGAAAAATCATGGCTGTTGCCTGCGCGGTGCCCGTGATGCTCTTGACGATACCCTCCATACGCATACCGCCAATGATGGCCAGCAGGCCGCAGGCAAATACACCAATGGACGCTGCCTCGGTCGGGTTGGCCCAGCCGCCATAAATACCGACGATGACCACCACGAACACCAGCAAGATCGGTATCACGCCTAGCAGCGATCGCAGCGCGACACTCAGAGGAACGCGCTCGCCGGCCGGACCGGCCTCGGGCTTCAAGGCAACCACGATGCGTATCACGATCATGTAACCAAGCATCGCAATCACACCGGGCACGATCGCAGCCATGAAGAGTTTGCCGATCGATTCTTGTGTCAGTACCGCATAAATCACCAGCGGCACTGAGGGCGGAATCATGATGCCCAGCGTACCGCCAGCCGCTAGTGCGCCCGTGGCGAGCGAGCCCGCGTAGTTATAGCGACGAAGCTCGGGCAAGGCCACCTGACCCATCGTTGCCGCTGTGGCGAGAGAAGATCCGCAGATAGCGCCGAAAGCAGCACAGGCGCCCACCGCTGCCATCGCCACACCGCCACGAAAATGGCCAACGAAATTATTCACGCACGTGAACAATGCACGCGACAAACCACCATTGGTCGCGAACTGTCCCATCAGCATGAACAGTGGTATCACCGCAAGGTCGTAATTGGAAAAGCGGGAATACGCAAGGTTCTTCACTGCATTGAGCAACGGTGCGAATGCGTAGTCATTCATCACCAGAAAGCCTGCGCCGCCGATGATGAACATACCGATGCCGATATGCACGCGCAATGCCAGCATCAGCAGCAAAAACGCAAACATGATCATGCCAATGGTCATGCCACTCATGCTGATTCTCCCTCTGCAGAGGCGAGCTGCCAGTGCTGTACCGCGTTGTACACGCCCGCCAGTGCCAGCAGTGCAAAGCTAGGTACCAGCGCAGCAACCACCATCCAAACGGGCCATGCGAGGATCATTGATGTCTCGCCTGCCTCTTTCAGCGACAATGCCGACGCTCCTGTACGCCATGCCACCAGCGCGGCTACTGCGGCCAGTAGCCAGTGCGACAGCGAATCCAGCCGTTCGCGCAGACTAGCCGACACGTTCGCCGTAAAAAAATCAACGCGCAGGTGATGGCGCTCCATCTCGCAATAGGCAAGCATCGCAGCCGATGCGATCGCGGTACCCATCTGCATCACTTCGATATCCCCCGGGACTGGCATGGAGGCGATCTTGCGACCGACAATCGAGACCAGAGACATCACGACCAGACAGACAAAGCCGAGACCGCCTGCTATCGCAAACAGGCGCGTCAACTGATGAAGCTTGTGGCCCCAGGGGCCGTAGCGCGTGCTGGACTCGGTGTCCAGCAGATCCGGTTCCTGCATGTCTCCTCCATAGGCGCGGGTTTTCCCGTCTGCTTACTTGTATGAATGCCATCAACAACATTAACAAACGACCGAGCGCAAACTGCATGTTGCGTGGCGTTCAACGACCGCAATGATAACTTCTGAGAAGAATCAGTGTGGAATTTCAGAAGCGCTGATGATTTGCCGCCAGCACGCGACCTTGCACAGCACCAAAGCCGATGCGATACGTATCCCCCTGACACCAGCCGCGCATAGTGACTAGATCGCCATCCTCCAGAAAGCTGCGCTGAGTCTTACCATCAGCAAGTGTTAGCGGGCGCTGGCCATTCCATGCGAGCTCGAGCAGGCTACCGCAGGAATCCGGGGTACTGCCGCTGATCGTACCCGATGCCATCAGATCACCCACACTAACGTTACATCCGGAGACCGTGTGATGCGCGAGCTGCTGCGCCATGCTCCAATACATCGCGCGATAATTGGTGCGACAGATCGTGGTGGCCTCGCGCGCCTCCTGCGGCTGCAAATCCACCGACAATGAGATATTGAAACTCCGCGCACCTGACTGGGCCAGATAAGGTAGTGGTGGCGGATCCTGAACCGGGCCTGGAACGCGGAAGGGCTCAAGTGCTCCCATCGTGACGATCCAGGGCGAGATTGAAGTCGCGAAGCTTTTTGCGTTGAATGGACCCAGTGGTACATACTCCCATTGCTGAATATCGCGCGCGCTCCAGTCGTTCAACAGCACCATGCCGAAGATCAGCGATTCTGCGCGATCCACCGAAACCGGTTCACCCAATGCGGTGTCAGCACCTACGATGAATGCCGTCTCGAGCTCGAAATCCAACTTCGTACAGCGGGCAAACGAGGGCACATCGGCAGTCGGTGGCTTAACCTGCCCCACAGGACGTCGGATATCCGTGCCACTAACGACGACTGAACTGGCGCGGCCGTTGTAGCCCACTGGAAGATGCAGCCAGTTCGGCAGCAAGGCATTGGCCGGGTCGCGAAACATCGAACCAACATTGGTAGCGTGCTCTTTGGAAGAATAAAAATCCGTATATCCACCGACCTTAACCGGCAAGTGCATCGTTACCTGCTGCAAGGGAATGAGCGCGCGCGCACGCAGCGATGCATTGTCGCGCAGATGTGCCTCATCAGCACGAAGCAGCAGGCTGACCTGCTCGCGCACGCGCTGCCATGTGTTTTTCCCGAGCGCGATGAAATCATTCAGGGTCGTCTGATCGAACACCCTGTGCGCGGCCGGTGTGAGCAGTCCGACTGACTCCAGCACAGACAGATCCAGCACCTGATCGCCAATCGCCACCCCGGCGCGCGGTGTACGCAACTGGGGTGTGCTGAATATACCGAAAGGCAGGTTCTGTATCGGGAAATCGCTGCCGGCAAGGTTGGCCGTATCGACCCAGCTCCTTAGCGAGGGATCATTGGGCGTCAGTTTGCTCACGAGCTGTCCTCTTGAGAAGACATGCTGCCATCATGCATCCATCGCGCATGCATCGGCGCTTTCTTTGTCTTGCTCCATTCGTTGAGCATGTCCCACTTCACCTCGTCAAGCTGCTGATACATCTCCGGCGTGCCGCAGTCGTACGCCAGCTCCAACCGGTGACCGTTCGGATCGAAAAAATAAATACTCTTGAAAATCGTGTGATCCGTGGGGCCGATCACATCGATACCCGCCGCCTGAAGCTTCGCTTTCGCGGCCAGCAAGGTCTCCATCGAATCGACCCTCATCGCCAAATGCTGCACCCAGGCCGGGGTATTGCGATCACGGTCCATCTCAGGCTGGGTCGGCAGCTCGAAAAACGCCAGCACATTGCCATTGCCCGCATCAAGAAATACATGCATGTAGGGATCGGGAGCCTTGGTCGACGGCACCTCATTCTCGGCGATCGCGAGGATGAATGTCATGTCCAGGTGCCGGGTGTACCAGTCGACGGTTTCTTTCGCATCTTTGCAGCGATAGGCGACATGATGGATTCGCTCGATCAACATAAGTCCTCCGATGGTTCAGGATTCAGCGATGCCACTGCGGGCCAGCGACATTGCCTCGCGCAGCACATGCAGATCACCGATATGGTTGGAGAGTATCAGTATCAGTTTTGCATTCACCTGAGCACTCTGCTCCTCGCTCAGGCCCTGGTGCAGATCGATCAGGTGCTGGTAAAAATCATCGCCGGGTGAATAATCGCGAAAGTATCGCTTGCCCGCTTCACGAAAATTAGGCTCAAGTATTAGTGACATAATGTCAGTCCTCGGCAAAATTGGCAGTGGCACGCGCTACAGCCGCGACGATGCGCGACACCTCCGTCTCGCGCCAGCGGGCAGTCACATGCTGATCTGGACGGATCAGATAGGCCGTACCGGGCCGGGCATCATAACGCTGGAACGCCAGCCCTTGGCTGTCAGTGACGCAATCGAGTGAACACTGTCCTGCTTTGCGCGCAATGACGATGGTATGCACCGGTATGGTGGCTGCGGTCAGTCTTCGAAGCTGCTGCTGCATGGCAGCGGAAATAGTCGATGGATCATCACAAAAATACAGTAGCTGAAACTTACCTCCCACATGATCGAT
This sequence comes from Oxalobacteraceae bacterium, assembly GCA_010024875.1. Taxonomy (GTDB): domain Bacteria; phylum Pseudomonadota; class Gammaproteobacteria; order Burkholderiales; family Burkholderiaceae_D; genus Pernthalerella. Next base: position 40,399 of record RGFZ01000012.1, on the reverse strand, counting down.
CAGCCAGCCCGGCTTGCCGTTGGCGTCGACGGGCGCATCGTCCATCGGTGCGCCCGGCAGCATGTCACCATCGAAAGGCTCGCTGTCCGGCGTATTCAGCAAAGTGGTTATCAGAAAGCTCGGTACGGACAAGCGACCTGAGTTGACCAGCGTGCGCGCAAATGGCAACTCACCGGATAGCTCCAGTACTGCATTACGGAAGATTGTGCTGATGCGTCCCTTGGGCGCGATGAAGTCTGTTGAGCGCGTCGAATTCATGATGTTCTCATCTGCGGCGAACACACGCTCCTCGGTATACGTATCCAGCAGTCGCTGCGGCGCATACCCCTCCATAACCAGCTTGAGCTTCCAGATCAGGTTATCCGCATCCTGCACGCCGGAATTTGCGCCGCGCGCACCAAAGGGCGAGACCTGATGCGCCGCGTCGCCGGCGAACAGGCAGCGTCCGTGACGAAAGTCATTCATGCGACGACACTGAAAGGTATACACGCTCACCCATTCGAGCGTGAACTCGCGCTCATCGCCCAGCATCGCGCGTATTCGCGAAATGACCCTCTCAGGCTTTCTCTCTTCTTCAGGATCCGCATCCCAGCCCAGCTGAAAATCGATCCGGTAGACGTCATCCGCTTCTCTGTGCAGCAGAACGGACTGATTGGGATGAAACGGCGGATCGAACCAGAACCAGCGCTCGGCAGGAAAATCTGCCTTCATGATCACGTCGGCGATCAGGAAACGATCCATGAAGACCTTGCCCTCGATGTCCAGCCCCAGCATGGTTCGGATAGGGCTGCGCGCACCATCACAGACAATCAACCAATCTGCCTCCACCGCGTAACTGCCCTCGGGCGTCTCTACCTGCAGGCGCACATGATCACCCTGCGGCTGCACATTAATTACTTTGTTTTTCCATCGCAGTTTTACGCCCGCTTCCTCAGCGCGCTTCACCAGATATTCTTCCAGATAATACTGCTGCAGATTAACCATGCCGGGACGCTTGTAACCCGGCTGCGGCCTCAGATTAAAGTTGAACACTTCCTGGTTGCGGAAGAAGGTGCGCCCCACATCCCATCCCACACCCTTGCTGGCAACGGCATCGCCGCATCCCAGACGATCGAGAATTTCCAGCGTGCGTTTCGCATAGCACAGGCCGCGCGAACCGACCGATACCGTGTCATCCTCATCGAGCAGCAACACGGGAATACCCTGCTGGCGCGCGTCGATCGCGGCTGCCAGCCCCACCGGGCCGGCACCCACGACGACCAACGGATGGCGATGGACCGGGCCACCCTTGAGCTCGGGTGGCGCTTGATAGGCAAACTTGTTGTAGGTGTAGGTTTGATGCATGTTGCGCTTTCAGGCGTTGTGTCTGGCTCGGCCAGCTCAGCTCTGCAGCGCATGCCACATTTCCTTGTCACGCTCTGCGGTCCAGATGCGCGGATGCTTGATGCCTTTGGCCTCGTCCACCGCGCGGGTGACATCGAACGGCAGGCAGTGCTCATAGATGAACACATGTCCGAACTTGCCATCCATGTGACGACGCACGTGAGCCATGGCGCCCTTCAGGTCATAACCCGCCTGCACCGCCTCTCTGGCACTGGAAAGCAAGGTGGTCACGAAATCTTTGGTGTAATCCAGTCCCTGGTTGACCTGCTCGGGATTCACCAGCGCCGGCCCGCGTCCGGGTACCAGCTTTTGCGCGCCCATGGAGCGCAGCACCTCCAACGTCTGCGGCCATTCCTCAAGTTGCGCATCGCCAGTGTAGGCAGCCGCCTCGTACTCGACCAGATCGCCAGAGAAAAGTACTTTTTGCGAAGGTATCCAGACAATGGTGTCGCCCTTGGTATGTCCCATGCCGACATGCATGATCTTGACCTCGAGCTTGCCCATGAATAGCGTCATCTCGCGCTCGAACACCAGCGTCGGCCAAGTCAACCCGGGCACCGACTCCACACCAGCAAACAGACGGGGAAAGCGGTCGATCTCAGATTGCATATCCTGTTCGCCACGTTCGACGATCAGTTCGTAGGTCCCACGCGAGGCAATCACCTGCTGCGCACCCTCCTTGACATAGGCCGACGCACCCAACACACGAACTGCATGGTAGTGCGTCAGCGTCACGTATTTGATCGGCAAGTCGGTGATATCGCGGATGTGTTTGATCAGCGCCTGCGCCATCACTGGGGTGGCCGTGGTGTCGATCACCATCACCGAATCGTCACCGATGATCACGCCGGAATTCGGATCGCCCTCGGCGGTGTACGCATACGCGTTGTCAGACAGCTTGATGAAACTGGTCTTTTTTTCTTCGAGGTCGGCTTGCGAGGCGAAGGGCTTGGCGCTCATGGTGGTCTCCGGATCAGGCAGCTCACCGGGTTGCGGGTCGCTGTTCATTGTTTGCCTTTAAGGGTAAGATGCAGTTCGTCTTTAGTCAACTCGTTTGTTATTGACGAACGACGTTGGATGAGCACCCATCGGGAACCGAACACGCCTTAGCACATCGACAGCATGACCAAAACAGCGCAATCTCCCTCAGAAAAGAGCCGCCGCGGCATACAGTCGATAGAGATCGGCGGTCGCTTGCTGACCGCGCTGGTCGAGGAAGGCGGCCCGATGAGCCTGGGCGACTTGGCCCGCAAGGCTGGCATGCCCTCGGCGAAGGCACATCCTTACTTGGTGAGCTTCGGGAATTTCGGCCTGATCGAACAAGATCCGCTGACGGGTCGCTACGAGCTGGGCCCGTTTGCGCTGCAACTCGGGTTGATCAGTCTGCACCTGCTTGATCCGGTGCGTATCGCGATACCCATGATCACTCAGCTGGCCGCAGAGATCGATCAGACGGTAGGCTTGTCGGTACTGGGCAATCAGGGTCCGACCATCATCTACATCGCCGAGTCCAGTTATCCCATTCACGTGAACATGCGCACCGGCACGGTCATGTCGATACAATCGACCGCGACCGGCAGAGTATTTGCTGCCTTCCTGCCGCCCCGCCAGGTCGAGCGCATGATCGATCACGAAAAGCGCAATGGCATCGCCAGCGCCTTCGGCGCGCCTCGTCAAAAGGCCAGCGCGCTGGACGACATATTGTCAGATGTGCGCAAGCGCGGCATGGCACGGGTACAGGGCGAACCCATTCCCGGCATCAATGCTATCTGCGCGCCCGTGTTTGAACATACCGGTGCCATACGACTGGGCATTACCGCGATCGGCCCTTCAGGCAGTTTCGATGTCAGCTGGAATGGAGAGATCGCGCGCCGAGTGATGGCGTGTGCGCACGATGTGTCGCGGCGGCTGGGTTACGATGGTCAATGAATTGACGTTGCACCCCGGCCGGCAAACTAATGCGGTTTCCGGTAGGATTTCCAAATGGGACACTGCTGATCCGGAGGCACGATGAACAACCTACTGACCGCTCTGAGCATCGCGCTCATTTCCGCAACAGCGAACGCAACGGAATGGAAACTGATTTCTGAAACCGAGGACAAGGACAAGATCACCAGCTGGTATGTGGACATGACCAGCATCGTTCGCGAGGAAGAATACCTGCGTGCCTTCCTGCGCACCTCATGGTCGGCGCCTCAATATGGACCGGACAAGACGCCCTACCAGTCATCGACGTACGTGAATTATTTTGACTGCGACACTGGGAAGATCGCCTACACCGCGAACACCTACTTCGTATCCACCGAGCCGGAGGGCAAGCCCGTGCATCAGGAGCCCGAGCAGCCGGTCACGAAACTGAAATTCCATCGAGTGAAGCCGGGTTCGGCTGGCGAGGCCCGGCTGCTTTTTGTCTGCAAATTTCGCTCAAAGAATTTCAACGCACAGCGTTCGGTGTTGATAAACGCAGGGTGAAGGTATCGGACGTCCTCGAGTGCATGGCGCATATCCTTGCAAGCGGCTTGCAGTCAACCGTTGTCTACCGCTACGGTCAAGCCTTTAGCGCCAGCCACGGATAGTTGAACGTCACCGGTCAGCTGCCCGCCCTCTTCGATCACCAGCTTCCCATACCGAACTTTGCCGCTGACGCGACCCGTTGCATGTACCACCAGCTTTTGCCTGACGGTGAGATCGCCATCGAATTCGCCACGGATTTCTGCCACATCTAACTCGGCGTTGCCGACGAAAATGCCTCGATCCGAAATCTGGATGACCCGAGAGCAGATGGTCGCCTCAACGCGCCCTTCAACAACCAGCGTATCGCAATCGGTAATTTCTACGCCTCTGAGCTTGATATTGGAGCCTACGATTAATTTGCTGTTAGTGGCTGAATTTGTCGATGAATTCGCTGCTGTATTTGCTGCTGTACCGTTTGATACCAGTGGTGCTGATGCGATGGACACCGGTAAGACACGAGGACCACTGACAGTCGCCGGCACGGTGACGACCGCTGCGGATGGCGACTTGTCCACGGCTGGCTGCATGGTCCCGCTGTGGACAGTGGTATCGCGCTTAATGAAAAATTTTTCTGACTTGAGCATGACATCTCCTGAATCGGCGTTAAAGCGCAGCACCAAGTACCGCGCACTGCCTCCTTCGGCCATTGCTCTGAGCCAAAGTTCCCCTCGATCAGGAGCATCGCAAGAAAATTTATCATCACCAAGCCACTGCTGATGACCGGCATGGCGTACAGCCATAAAAAAACCGCAGCACGGGCTGCGGTTTGTTCGTCTGCAGGATGCTAAATCAGACGCGACGCTTGTACTCGCCGGTACGGGTGTCGATCTCAATCTTGTCGCCCTGATCGACAAACAGCGGCACGGATACTTCGAAACCGGTCGCGATTTTCGCCGGCTTGAGTACCTTGCCCGAGGTATCACCTTTAACCGCCGGTTCGGTGTAGGTGATCTCGCGAACGACGGTGGTCGGCAGTTCGACAGAAATGGCCTTTTCGTCGTAGAACACCACCTCACATGCCATGCCATCTTCGAGGTAGTGAATCGCGTCGCCCATGTTCTCGGACTCAACCTCATACTGGTTGTAGTCGGCGTCCATGAACACGTACAACGGATCGGCAAAGTACGAGTAGGTGGCTTCCTTGCGGTCAAGGACGACCACGTCGAATTTCTCATCCGACTTGTAGACGGCTTCCTGCGCGCCCTCGGTCAGCAAGTTCTTCATTTTCATCTTGACCACGGAAGCGTTGCGGCCCGATTTGGAGAATTCGGTTCTGGTGACTACCATCGGCTGGCCGGAGACCATCACGACATTGCCGACTCGGATTTCTTGTGCAGTTTTCATAATGATTGAGAATAGTCCTGAGGATGACGTCTCCCCTGGCACTTGCGATGGCTAGCGCGCATGACTCATGACGGCCGCTAGTTTTGTCAACACTCGCCTCGGAAAAACCGACGGATTTTACCTGATTTTGCTCGCGAACTCGATCACCGACTGAGATAGTTCGCCCGCAGAGGCTACGCTCGCTGCCCAACGACACGCATGAGATTCCCATTCAGGCAAGTTTGCGCATAGTGCTGACCAGTCGGGTAACTCCATTGCAGCCGAATCGGCATTCCACCACTGCGCGAAGGAGCGCACGCGCGCAGCCAGTCCTGTCGCCATACCAGCATGGGATGTATCGAGAAAAGCTTCCAGCTTGGGCTGCTGCGCACCCTCCGCTTGCGGGTACAACTGCCAGATGAACGGGCGCTCTGCCCAGTGCGCCCGGACCAGACTGTCCTCGCCACGGACGAAGTTCAGGTCACAACTCCACAACAACCTGTCGTAGTCATCGGGTTCAAGAAAAGGCACCACGACCAGCGTGAGATTGCCACGTGTGGAACGCGCGCCGGGAATTGCGGGTCTGTTGAGCCTGCGCGCGATGAGATCCCCAGCGACACCCTCTGGCACAAGACAAGTGACGCGGGGCCCGGACTGCATCGCACTCAGCAACGAGTCCAACGGCGCATGCGGGTAGCAGAACATGGACACCAGCAAGTCATCTAACGGGCTGTCCGTCGGATGGGCGCCAATACGTGCCAGAAAACCGGCTCTTGCCTGCGCATCAAATGCCGCGCGTGCTGAACCCAAGTCCGGCTCGCGTATCAAGCCACCCAGCCCCGGCTCAAAACCCGGGAAGTAGAAATGCTGTGTGAGTGGCAGCCGGGGGTGCGGCGAAGGCAGCGCATGACTGCCTTTCGCCCAGGGCTCAGCAGATAAATACTCGAGGTTGATCCATGCCCGACATGGTTCGGCCCGCGCCAGTGCCTCCAGCATGGGCTCAGGCATCCTGCATGCAAACGCTTCAATGACCATATCTGCAGGCGCGTAGGCTTCGGAAGCGGCTTCATCCCAGAGCATCACGGTGAAGCCATCCAGAGGCTGCGCCCGTCGCGCGGTGTCTATCGCAGGTCGGAGTCGGCGCAGGCAAGCAAGATCATCTATCCACAGACGTACAGACAGGTGATTTCGCGTCAGCGCTCGTGCCAGCCGCCAGCACACGCCAGCATCACCAAAATTATCGATGACCTTACAAAAAATATCTGCTGATCGGATCGTACTCATACAGAAAGAATCAGCGGACTGAGACAGTTTTTCCCGTGTTTCCCGGGAACATGGCACACTGTGCTCGTCGTGACCTTACAAACAACGCATAAAGACCGCGCACAAGACCAACGAACGAGGCCCCCATGAAAAACCAGCTGCTGACCCTGACGCTCTGCTCCCTGACACTCTGCCTGATGGCAGCACCGCCTGCGATTGCCAAAGACGCAGATCTTTGCGGCGAGTACACCAGCGTGGACACCGGCGAGCAGCGCATTGACATGGGCAACAAGACCACCTTCATTCATTTTCGATCATCCACCCAGTTGTATGCCCCTGATGGCTCGAAGTACAACCAGCTGAGCGGTCAGTGCACCGGCGGCGCGGTGGTCTACGCCGACGGCAGTGTCGAGGCTGAGGGGCTCTGCGCAGTCGAGGATACCGCAGGCGATGTGCTGACCTATACGTTTTCGCAGGGGCGCACCGCCCGTATCGGCACGTATACGCGCAAGGGTGGCACCGGCAAATTCGCTAATGCCCGAGAAAGTGGCTGGTACAAGGCAGTCAGTCTGAATGGCGAGATCACGACCGGCAACTGGGGCGGCAAAGGCGCATGCAAATAGTCGCCGGGCGCGCGCCATCATGACTGCTCGGCCACTTCGCGCAACGCCTGCTCGAACATCTCTACCGGTTGACCGCCCTGCACCAGATAGCGGTCGTTGATTATCACGGACGGCACGGAATGGATGCCCTGTGACAGATATAGCTGTTCGCGCTCCCGCACCTCGCTAGTGAACTCCTCACTCGTCAGCACCTCGGCAGCCCGCGCTCGATCGAGCCCGGCTCGCTGCACCACCTCCAGCAGTACCGAATGATCAGAGGGATTTTCACCGCGCGTGAAATAAGCCTCCAGTAATGCGCGCTTCAGCCTGTGCTGGCCCCCGGCCTGATCCTCGGTCTCAGCCCAGTGCAGCAAGCGATGCGCATCGAAGGTGTTCACGATGCGTTTGCGATCATTGAAGGCAAAGCCGAGTTCCGCGCCGCGTGCAGCAATGCGTGCCTGGTTCTGTGCGACCTGCTCCGCCGAGATCTGGTACTTGCGCATCAGATGATCGGTCACATCCTCACCTTCGGGCCCCATCTGCGGATTCAGCTCGAAAGGCTGAAAATGCAGCTCCACAGTGACCAGGTCTCTCACCCGATCGATTGCCTGCTCCAGTGAGGCCAAGCCAACCGCACACCACGGACAGGCGATATCTGACACAAAATCAATCTTGATCGGATTCATAGGGGGCTCGATGATCAAAAAAATCGTCGCTGGATGCTAGCATGTCGCTATCTGAACTGCTGACGATAGTCAAACGCCGGTATCATCTCCTGCCACCCTTTTCTGTCAACGCCAACGCCCTCACAGCATGAAAAAGAAGTCGCTCCTCCTACTGATGATGTTTGCACTTTGCCGCGCCGCAACGGCTGCCGACCCTGCCACGCCAGGGGTCAGCTTGGAACCCCAGCCGGTCGGACAATCCACGAGCGGGGCCACTCCCGGTTCACCCCCGGGCGCAGGGCTTGACGACTTTGGCTTCGCGCACTCGTCCGCACAGCCGTCCGGCCCTGCCGACCCTGCAGCCCGTGATGACGAATATCGCAGTGCGGCGCAGCCAATGCCGGCTCTGGAGGGGTTCTAGCCGCGGCATCCTTCGGCGCTGCCCTGCGGTGCAGTTGCCATCACTGATGTCGGCTGTTAGGGTGCGGGTTTGCCGCCCGCTCTAGACTAATTCAAAAAATGAAATCATCGTCGCGCCGCAAGGCCCTTCAGCGAGTCGGCTCGGTTCTGGGGTCAGATACCCGTCTGACGGGAACGCTGCAGGTCGATGAAAGCATTCGCATCGACGGCCGCCTGGATGGGAATATCGAACAATCGGATGGCGAGGACCGATGGCTGATCATCGGTCCGACCGCTGAAATTCGTGGTGATATCCGCGCCCAGCACGTCAGCGTTGGCGGCAAGGTCGTTGGGAATATTTTCGCCAGCGGCAATGTCGAGCTGACCAACGGTTCCGAGGTGCGAGGCAACATCAGCCACCGGTCCATCACTGTCGAGCCGGGCGCGAGTGTGCATGGGCAGTTGATCGCGATGGATCCTCCCCAACCCGAGATGCCAATCGCTGCTTCGTCTGCAACGACTAACACCGACCAGAACTAACCGAGCCAGGCTCTCGGACTGTTCAGATGCCGATACACATACAGACCACGATCTTCATGATCTGCATAGCCTATCTGGTTGTGCATGGCGTGATCTGGTTCGCGCTGTCCGAGCAGCGCAACCTTCAGGTGTGGCTGTGGTGCTCCTCTGGCTTGCTAAGCGGCGTGTCCATCGTCTTTCTGTCGATGCGCGATCTGTTCGGTGAATTCCTTTTTTTGTACGTCGGTCAGCTGCTCATGTTGGCCGGTAACATGGGGCGCTGCATTGCGCTGAGGCTCTTCTTGCCTGAATCTGTGCGCCCGGCAGTCGTAGCTCACACCGTCGCCGCACTGGGCTATTACCTCTGGCTTGCCTTTGCCTATGAGGCGGGCACGCCCGACGGTCCGTTGTCGGTGATGTTCTTCGGGTTTTACGCCATCGTTTGTTTTGATTATTTTCTGGCAGGCTCACTCATCCATCCGCGCCTGCAGACACTCGGCCCACGCCTGCTGATGATTGGCGGATTGGCATTTTGCAGTTCGCTCGGGTTCAAGGCGATTCTTGTGGCTGCGGGTCTGGGCGCGGATGGCATTTATGCGCCGGGCATTGATCAATATGTCATGATCGCCGGTCAGTTCATCGCGATCACTCTGGTGAATATCGGTTTCCTGCGAATCTTTCTCGATCTGCGCGAGCAAAAGAACCTGGAAACAGAACGCAATCTGGCTGCCGCTGAAGCTCAGGCCAGCCTGCTGACGCGTCACCGCGAAGAGCTGCAGCTGCTGCTGACCGAGCGCGAGGAAATCATTCGACAGCTGACCCTGTCGAACAAGACCGCCGGCATGGGTGCCCTGGTCGCGAGCCTGGCACACGAATTGAACCAACCCTTGTGCGCGATTCGTCTCAATGCGCAGCTGGTCGAGCGCAAGCTGAACGACCCCGAGGTTGATGTGCAAGGTGCGCGCAAATTCCTGGACTCGGTCATCATGGACAATCGGCGTGCGGCCAATATCATCACCAAGCTGCGCAACATGTTCGAGCATTCGAACAAGGATCATGGGCTGATCTACCTCGACGAGCTAGTGAGAGATACGCTGGCCCTGGTGGAACCTCGTGCACTCCATGAAAACGTGACCATTCATTCCAGATTGGAGAGCGAGCTCAGCCTGCAAGGGGATTCCACCCAGCTTCAGCAAGTCATACTCAATCTGCTGAACAATGCGCTGGATGCGCTCATGCTCATTCAAATCGACCAGAAAACCATTGGCGTACGCACTGAGAATGTCGACGGGCGGTTGATGCTGCATGTCACGGACAATGGCGTCGGCATACCAGAAGATTTGAAGCCCTCGGTATTTGAACTGTTCAAGACCAACAAGGCACAGGGCATGGGAGTCGGTTTGTGGCTGTCGCGCACCGTGATCAATGCGCACCGTGGCGACATCCGCTTTCAGAGTCGTGAAGGTGAAGGCACGCACTTCGAGGTCGAGCTGCCGGCCAGCTGAACCTGAACACACCTAAACCTGCAGCTAAGCTGACAGGTACTTTATAATCCATCCCACTAACTGAACGCGACGACTGATAGGCCAACGAAATGACCGCCATACAGCCCCGCTCCTCCTCGCCATCACTGGCCCTGTTGCTGGCCCTATTGCTGGGCCCTCTCTGCACCCTCCCTGCGGAGGCTGCAGCGTATCAGTGCACCATTCCCAAATTACGAGGCAATGACTTTGTCTGTCGCGAATATCCGAACCTGTGCAACTTCATTTTTGTGATTGATGAGCGCACTCAGCAAGTCTCGCGCCGTGACTCAGGCAAGGACAAGCCGGTGCCAGTCGCGGTCGACAAATGGGAAGAGAACAAGATCATTGCGCACGAAGACCTGACGCGTACCGATAGTCGTTTCATTGAGCAGTATTTCTACAAGATCGAGCTGGATAGCGGTAATTTTCTTCTGGCGAATGAATATGTGACCAATAAAGGTCGGTATCTGACCCAAGAAGATATCAAACTCGCCGATCCGAAATCCTTCGGCTACTACAAGCCCAGGCTTTTCTCAGAGCGTGGACGCTGCACACTTAAACCCAAAGATTAAGCATCCCGGTCAACTCATCCATGTCCAGCCAGCCCGCCCGACGCTACCGATACTATGATCTGCTGCTGGCGGCATTCGTCACCGTACTGCTTTGCTCTAATGTGATCGGCGCGGGCAAGGCAGCCGTGATAACACTGCCGGTGCTGGGCGAAGTAACCTACGGCGCGGGCATACTCTTCTTCCCGATCTCTTACCTGTTCGGTGACATACTCACCGAAGTCTACGGTTACGCGCATGATCGCCGCGCGGTGTGGGCGGGTTTTGCGGCACTGGTGTTCGCCGCCATTATGTCGCTCGTGGTCGTGTCGCTGACCCCGGCCAGCAATGAGTACATGGTCAGCTATCAGCGAGGGCTCGAGACGGTGTTCGGTAATACCTGGCGGATTATTGTCGCATCAATCACCGCATTCTGGGCCGGCAGTCTCGCCAATGCCTACGTGATGGCAAAGATGAAGATCTGGTCGGGCGGGCGCTTCCTGTGGATGCGTACCATCGGCTCGACCGCGGTGGGCGAGGCGATCGATTCATCGCTGTTCTACATGATGGCTTTTTATGCGATCTGGCCGACCGAACAAGTGATCTCTGTCGCTATCGCTCAGTATTTCCTCAAGACTGGCTGGGAAGTGGTCATGACTCCGGTCACCTACCAGGTCGTCGGCTGGCTCAAGCGCAAGGAAGAAGAAGACTATCTAGATATCGGAACGGATTTCAATCCCTTCCGTGTGAAGGTCTAATACCGGTCTGATATCACTCCTGCAAAAAAAAGGCCGCCGTGATCACACCACGGCGGCCTTTGCGTTCCGTGAGATGGCTTACTTCGCCATCGCTGGCTCAGTGATCTTGTCCAAAGCCTCGGACAAGTGCTCGATTGCGCGGTCGACATGCGTGAGCTTTTCCAGACCAAACAGACCAAGCCGGAAAGTGCGGAAATCGCTGCGCTCGCCGACTTGCAAGGGTACGCCGGCTGCCGTCTGCAGACCCACTTCCATGAATTTTTTGCCATTCTGAATCTCGGGGTCGGTGGTGTAGCTGACCACCACGCAAGGCGCCTGATAACCCGGCGCTGCGACGCTCTTGAAACCTTTCGATTCGAGAAGCTTCCGCACTCTCGCGCCGAGATCTTCCTGCGCTTTTTTCAATTGCGCAAAACCGATGGCTCGTGTCTCTTTCATGGTATCGCGCAGCACACGCAGCGAATCTGTTGGCATCGTGGTGTGGTAGATATGGGATCCTTTTTCATAGGTCTCGACGACCTGCAGCCATTTTTTCAGATCGCAGGAGTAGCTGGTGCTCGTCGTCGACTCGATCTTCTGACGAGCGCGCTCGCTCATTGCGATCAGTGCGCAGCACGGTGAGCTGCTCCAGCCTTTTTGCGGTGCACTGACGATGACATCTACCTTGGACGCCACCATGTCAACCCACATCGCGCCGGAGGCGATGCAATCGAGGACGAACAAGCCATCCACCGCTTGCACTGCTTCGCCGATCGCCCGCAGATAATCATTCGGCAGGATCATGCCGGCCGAGGTCTCGACATGCGGCGCGAACACGACCGCAGGCTTATTCTCGCGGATCCACGCGGTGACTTCCTCGACTGGGGGGGGTGCATAGGCGCCCTCGAAACCTTCTGCCGGCTGGCGGCCCTGAATCACGTGGAGCTGATTCGAGATGTGGCCCATCTCGAAAATCTGGGTCCAGCGATAGCTGAACCAGCCGTTGCGGATGACTAGGCACTTGTTGTTTGTAGCAAACTGGCGTGCGACCGCTTCCATTCCATAGGTGCCGCTGCCTGGAACGACAATGGCCGATCTTGCGTTGTAAACCTCTTTGAGGATGCCAGAGATGTCATTGATCACGCCCATAAAAGCTTTGGACATGTGATTCAAGGAGCGATCGGTGTAGACCACCGAGAATTCAAGCAGTCCGTCGGGATCGACGTTGGGCAGCAAACCTGGCATGGCAAATCCTGAAAAATGAGAAAAGGCGACTTCGCCCGGATGGCCGGGCGAAGTCGCCCTGAGCAGATCGTCAAGTTTAACAGAGGCAGCCTGTGTCGCCTTGTTGCCTAGCATATAAGCAGTTTTTTTACTGCTTTGCTATTAGCTACTGCTTTAGAATGCGCCGCTCTGCCCGAAATCATGCCGATAATGTTGCGCAAAATACAAAATATTCATTCATAGCCAAGGAGATCAGCGATGCGAACAGCGATCTACACCAGCCGCGGTCCAGCGGCCGAGGTGCTCAGAATCATCGACAGGCCCGAGCCCAAGGTGTCGGCGGGAGAAGTACGCGTCAAGCTGGCCTTCAGCGGCGTCAATCCGTCCGATGTCAAATCGCGCTCCGGCTTGGCCGCGCGAGCGAGCGGCTTTCCGGAGGTGACGCCGCACAGCGACGGCGCAGGTGTGATCGATGCCGTGGGTGAAGGTGTCGACAAGTCGCGCATCGGCCAGCGCGTATGGACCTACAACGGCCAGTGGGAACGCCCGTATGGCACAGCCGCTGAATTCATCACCCTGCCCTCGCCGCAGTGCGTTCCCTTGCCTGATTCCGTATCGTTTGAAGTCGGCGCCTCCATCGGCATACCGCTGATGACAGCCATGCATGCGGTTCAGGCCTGTGGATCACTATTGGGCAAAACCGTGCTGGTGCCGGGCGCTGCGGGCAGTGTGGGTTTTTACGTGACGCAGCTCGCCTTACGGGCCGGCGCGCGCGTGATCGCCATCGTCAGCAATGACGACAAAGCAGCACTGGCGAGCCAGCTGGGCGCTTCGGATGCCATCAACTACAAAACCGAGAATGTGGTCGAACGTGTACAGGCGCTCACGCAGCATCAAGGCGCCGACGCCATCATTGACCTCGACGCAGCAAGCCATGCGCCTCTGTACGGGCAACTGCTTCGCTTCCAGGGCAAGGCGGTCGTCTATGGGTCGAACCAGCCGCAATTCAGCATGCCCTTTGGCCCGATGATCCTTGGCTTTGTCAGCGTCTACTGCTTCATCGTCTACAAGCTGCCCCCTGCTGAGATGCGACAAGTGATCGACAGCGTGCAAGCCATACTCGCCGACCCGACGCTGGCGCATCCGCCCACCGCGATCTACTCGCTCGACGACATTGCCGCCGCACACCAGCAGGTCGAGCGCGGCGCGAATGCCAAGGTACTGATTCGTCTGTAAATCGATGGCGACCGATCATTTCGGCCGGGTCGCGAATCATTACGCCAGCCACCGACCAATCTACCCAGCGGCATTGTTCGTGTGGCTGGCATCCCAATGCGCTGATCACACACTGGCCTGGGACTGTGGCGCTGGCTCCGGGCAGGCATCGATTGCACTCACAACGCATTTCGAGCAGGTGCTGGCCACGGACATGAGCGCAGAGCAGCTGGTGCAGGCCATCCCACATCCACGCATTGAATACCGGGCTGCGCTGGCCGAGTCCAGCGGACTGCCGGATCATTCTGCTGATATCGTGACGGTTGCGCAGGCGCTGCACTGGTTCGATCTGGATCGTTTCTACGCTGAAGTCCGACGCGTACTGAAACCTGGCGGCATCGTTGCAGCGTGGAGCTATGGCGTGATGGCGGTCGATGGCGACGAGGTGAACGCTGTGCTTGAGGATTTTTATCACCGCGTGATCGGCCCCTACTGGCCCGCTGAGCGTCATCATGTAGAGACCGGCTATCGCGAACTGCCTTTCCCTTTTCAGCGAATCGAGCCACCCACGCTAGAGATGCAAGCCGACTGGACGCTGCCGCATCTGGCAGGCTATCTGCGCAGCTGGTCGGCCTCTGCGCGCCACGCTGAGAACACAGGCAGGGATGCGGTAAACGAGGTGGTCGCACGGCTCGCGCCCTGCTGGGGCGATGCGTCATTCAAGCGCAGTGTACGCTGGCCACTGGCAATGCTGGTTGGCAGATAGGCAGACGCTGAATCATTCCACGTTCTATGGCGAGTCCGTGCAGCGGTGCGACAAGAGCTCCAGTAAAGTCGATGGCTTGGCCTGAGCGAGCTGGCGGCGAAAGTTACTGGATTTATTCAATCAGCGCTTCTGCGCCATGACTCATCCAAACGACGAACTGGTCCTATAATTCGCGACATCTTCCTCGGGAAAACCATGAGAATTCCGGTTATGCGACGAACAATGCTGCGTCTGATACTCGTGCTCTTCGCTGCGTTGAGCGCCTTGGATGCGCAGGCAGCGCAGCTGCGCTTCTTGTGCCGAGGCTGGGCGCCGCTCTACAGCAGCTGGCGACCGGAAAACCCGGATCCGACCGACTTTGACATGATGACCATTGATGCAGATGATGAGACTGGCATCACCCGCTTCGACCTGCCACTGGTGGGACGGCTGCAGTTCAAGGCATCCGTCACCGACTACGCGGTCAAAGCTTCGATTCCGTATAAACAGATGATGATGGACGATTACATCGACATCATCGATTTCTACTACAATCGGCCCAGCAGCGAAATTCTGATTACCGCGCTGGAGAAAAAGACGCGCAAAGGTCACCCTCTGTTCAAGGGCAAATGCGCAAAGGTACGGCCGAATAATTTTGAGCCAATACCGCCTACGCCGATTCAGATCAAGTAGCCACCAGGCTGGACGGCAGCGAACTCGCATGTCCGCAGCGTGGTCAAGGTCTGCAGATTACTGATTCACCGGCACGTCCTGAGCTGCAGGAATGGTCTGCTGGAACGAGGCGCGTTGCATCAGTCGCTCGTAGAGCTTCAGCAAATGCGGCGCATCCGAGCGCCAGTCGTAGCTGGGGTAGCGGAGATCGAGATAGCCCAGCATGCAACCGGTTGCGATCTCGGCGAGTCCGAACTCCAATACCGTAAAGCTACCCGAGGGCAGCAGTTGCTGCTCCAGCTCGTGTACCCCTGCGCGAATTTTGTCTGCTTGTCGACTAAGCCAAAATTGACTGCGAGACACCTCGGGTCGCTGGTTTTCTAAAAAGGTCATCACCACCGCATCGCAAATACCATCTGCCACAACTTCGGTAAGCCGATGGATGATCTTGTCGTGCTTGTTTTCTGGCAGATGTCCGGGTGTCTCAAGCTCCAGATACTCGAAGATGACTTTGGAATCATGCAGGATCCGGCCATCATCTAGCACCAGTGTTGGTATTTTCGCCAGAGGGTTGAGCTCTTTGATTTGACTTCCTGGCTGCCATGGATTGTCGATCACGACGTCGTGCGGAACTTGTTTTTCCAGCAGCGCGACGCGGGCTTTTCGGGCGAAGGGGCTGGGGGTTGCGATGTAGAGTTTCATGGGAAATGCGTAATCGATGGTGCCCGAATAGACGGGACTAATGAGGACTACTCATGGGTCTTTCGATACCATGCGCCGGGTGAATCCAAATCATACCTCCTCGGAATGTACGAGCGCGCAGGCTTTCTGCGAACAACCTCGATCATGCGTTGGCGTTATTTAGCTTCCGGGGCGTGGTGACCTGCTCCCAGGATTCACTTCAGAGGCCCACAAAAAAACGATGGTCTCGCCGCGCCGGGTCATGATGAGGGGCTGACCGACTTCCAGCAGGTAATGCGTCAGCTGACTAAGGAATTCACGGATTCCAACTTCCTAAGAGTTCATCACACACCCTAATTTGGGTACGCTTAGGTACCCTATCAATCAAGCGCCTACTTTCTATAAACCATTGATTCATAAAAGAAATTTTTTATTTAAGCAAAAGAAAGAGCTTTTAACATGGGCGGGAATCGGGATATACCCTGCCATATACGCTTTCTAAGGAGAGCCGGCAGATGGCGATTTCTACCGTTTTCATCAACAACCGTACCCAAGCCGTCAGGCTACCGGCAGAAGTCCGTCTGCCAGAAGGAGTAAAGCGAGTGAGCGTCAGGGCAATCGGCAATGAGCGAATCATCGCGCCCGTGGAAAACACTTGGGACAGCGTCTTCATCAATCGCCAGCAAGCCAGCCTAGTTTTAAGCGCGTGGTGGATTGATTTCCTTGATACTCTTCAACGATCTCGTCCGGCTCGACTCCAGACGCCTGCAGCAGCCTATCCAGCTTTTCGGCGGCCGCCCGAAGGGCTTTCAGATCATCCGCGCCAGTTTTGTCTCGGGTTGGGATGTAGTAACCGATGGTTTCACCGTGGCGCACTCAAACCTTTGGTACATCTCATGGAATTGCCAGCAATTTCCTTTTCTGGCCCGATTCTCAGACCATTTTCTGACTCAGACGCGGAGAATTTCACCTCTGCGGTTCTTGAATCTGTCGAATCAGTGAGCGAGTGGATGCCATGGTGTTCAAGTGATTACACGGCCAGACATGCTCTCGATTGGTTTGCTGCCTGCCGCACCGAACGACATAAAGGCACCGCATTCGAGTTCGGTGTTTTTTGCGAAAACTCTGGGCAATTTCTTGGGGGTGCAGGCCTCACTGAAATCAGGCAGCAACACAAGCTTTGTAACCTCGGTTACTGGGTACGCCAATCACGGCAGCGGCAGGGCGTCGCATCCCGATGTGTTCAAGCACTCTCTGCCCATGCATTCCACGAACTTGGGTTGCATCGTGTCGAAATCGTAGTCGCTGTTGGCAATGTGGCCAGTGAGGGTGTAGCAGTAAAGTCCGGCGCCCTGCACGAATGTGTGGCGCGTAATCGCCTGCGCATTCATGACAAACCGATAGCTGCGCATATCTTTTCACTCGTACCAAAACAATACTGAGCAGCGGTCGACCCATCACTCACCGACATCGCAAAAGTCTCTCGAATTGTGTTCGCAAAGTAGAAGTCGCTTCGTGTGAGAGACAGGGCTTGTGACAATGCGATTGGTGATCGGTGCTTCATTCCAGCCAGGGGCGAATGAAAAGCAAAAAGGCCGGCATCTGTCGATGCCGGCCTTTTTTATTTGGCGTCCCCACGGGGATTCGAACCCCGGTACTCACCGTGAAAGGGTGATGTCCTAGGCCTCTAGACGATGGGGACGATGATCTGTCCTTACTACCGACCTATTGATTACCGCAGCTGCACTCGGTGTCAGCCAGGTGGTGGAGGTAAGCGGGATCGAACCGCTGACCTCTTGCATTTTTTTTAAAGATATCGTCGTATCCGCTCGAGCACGGCCTTGCGACCAAACAGCGCCAGCACAGCGTCGACCGACGGCGTCTGCAGCTGTCCGGTCACTGCGAGACGCAGCGGCATGGCCAGCTGCGGCATTTTCATCTGATGGTCGGCGAGCACCTGCTTCATCAGCGCCGCGATCGACTCCTTGCTCCAATCTATCGATACCGCCGCTTCCGCAAACTGCGCAAGTGCCGCGCGCGCGGCATCAGTCAGGTGCTGTGCGAGCAATGTGGGATCGGGCTTGGGCTCGCGATAAAACAGCATCGCAGCATCAGCCAATTCGTTGACGGTGTTCGCTCGGTCCTTCAGCAGCGCAATGACGTCGACCAGTGGCGGGGCGCCTTCAAACATCGCGCCATCACGTTCGAGTTCTGGCATGGATAACTCAGCTAAACGCTGATTGTCGGCTTGCTTGATGTAGTGATTATTGAGCCATGCCAGCTTCTCGGGATTGAACTGCGCTGGCGACTTGGTCAGATGATCCAGATCGAACCAGCCACAGAATTGTTCCATCGAGAAGATCTCATCGTCGCCGTGACTCCAACCCAGTCTCGCCAGATAATTCAGCATCGCCTCTGGCAAGTAGCCCTGGGCCGGATACTCCATCACGCTGACCGCGCCATGACGCTTGGAGAGCTTGTCTCCATCGGCGCCGAGGATCATCGGTACATGACCGTAGATCGGAAGCTGCCCACCCAGCGCCTTCAGAATATTGATCTGTCGCGGCGTGTTGTTCACATGATCGTCACCTCGAATCACATGCGTGATTTGCATGTCCCAATCGTCGACTACCACGCAAAAATTGTAGGTCGGTGTGCCATCCGGGCGCGCGATCACCAGATCATCCAGCTCGCGGTTAGAGATGGTGATGCGTCCTTTGACTGCATCCTCCCAGCTGACCTCGCCATCCAGTGGGTTCTTAAACCGTACCACGGGCTTTCTTCCCTCAGGAACGGGCGGCAGGATCTTGCCCGATTCCGGGCGCCAGGTACCGTCATAGCGGGGCTTCTCGCCCGCAGCGCGCTGGCGCTCGCGCATTGCCTCGACCTCTTCCGGCGAGCAATAGCAGTGGTAAGCGGTGCCCTCCACCAGCATGTGCGCAATGACTTCGCGATAGCGATCCATGCGCTTCATCTGATAGAACGGTCCCTCGTCGTGGCTCAGACCCAGCCACTGCATGCCGTCCAGAATGGCTTGCACCGCTTCGGGCGTGGATCGCTCCAGATCCGTATCCTCAATGCGCAGTATGAAGGTGCCGCCAAAGCGGCGCGCATACGCCCAGGCAAAGAGCGCCGTGCGGGCGCCGCCCAGGTGAAGGTATCCGGTGGGGCTGGGTGCAAAACGGGTGCGTACAGTCATGAGATTGGAGAGAGAGCCCTGGCGAGCATGAAAAACCACTATTTTAGCGGCTGGCACGTGGGCAAGGCCGCACTGATAAAATCCCGCTTTTGTTTTACCAAGCCAAAACACTCATGAGCGCCGCCCCCTCCAGCGCAAGCCCCCGCAAGCTGTTCGTCACCACGGCCCTGCCGTACGCGAACGGTGCGTTCCACATCGGCCACATCATGGAATACATCCAGGCAGATATCTGGGTGCGTTTCATGCGCATGCGTGGTCATGAGGTGCATTTTGTGTGTGCCGACGATGCGCACGGTGCACCTATCATGATCGCTGCCGAGAAGGCAGGCGTCACGCCGCAGGAATTTGTTGCTCAGATTGCCGCTGGCCGCAAGCAGTATCTTGACGGTTTTCACATCGGATTTGACAACTGGCACTCGACCGATGGCGAAGAAAACCATCAGCTGTCTCAGGATATCTATCGTCGTCTGCGCGATCAGGCAAAACTGATTACTACGCGCACGATCGAGCAGTTTTATGATCCCCTCAAGAACATGTTCCTGCCTGACAGGTACATCAAGGGCGAATGTCCGAAATGTGGCGCAAAAGATCAGTATGGTGATTCCTGCGAAGTCTGCAGCGCGGTCTATGCGCCGACCGAGTTGAAGAACCCTTACTCGACACTCACTGGGGCCGCGCCAGTGATGAAATCCTCCGAGCACTACTTCTTCCAGTTGTCCGATCCCAAGTGCGGTCAATTCCTGCGCGACTGGGCACTCGATCCGTCGCGGCTGCAGCCCGAAGTGGCGAACAAGGCACGGGAATGGCTGGAGAGCGATTCCGGTCTTGGCGACTGGGACATCAGCCGTGATGCACCCTATTTCGGCATCGAGATTCCTGATGCACCGGGCAAGTATTTTTACGTGTGGCTGGATGCGCCGATTGGTTATCTAGCCTCGCTGAAAAACTATTTCAACAAAACCGGGCGAGATTTTGATGCCTTCATGGCGGATCCCTCGACCGAGCAGTACCACTTCATCGGCAAGGACATCACCTACTTTCATACGCTGTTCTGGCCCGCCATGCTGCACTTTGCTGGCCTGAAAGTGCCAAACAATGTGTTCGTGCACGGCTTCATCACGGTCAGCGGCGAAAAAATGTCCAAGTCGCGCGGCACGGGTATTTCTCCGCTGCGTTACCTTGATATCGGCATGAATCCCGAGTGGCTACGCTACTACATCGCTGCCAAGCTGAACGCGCGCGTCGAGGATGTGGACTTCAATCCTGAAGATTTTATTGCACGGGTCAACAGCGATCTGGTCGGCAAATACATCAACATTGCCAGCCGCGCGGCAGGTTTTATCGCCAAAAAATTTGACGGCAAACTAGCGATGGACTGGGCGACTGAGCCTGATGCCTTTCTCTCTGCATTGCGGGCTGCCGGCACCGACGTCGCCGAACTGTACGAGGCGCGTGAGTACGGCAAGGCGTTGCGGGTGGTGATGGAACAAGCCGATGCCGTGAACGCCTATGTCGATGCGAACAAACCCTGGGAACTCGCAAAAGACCCCGCCAACAACCCTCGGCTACAGGAAGTCTGCAGCCGGTTGTTGGAAGCTTTCCGTATTCTTTCCATCTATCTGAAGCCGGTGCTGCCTGCTCTGGCGACTCAGGTGGAACAGCTGCTGAACCTCACACCGATGTCATGGACGGACGTGAACATCGCGATGCCACACCAGCATGCTGTCAACCCTTATGCGCACCTGATGACGCGTGTGGAGCCTGCGATGCTGGACAAACTCTTTGAACCTGCTGCCGAAGCGCCCGTGCCGTCTGCCACCCAGATCGAGCCACTGGCCGACGAGATCAAGATCGACGATTTTGCGAAAGTCGACCTACGCATTGCGAAGATTGTTGATTGCGAGGTCGTTGAAGGTTCGGACAAACTGCTGCGCCTGACGCTGGATGTTGGCGAAGGTCGCATGCGCAATGTCTTCTCGGGCATCAAGTCCGCTTACCAGCCGGAAGATCTGAAGGGCAAGCTGACCGTGCTGGTGGCCAACCTCGCGCCACGAAAGATGAAGTTCGGCGTCTCCGAGGGCATGGTGCTGGCAGCGTCAGCGGCCGATGAAAAAGCCCATCCCGGACTGTACGTTCTAGAGCCCTGGCCAGGCGCAGAACCGGGCATGCGCATCCGCTAAAAAGCCCTTGCGGCGCAACGAATCCCCGCCTCGCGCGGGGTAAAATAGCGAACCCGATCTCCTTTGTTTTCAATCTTGCAGCGAAATCCATGAACCTGTTCAAGAAAAAAAGCGGCTATGTATCAGAATTTACCCAGTTCCTTAGCGATATGAAGGCAAAGAACCCCCGTATCGAAGAAGGCCAGCTCGCGGGCCGCTCGCGGCTATGGGACAAAGAACCTCAAGATTTAGACAGCATGCGTCGCGCCCGTGAATCACGCGTCATGCAGCAGGCCTACGTGTATCAGAGCCATTAAGCGGTCACCCCCCAACGAGCCACCAGGCCCGATCACCTACCCAGCGGATACTGAACACCGTGAACACCAGCGCCGAAACTGTCGTTGACAGCACCCCCGAAGTCGTCGACGGCATGGCCTTTGCCAAGCTGTACGGCGAGCCGCTGTTCAAGCTGCCGAATGACCTCTACATTCCGCCGGATGCGCTGGAGATATTTCTCGAAGCTTTCGAAGGTCCACTCGATCTGCTGCTGTATCTGATCCGCAAGCAGAACTTCAATATTCTTGATATTCCGATGGCTCAGGTCACGCATCAATATCTCGACTACATTGAGCAGATTCGTCAACGCAATCTCGAGCTGGCAGCAGACTACCTGTTGATGGCCGCGATGCTGATCGAGATCAAGTCACGCATGCTGCTGCCGACGAAAAAAGTCGAGGGCATCGAGGAACCGTCCGATCCGCGCGCCGAACTGGTGCGGCGCCTGCTGGAATACGAACAAATCAAGCTGGCGGCTTTTCAGCTCGACACGCTGCCGCAGCTGGGTCGAGATTTCGTGCGTACACAGATCCATGTTGATCAGACCGTGATCACTCGTTTCCCGGATGTGAACGTGCTCGATCTGCAAACCGCATGGAACGATATCGTTCGCCGAGCCAAGCTGACCGCAAGGCATACGATCACCCGTGAAGAACTGTCAGTGCGCGAGCACATGACGACCATCCTGCGCCGACTGCAGTCGGCAAAGTTCGTCGAGTTCCACGAACTGTTCGACCCCTCCCGCGGGGTGCCCGTGGTGGTCGTGAACTTCCTCGCCCTGCTGGAACTGGCCAAGGAAACCCTGATCGAGATCACTCAGGCAGAAGCCTTCGCGCCCATCTATGTGCGGCTCGCCTACTCGCCCAGCTAAGGCGCAGCTCCTTGCAGCGATATGAAAGGCCGACTTCAACCCGCCGCGATTGCATGACCGCGAGGTTTTTAACCTTATCCGCCACAATAACTGCCAGCACGGCAATGACGACGCTGGCACCGACTCCCCCGAGAATTTCATGAAAATCATCTCCTCGATTGCCGAGCTGCGAGACCAGTTGCGCGGCCAGCTCCGCACCGCCTTCGTGCCGACGATGGGTAATCTGCACGATGGCCATTTGTCGCTGATGCGGCTCGCGCGCAAGCATGGCGATCCCGTGGTGGCCTCCATCTTCGTCAACCGTTTGCAATTCGGACCGAACGAAGATTTTGACAAATATCCGCGCACCTTTGCCGCCGACGTCGAAAAGCTCGAAAAAGAAGGCGTCTATGTGCTGTTTGCGCCAACCGAAAAAGATCTGTACCCAGAACCTCAGGAATTCCGGGTGCAACCTCCCTCTGATCTTGGCAACACACTGGAAGGCGAATTCAGGCCGGGGTTTTTCACTGGCGTGACGACGGTCGTGCTGAAGCTCTTCTCTTGCGTGCAGCCGGGCGTGGCCGTATTCGGCAAAAAAGATTACCAGCAGCTGATGATCATCCGGAATATGGCAAGACAATTCGCGCTTCCTACCGAGATCATCGCCGCCGAGACTTATCGCGCCGAGGATGGTCTCGCGCTTTCATCGCGCAACAGCTATCTCTCTGATACTGAGCGCGCGGAGGCGCCAGCACTGTATCAAGAGCTGCAAGGCGTGGCCGAGGCTGTCCGAGGCGGCAACCTCGATGTCTCGCTCATTGAAAAAACATCAATGAACAAACTGGCGGCGCGCGGCTGGAAGCCGGACTATGTATCGATCAGAAAACGCATCGACCTGCAGCCACCCACCGCCGGCGATCTCGCTCAGAAAGAGCCACTGGTCGTTTTGGCTGCCGCCAAACTGGGGATCACCCGGCTGATCGACAATCTGGAAATTTGATGCCAGTCCGGCCAGGCAAAGCTGCCATGCAGGTCGCAGTCCTGCTCGCCTTCCTCCTCTGCAATGCTTCCCTCGCAATGGCAGCGTCGATCATTGACGTCGTTGACGACGGCGGCCACCGTATCTCGCTCTCTGTGCCCGCATCGCGCATCATCAGTCTTGCACCGAACATCACCGAGTTACTGTATGCCGCCGGCGCAGGTGCGGCAATCGTCGGCGTGTCTGCGTGGAGCGACTACCCGCCTGCCGCCGAAAAACTGCCCATCGTCGCTGACGGCGCACGCCTCGATCTGGAGCGCATCATTGATCTCAAACCCGATCTGGTCATTGCCTGGAAAAGCGGCAGTAGCGCACGTCAGGTCGCCCGCCTGCGCAAGCTGGGCCTGACAGTCTTCGAGAGCGAGCCGCGCAACCTTGACGATATCGCACGCTCACTGGAACGCTTCGGCATGCTGGCAGGCAGCCCCGAAGGCAAAGTCGCTGCAGCGTCCTTCAGAAAGCAGTGGCATGAACTGCGCGAGCAGTACAAAGGACGCAAAAAAATCACTGTGTTCTACCAGATTTGGTCATCACCACTGATGACGCTGAATGGAAAACACATGGTGAGCGATGCGCTGAAACTGTGTGGCGCGATAAACATCTTTGCCGATATTCCACAGCTCGCACCCACCGTCAGCACAGAGGCCGTCGTCGCAGCCGATCCGGATGCCATTCTGCTGACCGACGAGCGCAGCCCAGGGGCCGATCGCTGGCGCAGCTTGTCGCAGATGACCTCGGTCAAGCATGACAACATTCTCAGCGTGAATGGCACACTGATGAACCGCGCCGGCCCGCGCATCCTCGAGGGTACTACCCAGCTTTGTGAGCGCATCGAGACAGCGCGCAAGCGGCTGTATGCGCATTGAGCGGGGTCGTTAAACCGCTGCGCACCACCTATTGTGCAAGAATAAAGCTTTGCTACGCACACCAAACAAACTCATGAACCTGCCACCTACCGCCCCGTTCACCAAACGGCATGAGGGTACCTTGTCTGACCTGCTGGGCTTCGAGATTATCTCGGCAGATAAAGAGGGATTGAGTGCGGCCTTCGATGTTCAGCCACACCATCTGGCGCCCAACGGCTATCTGCATGCAGCCTCGATCATCATGCTGGCTGATTCTGCCTGCGGCTACGGCTGCATGATGAATCTACCCGAGGGCGCGAGCAGTTTCACAACCATTGAGCTCAAGAGCAATCATCTCGGCACCGCGCGCGAGGGCCGCGTCGAATGTCGGGCGACGCCCGTACATCGAGGCAAGAATACGCAAGTGTGGGATGCTACTGTGACCGCGGGAGGCAAGACGATCGCCTTGTTCCGCTGTACACAAATGGTGTTATGGCCCAAATAAGGCCCGGCAGATCGCTTGATGTCGTTGCAAAAAGAATGACTCAATGCGCGACCCAGAACAGCCCGTCGCGGCTGAACTGACAAGCAAAAGCCCGAGACAACCTGTCCTCGTCCAGCACCTGTTCAACACTCCCCTGCCAGTGCACCTGATCGCCCAGCAGCAGCACATGCGTGGCGAAGCGCACCGCCAGGTTGATATCGTGACAGCTGACCACGACCGCATGAGTTTCAGACAGCTCACGCAGCAGTCGCATCACCTCCAGCTGATGCCCTACATCTTGATGCGCGACTGGTTCATCCAGTAGCATCAGGTCCGGCGACTGCACCATCAGCGCCGCCAGCGCGACGCGTTGACGCTCGCCGCCTGACAGATGCGTCACATCGTCTGCCATGCGATTTCGCAAGCCCACTCGCGCGAGCGCTCCCCCGACCGCGTCGATATCCTCTGATGTGTCCCAACTCGCACCCAGCCGATGCGGCACGCGCGCGATCGCCACCGCATTGAACACCGAATCCTGAAACGCATCGGACTGTACTTGCGGCATCAGTCCACGCAGACGAGCCAGCGCCGCCGGCTCGATTGCCGTCACCAGCACATTCTGAAGTCGCACCTCGCCCGCAGCGGGACTGAGCACACCGGCCAGCGTATGCAGCAAGGTGGTCTTGCCCGATCCATTGCGGCCTAGCACGCACCACAGCTCACCTTTGCGGACTTGCCAGTCCAGCTTATCAACGAGTGCGCGATGACCTGCAGCGACCGATAGCTGACGCGTGGATAGCATCATCGACTCCGTGCCAGCAAGATCAGGAACACCGGTACACCCACCATGGCAGTGATCACACCCACTGGCAACTGCACAGGCGCCATCACGCTGCGCGCAGCGAGATCTGCCAGACAAAGCGCTGCGCCGCCGGCTAGCACGGATGCAGGCAGCAAGCGCCGCTGATCATTACCCAGCAGCAGACGTAGCGCATGCGGCACCACCAGCCCGACAAACCCAATGGCACCCGCCACCGAGACTGCAGCAGCTGCCGTCACCGATGCCACCAGCAGGGCTGCCATGCGCAAGCGCTTTACCGGCAGCCCCAGCAGATACGCGGTGAGATCCCCATGGGACAGCACATTGAGTGCACTCGCATGGCGAAAAGACCAGGCGAGCGATAACAACAGCACCAGCCACACGGGCCACATCAGTTCCGTCGTATCCAGATCGCCCATCAGCCAGAACATCGCGCCGCGCAGTCCAGTATCGTCGGACAGCGACAGCAGCAGACTGATCAGCGCACCAAAGCCCGCCGAGATCATCACGCCTGTAAGAATCAAGCGCACACCCGTGTAGATATTCACAGAGACCGACGAAGCACCGGTGAGAGCAGGATGCGCCAGACCGAACAGCAGTCCGATGGCCCCCAACGAACCGGCCAGTGCGCCGATGTGCAAACCATACAGCGCAAGCGAAGCCGGGACCAGCCAGCCAGCCGCCAGCGCGCCCGCTGCTGCACCACCAGACACGCCTAACACGTAGGGATCGGCCAGCGGATTACGCAGCAATAGCTGCATCAGCGCGCCAGACAGCGCCAGCGATCCGCCGACCGCAAAAGCTGACAGTGCACGCGGCACGCGCAGCTGCCAGAACACATCGGCTGATGAAGAGGGAATGAAGCAGCCATTACCGCCGCACAGCCCGGCCAGCAGCATGACCCCCGCCGCCACCATCGTTAGCAACAGCAGCTCTCGCAATAATTGGCGGGGAGTGACGCTCATCGACGAGTCTTTTTATTGACGCCAGCTCAGGCCGACAAACACACCGCGAGGTGGCTGGTTGTAGCCCCAAGCCGTCTGGTAGCTCTCATCGAACAGATTCTGAATACGACCCAAGACAGACAGATTTTTGTCGATCTGGTAGCGTGCTGTGAGGTTCGCCAGCCAGTAAGCTGCGGACGTGGTCGTGCCAGCGAGGTCATAGTCATAGCGGCTGCCCGTGTATGACAGGTCACCGCCAACACGCCATTTGTCAAAAGTATTCACCGCACCGAACGATCCGAGCACACGAGGACGGCGGATCAGCCGCTCATCTGTCGCAAGATCAACCGGTTCCTGCAATGTCAGACTGGCACGCAACTCCCAATCAGACAGATGCTGTACGGCGCTCAACTCGACACCCTGATTACGCGTCTTCTTTACATTTCTCAGCTCACCATCAAAGGTCAAAAAATCGGTAGTCACCCACTGAAACTGATCGGTGGTGCGCGTTTGAAAAACCGTTGCTCGAACAATCGACGGGCCCTCAGCGTACTGAATACCCGCCTCGACAGAGCGCGAATATTCGGGTTTCAGCGCAGGATTGCCATAGGCACCATACAGATAGCCCAGCGGTGGCGCGCTGAACGCATTGGATACGCTGGCGATCAGCTTCAGACGATCATCTAGCTGATAACCATAACCTGCATAACCAGAGTCCGCAGACAAGTTGCCTGTTTCGTCATGACGAGCATTCAACTGGAATTGATGACGATCGATATTCCCCTGCAATCCACCAAACACGCTATAGGCCGCACGTTCGTACTCGCTACGCGCCCCTGCGGGTTCGCTGATGAAGTTTTGCCACTGGCGATTCGCACCCGCTGTCGCACGCCACGATGACGACAGCGTGATTTCATTGCTCCATTCGGCTGTCTGAGTCCGGGTCTGGTAGCGCTCGCGACTCGCAGACGCTGCCGTGACACGATTAAGACTGTCATCGCCAAACTGAGAGTAAGACAGTCGTGATGTCCAATCCTCTGTGATGCGATTATGGCTGAACAAGGTAATGGTATTCACCTCGGTGCGTGTCTCATGCTTTGTGGTTTTGCCGCCGGAGACGTCATAGTCTGCGTTACCTACCGTATGACTCAAGCGCAGCCCAAACTCCTGGCCATCGCGCCAGGTCTTGGCTAACGAGCCGTTGATCGTCTGATTGCGGTAGCCATCCTTGTCCGGGTTCGCTGTCGGAATCTGGCGGGTGTTCAGCGCCGAAAAGCCGTCGGTGACGTAATCCGACACCGCCAGACCGTAGCTGAGACCCTCCGCTGAGCCGCGTGTCGACGCCGACAAGCGATACGTGCCGCGCGAGCCGGCTTCCGCTGTCGCAGAGGCACCCTGAGCGCCCCTACCCGCCTTGGTGAAAATCTGGATCACGCCGCCCACGGCGCCAGAGCCGTAGATACTCGAGACATTGCCGCGCACGATCTCGATGTGATCAATCTGATCGAGCATCAGATGCTCGATGCTCACGCTGCCGGTCGCATCCTGTTTGGTCATTGGCACGCCGTCGATCATCACCAACGTCTGGCGCGTATCTGCGCCACGCAGGAACATGCCCGTTGCCGCTCCAGGACCACCATTTTGCGTGATCTGCAGGCCCGCCTCGCGAGCAAGCAGCGAAGGCAAATCCACTGCCTGACTGTCTTTGATCTGCTGCGCTGTAATCACCGTGGTGTGAGGCAGTGTCTCGCTCTGCAATTGAGGTAACCGCGACGCGGTCACCACGACAGGTGGAAGGCTGGTGGCGGCGTCCGATTGTGCCGACACAGGGAAAGAAGACATCAGCAAAGAGGCGAGCAGCGAAAGTCTAGCGCCTCGGTCGTAAAGAGGAGAGTACATTTTTTATTTACCGTTCAAGATCACCACCTGCTTCCCCGCAGGCAGATCAAACAGGAATGCGTCAACGAAAAGGCAAGGTCGAACTGCGAAGTCGAACGCACTTTTGCACGCAATCAATGCAGCAGACGATCGAACGATCAACGGCTCGACGAAAACCACCCCGTTTCGTCACTCCCACCTGCTCTGGCCGGTATCCGGGCTGACAAGCGATCCGCTTTGCCTTCCCATGCATTCATGCACAGTGGCTCGTGAGGCGGATTGCATGGCGATCCATGCGCTTGCTTACCGTTGCGGGGGCAGCACACGTTGGCGGCGGCTCGGCAGTCAATCCGGCCAGCGCTCCGTGTTTCCCGTTTAACCGCCCGTCAAGAATGACAGGCGAGCACCAAAGCGCCGCCAGTGTAGGCAAGATTTACCTTTACGTCAACGTAAACCAATCAGGCGTTTGCTTGACCCGCCAGTCAGAGGCTTTACACTTCACGTCGCAGCACGTCACAGATCACTTATTGAAATAAAAAGCAAAGTAAAAACCATCACCCGGGGAGATGTCATGCGCCGCAAAGCCGATCCGCAGGCAGAGCAAGAACGTCAGTACTACAGCCAGCAGTACAATGCGCGCGCTTCCATACCCGATCATCCGCAGATTTTCACCCGATGGCAGGATGACTCTGCGCTCGTGCGACGCACGCATGCTGGCCTGCTCGATCTGCCCTTTGGCAGCTCTCCCGGCGAACGGCTGGATTTTTATCCGGCGCATAAGGCCAATGCACCGCTACTGGTGTTCATCCACGGTGGCTGGTGGCGCTCGCTGGACAAATCGGATTTCACCTTCATCGTGCCCGGCTATCGGCGCGAGGGGTTCAATGTCGCACTCACGAATTACACGCTAGCCCCAGCAGCCAGCATCGAAGAGATCACGCGTCAACAACTGCGGGCAGTGGCCTGGTTATACCGGAATGCCGCGCGATATGAATTCGATCGGGAGCGTATCGTGGTTGCAGGCCATTCTGCGGGTGGCCATCTGGCCGCGATGATGCTCGCGGCACAGTGGCCTGTGTGGTCAGAGGATCTGCCGCGCAATTTGGTGAAAGCCGGCGTGCTGCTCTCTGCGCTGACCGATCTGGAAGTAATACGTCATGTGGATTTTGTGGCGGACGACCTGAAGCTGACCGATGACAGCATTCCACGATTGTCTCCGGCGCTGATGCCGCAATCTCACGCTGCACCCTTCATCACAGGCGTGGGCGGTCTGGAATCCGATGAGTTCAAGCGCCAGAACGCCCTGATCATTGAACGCTGGCGGCCCAATCACAGGGAGGATGTGCCGCTCGACGGCTACAATCATCTGACCATCTGTGATGCGTTCGGCGATCCTGAACAGGCGCTGTTCGCCGCCACCTGCGCGTTACTACGCTCAATCTGACCAACGCAGCGCCCCGGGTTCTAATGCCCGTACCTAGGCCTCTTCGCCCTGCACCACCCGCTGCCGTTGCCTGTCCTGAAAATCGGTTGCCTGCAGAATTTCTCTGAGCAGGTAAACAAAGCTGCCCGTTAAAGACACCATCGCGAGCACAAACAGGCTGGCGATAGGTGTCACGAGTTTCAGATCCATCGCATCAGCCAAGAACAGGATCGCCACCACCAGACAGATCAACAATGCGCAGGATGTCGAGAGAAAAATCGCGCGGTTGATCTTGCGTGCTCTGCTGAACAAGACGTCCAGTTCGTCCAGTACTGCTGGCCGCAGCTGCGGCCTGCCAGTTCCCGGTTTTGTTTCCAGTTTCTCCTCCAACGCTCTTGTGCGATCAATGATGCGCGCCAGACGATTGGTCAGCACCAGCATGTTGGTGCCGACCCCGGTCAACAAAAATACTGGGGCAATCGACAGTTGAATGATGTGCCCTATCTCACCGGGTTGGATATTCATGCCTGGAAGAACCGTTTCTTTAAAAACCGAAGTCTAGCAGTAGCGCGACCCACCGCCTTCCGTGGGGTTCAGGTTTTTTCCACGGCCAATGAAAAGAGATTCCAGGCAGAAAATATTCGAGTAACCAAGCACAGCTCTTCGATTCCGCGCAAATTTTTGATTCAAATCATCTAGGTCACTTTGCGAAAAGCTGATACATTAGGACAGAGTGTTGTCAATTTGTTACTACGGAGAAAGCATGAACACGATATTCCTCTGCGGATTCATTTCTGCAAATCACTGTCTGGATGCTGTCTGACATGCGCGTCGGTGTCCACTTTATTTCTTTTGACAAAACACTGCGGTTCTCTCTCACATGATCAGAGTCGTGCTCGCAGATGATCACACCCTCATGCGCGAGGGTCTGAAACACATTCTTCAGAACGCGCCAGATATTGAAATCTGTGCAGAAGCCACCGATGGCTTCGAGACAGTGCAACTGGTACGCAAGACACCGTTCGATGTGCTGGTGATGGATCTGTCCATGCCGGGCCGCTGCGGCATGGAGCTGATACGGCAGATCAAGGATGAAGCCCCAAAGCTGGCTATTTTGGTGCTGACCATGCACGAGGAAGATGAGTATGCCGCCCGGACGATCCGCGCAGGCGCGATGGGTTACATGACAAAAGAAGGCGCAGGCACGCAGCTCGTCAATGCGATACGGCGTGTAGCCAGCGGGCGTCCTTACATCAGCATGGAAGTCGCCGAGCAACTGGCGATTGAAGCCATGCCGGCTCACGAAAAACTACCCCACAAATCACTCTCTGACAGAGAGTTCGAGGTATTCAATCTGCTCGTGAATGGCAAGAGTGTGACCGATATCGCCACCGTGCTCCATCTGTCGGTCAAGACAGTCAGCACGCACAAGACACGAATACTGCAGAAGATGCAGAGCTCTTCGCTCGCCGAGCTAGTGCGCTACGCAGTCGCTCATGAATTACTACTTCCGCTCAGGAAGTAAAAACCCCTGTACAAAAACGATTACCGACAGGAACGGAGACTACTGAAGATGCAATGGACATCACAAAAAAAAGTAGCACACGCACTGATTACAAACCATCTTGCAATAGGAATCAGCCTAGGCGCTTGCAGCGGGGATGACATTCGCATTCAGAGCAACCCGATAGCCACTCGACAGTTGAGTCGCGATACTAGCAACCACTTTCAGCGTAACTCACAGCAACCGGAGAACAGCCAATGACAGCGATACGCAAAATAGATCGCACTCCTCTGGACGCGCGGGTCAATCAAGGAAGCTCTTGTGTCGTCATGGATTCATCACGGCACAAGAAAGAAATACGTGCTGTTTCAGAATCCCTCTGATGCCACCCTCATCAGTCCCAATCCTCAACTCCAGGAGGTGACCATGACATCTACCCATATTTCCGAGACCCGCCCAGAACAGGGCAACAGCATTCACTCGGCCGCTGGCGAAGTCGGCTGGCAAAGACAAGGCAAGCTGTGGTCCAACCTCAAAGAACTTTGCGAACTTTTCAGCGAGTGCACACCATCGGTCAGCCTTTCGATACCCTGTTCATTGTTCATTCCGGCTTCCTGAAAACCGTACTGATCGATGAATTCGGTAACGAACAGGTATTGAGTTTTCCAATGAAAGGCGATCTGTTTGGCGTCGATGGAATTCATACCAAACGCTATTCGTCCGAGGCCGTAGCCCTTTCAAATTGCGATCTGATACTACTTCCGTTCAAAAAATTCATTCAGCTCGGACGTACCCATGCAGAGCTCGAACATGCAATGTACAGCGTAATGAGTCGCGAGCTCGTTCGAGAGCAAGGCATGGTCAGCATGCTCGGCGCATTGTCAGCCGAGGCCCGCGTAGCGCGCTTTCTGGTGTCGCTGTCCGAACGCTTCGCCGATATGGGATATTCGAGCAAGCTCTTCAATTTGCGCATGACGCGCCATGAGATCGGCAGCTACCTCGGGCTGACCTTGGAGACGGTCAGCCGCACGCTGTCGGCATTCAACGAATTCGGGTTGATTACTGTCGATCAGCGCTCCATCGGCATCAAGGATCTCGACTCCCTGCGTACCCTGCGTCGCCTGCCACCTTCCAGCGCCCGCTCCAAGCAGGCCAGCAAAAAAGCCCGGGAAGCCGCTGCGCTCAGTCGGAACGGCGTCACCGACAACGACGGCGACCTGCAGGTCGCTGCCGTATGACCTGCAGCTAAGTTAACCGAGCTACTGCCACGGGCCGACACATCGGCCCGCGTCGTATCAATGGGTGGCGGAATGGGCACGATCCCGTGCCCGATCATCGCGGTACGCGTCTTAGCCTTTTCGCCGTGTACCGCCGTGCTGTTTGGCGCGAACAGAAGTTGATCGATGACGGACATTTGGCGCCGGCATCTCTGCAGCATGAACTGCGATGTCATGAGCGGCCTCCGCAGCGCTTTCAAGGCCGCCACTGGCCGCCAACACATTCTGATTAGCGAGTTTGCCCGCCTCCCTGAATGCCTCTTGCCACACCGAGAGCATCCCGGTGAATGGGCTCATCGAATTGATCAGCGCACTGGACACATGACCGGAACCTGACCCCGATTCTGCGGGGTGGATCACATCGCCGACCTGCTGAGCCGCATTCTGTCCACAGCGTTCCAGATAATCGCGGATCGACCGACTGAACTCTGACTGGATTTCCACCAGTGCCGACACGATCTGCCGCTGGCAATGCATGGCTTTCTCGGGGCGGCTGGCCAGCGACTCCTGCAGCGCTTCGATGCGCGCCGGGTCTCGCATATCAGTCACCGCACGGGCAAGCGCGAGCTGCCCATCCACCACCTGATGCGTAACATCCAGCATCAGGCGATCGATTTTTTCTGTGCCTGTAAACACTACCTCGGCCAAATGCATCGATGCTTCCAGTTGATACTGGACCAGATCTATCATGGGATTGTGCTGCTGAGTGCTGCGCATCATGTCGCTCCTTGAACGCCTGTAGGTCAAATCTCGGCGCGGATCGCCGAGAGTCGAAAAAGAATGAACGCTGCCGGCGAAAGCGGCAGACGATCTTCGATGCTGTAGCAGCCTGAGAATCAGACTTTGAGCATGATCAAAGCACCCGCCGAGGGTATAATACGCGCCGACAAGCGCGGCTTCGTTCGGATGGCCGCCACCTCACTGGGATGCTATGTCAAAGAATCAAGCCAGGAAGGCCCTGGAGATCAAGATTTCCACGGTGGTCGCTGT
This sequence comes from Oxalobacteraceae bacterium, assembly GCA_010024875.1. GTDB lineage: Bacteria > Pseudomonadota > Gammaproteobacteria > Burkholderiales > Burkholderiaceae_D > Pernthalerella. The sequence goes on along the minus strand of RGFZ01000012.1, from coordinate 6,638 downwards.
GGCAGCCCTTCTGGGTGACACCGACCAAGGCAAGTTGTCCTCTGCGCTCTCGCAAATTACTGGCGGCACACCCGATTACTTCGAAGACGAGTTCACGCTGCTTGATTTTTCCGCCCTCACACCCGTGCCGGCGCCGGGCAGCATCGACTGGCCTGCGCTGATATCGTTATTTCGTTCTCATCGCTTGAATCCGGTCGCGGTGCGCAACGCACCCGCTGCGCTAGAGGATGAAATTCGCGCACAGGGACTCAGCATCGACACCGTGGATCAGTCAAAACAATTTGAACTGACGCCTCCGCCGTCACCTGAGCCAGCGCCCGAACCGGTGGCATCGCCTGTGGCAGCGCCGGCGCCGGTGCCAGTGCCGGCACCCGTGCCTGTCTCAGCGGCGGCCTCGCCGGCAACGCTCGTCATCGACACACCCGTGCGAGCCGGACAACGCGTGTATGCGCGCGGCGGCGATCTCGTGCTGATGGCCGTCGTCAATCCCGGCGCCGAAGTGATCGCCGATGGCAGCATTCATGCCTACGCACCATTGCGCGGGCGCGCGCTGGCTGGTGCGGCGGGCAATACCAATGCGCGTATTTTTTCAGTCGCCATGGAAGCCGAACTGGTATCCATCGCCGGCGTGTACCGAACCTTTGACGAGGGCTGGCCGCAGGCGCTTGCGGGCAAACCAGCGCAAGTACGGCTCAAGAGCGACAATCTCGACATTACCGCTCTGCCAATGAAATGATTTTCTGAATCAGCTGCTTTTATTTATTCTTCAAATTAACGAGACTCAGACAAGGAGTTTTCCGTGACAAAAATTATCGTCGTCACCTCGGGCAAAGGCGGTGTGGGCAAAACCACCTCCAGTGCCAGTTTCGCTTCCGGCCTCGCGCTGCGTGGGCACAAGACCGCCGTCATCGATTTTGACGTCGGTCTGCGCAATCTCGATCTGATCATGGGCTGCGAGCGCCGTGTGGTCTACGACATGATCAACGTGATCAACCGCGAAGCGACACTCACACAAGCGCTGATCAAGGACAAACACTGCGACAACCTCTTCGTTCTGCCCGCATCTCAAACGCGCGACAAAGACGCGCTGAGCGAAGAAGGCGTGGAGCGCATCCTTGATGAGCTCAAGGAAATGGGTTTCGAATTTATCGTCTGCGATTCTCCCGCCGGCATCGAGCGCGGCGCGGTCATGGCGCTCACCTTCGCCGACGAAGCCATCATCGTCACCAACCCGGAGGTCTCTTCCGTGCGCGACTCCGACCGCATCCTTGGCATCATTCAGGCCAAATCACGGCGCGCACAGACCGGCGACGAGCCCGTCAAAGAGCATCTCTTGATCACCCGCTACGTGCCCAAGCGCGTCGAAGCTGGCGAGATGCTCTCGCACGAAGACGTGCAAGAGATACTTCGGATACCTCTGCTCGGCATCATCCCCGAGTCTGAATCCGTGCTGCATGCGTCCAACCAGGGTAATCCGGCGATCCATATCGCCGGCAGCGATGTCTCCGAAGCTTACAAGGACGTCGTCGCGCGCTTCCTCGGCGAGACCAAGCCACTGCGCTTTGTCGACTACGAAAAACCCGGTATTCTGTCGCGGATCTTCGGAGGAAAATGATATGTCCCTGCTGTCGTTCCTCTTCAACAAAGAGCCCAAGTCGGCCAATACCGCCAAAGAGCGCCTGCAAATCATCATCGCCCGCGAGCGCACCATACACAACGGGCCTGATTTCATGCCGGCGCTGCACCAGGAGCTGATCGCGGTCATCTCCAAGTACGTGCGCGTCAATCCCGAGGACATCAAGATCACGCTCGACAAGCAAGGCAACCTTGAGGTGCTGGATGTGAACGTCATCCTGCCGGATGCCAGCTAAGCGGGGAAGCTCTCCTCCGCTGCACGGTGTGGACTTCACGTCCGCACCGCGCAAAGCCAAGCCAATCACTCTCGCCTCAGGCCGGCTACACGATGATGTGCTCGTGCTGGAGAGCCTGCAGACCTTCCACGATTTCGACAGCTTTTCCGAATGGCTTGCGCAGCCCGGCCCGTGGGTCGGTGGGTTTGATTTTCCCTTCTCATTGCCGCGCGAACTGACAGAGCAGCTTGGTTGGCCCACCACCTGGCCGGAACTGATACGGCACTACGCATCGCTGTCACGCGAAACCATTCGTGAGACCTTCAAGCTTGTCTGCGACGCTCGTCCCGTTGGCAGTAAATTCCTGCATCGCGCTGCCGACCTGATCGCGCAATCGTCATCTTCCATGAAATGGGTGAATCCGCCAGTGGCCTACATGCTGCATGCTGGCGCACCGCTGCTACTGAACGCCGATGTGACTATCCCGATAATGCATCAGGGTGACCCGAATCGCATCGCACTGGAAGCTTATCCGGGCATGATCGCGCGCTCGATCACCCGCGAGTCATACAAGAACGACAGCAAGGCATTACAGACACCCGAGAGGCGCAAGGCAAGATTAGCAATCATCAAGGCACTGGAACAAGGCGCGCATCCCCGACAGATACGCATCGATACCGGCGCCTTCAGGCGACGACTGCTCGACGATGGCAGCGGAGACCTGCTCGATGCGGTGCTGTGCATGGTGCTGGCTGCCTGGGGGTGGCAGCGCAGGTCAGCCAACTATGGCTTGCCGCCGCATGATGCGCTCGAAGGATGGATCGTCGGTGCCTGATCGAGCTGCCGAGTTGTATGGACGATTGAGCAGGTCACGTTACACCGAAGCTGCCTTCCTCCGTCCCGAAAAATCCGCATACCATCGCAACGATCCCGGATTGCTCATCGCATCCGGGTTCGCGATTTTTTCGATAGGCGTCCCCAGCAATAGCTTCTTGATCGGCAGCTCCATCTTCTTGCCCGTCAGCGTGCGCGGTATCTCGGGCACTGCGAACACCTCATTCGGCACATGGCGCGCAGAGAGCTGATTACGTATCTTGTCGCACAACTGCTGCTTGAGCGCGTCATCGAGTTGATGGCCTTCGCGCAGCACGACGAACAGCGGCATGTAAGATTCGCGCCCGAGGTATTCGAGATCCACCACCATGCTGTCGATCACCTCCGGCGCTTCTTCGACCACGCGATAAATCTCGGACGTCCCCATACGTATGCCATGCCGGTTGATCGTCGCATCGGATCGACCATAGATCACCGCACCGCCGCGTGGCGTGATGCGTATCCAATCGCCATGCCGCCATAAACCGGGATAATGATCGAAGTAGCTATCCAGATAGCGTTTATTACCGGGATCATTCCAGAAAAAAAGCGGCATCGTGGGTAAAGGTTTCGTGACCACCAGTTCGCCGACCTTGTCGATGACAGATTGACCCTGCTCATCAAACGCGTGCACGGCCACGCCTAATGAACGGCACTGGATCTCACCCGCATACACCGGCAGCAGCGGCGACGCGCCCACAAAGGAGGCCACCACATCGGTGCCACCGCTGATCGAGGCCAGCAAGATATCGGGATGTACCTGCTCATAGATCCAGTGAAATGCTTCATCAGGCAACGGTGAACCGGTCGAACCCACGCCGCGCAATGACGAGAGATCAGCGATCTTTGCGGGTTCGATGCCTGCCTTCATGCAGTTTGCATAAAACGCCGCGCCCACGCCAAAAAAAGTCAGCCGCATGTCTTGCGCAAACCGCCACAGCCGCGACAAATCAGGATAACCGGGATTGCCGTCATAAATACAGATCGTTGCACCTACCAGCAAGCCGCTGATCTGCGCATTCCACATCACCCAGCCCGTGGTGCTGAACCACAGAAACCGATCATCCTCGCCCAGATCAAGCGCCAGCGCGTTTCCTTTCAGGCATTCCAGCAGCGAGCCGCCCTGCCCATGCACAATCGGCTTGGGCATACCCGTCGTGCCCGATGAATAGAGTATCCACAGCGGATGATCAGCGGGCAGTTGTTCGAAACGTATTGGATGTGCCTGTGCCGCAAAATGCGTGAACAACTCCTGCCAGCAGAGAGCGCCGGGCAGGCTGGCATGAACATCGAGATTCGCATCCAGATACGGCAAGAGCACCGTGTGCTCCAGTGTGGGTAGCTGTTCGCGCATATTCTGCACGACTTCCATCCGGTTAAATGCCTTGCCCCCATAGCGATAACCATCGACCGCAATCAGTACCTTCGGATCGATTTGTTTAAAACGATCCAGCACACTGGATGCACCCATATCAGGTGAACAGGATGACCAGATCGCGCCAATGCTCGCGCAGGCAAAAAAGGCTACCGCCGCCTCTGGTGTATTCGGCAAATACGCAACCACACGATCACCCGGCCCTACGCCGAGGGCACGCAGCGTGTTAGCGACTGCCGTGACCTGTTCGCGAAGTTCGCCCCATGACAGCGTCACTCTGTCACGGGTTTCTGATTCCGCGACGATGGCCTCTTTTCCAGCACTTGACGCATCGATATTGAAGCGGAAAAGCTGCTCAGCAAAATTCAGTCGCGCACCTTCAAACCAGGTCGCGCCGGGCATCTCGTAGCCCGATACCACGCGCTGATAAGTCGTAGAGCATTGCACATCGAAATACGCCCAGATCGATGCCCAGAATGCGTCGATATCGTCGGTCGACCATTGCCAGAGCGATTGATAATCGCTGAAGTGTTTACCTCTGGATGCCAGCCATTGCAGGTAATGATTGACGCGACTGCGAGCGATGCGCTCCACACTCGGCTGCCACAGGAGCGGAGGCTGGTCAGACATGCGGGTCTCCCGGTTATCGTTTTATTTATGGGAAAGATGATAAAACAAATGGGCGAGTTAGCAATCTTGGGGTGCTCATCTTAGGTTGCTCATCTTGGTTTGCCCACACCTGAGGCAGGGCAAGACCAAAAGGAAACACGCATCGATCCCAGTCTGCTCCGTCGACCGCATCAATGGAGGATGTTCCCGCGCTCCGGTGCCACCGCCGCCAGTTCCAACAGATGCCGTCGCCTCCATCCGTACCAAGTCAGCAGACCAGCGCCCAGCGTACCCGCCATCCATAACCAACTGCGTGCAGAGATCATCGCGCCCCGACCTAAGCGATGCGGGTTCTCGTGCCAGTGCAGATTGCAGCGCACGCCCTCCACGCCAGGAATCGCTTCCGCCGCCTCAATCAGTCGCTCTTCCTGATCCGCCGACACTTGGCCCGACAGGCTCACCAGCCCCCGCTCGGCAGTCACCTCAATGCCATGCAAATGCGGTATCACTCGGCCCAGACGCGACCGCACGCGGGCTTCGAGCACATGATCATCGACAGGCTTGTCCTGGCGCGGGGTCATGATGCGCCGAGCTTCAGCTTGCAGGCCCACCAACCGATTACGCGTATCGCGCAGCGTCTGGTTCATCAGCTGTGACGTCTTGTGCGTCGCGCTCGTCATCTTGTCTTGCAGCAGCGCGCGCCGGCGGCGTCCCTGCGCCGGGTCAGTCACATACATCGCCAGCGCGCCCAGCGCCAGTCCGCCGATCAGGGATGTCCAAGACAACGCCATGCTCCGGGTCTGATAGTCCACCTTGCTCTCCTTGTCTGAATCGCTGAATGGCTTTTTGACCAGAAAAGCCCGCGAAAGCTCAAAGTTCCCCTGAAGTAAAATTAAGTACACACAAACCGAAAACCGAACATTGTTCGCTGACGGTTCGGCTGAAACAAGGACAGGAACTTCCCCTTTGAGTGGAATTCGAACCGCCAACCGCTGATCGCACGCGAGAGCACGACCTGATCAGCAGACGCGCGATCCGAATTACCGCCCGCCCAGATGATGAAAACCTTCAAACACTTGCTGCTGGCGCTGGCTTGCCTGACCAATCTGCTTGCGCCTGCCATCACTGGCGCACAAAACCAGGCCTGCCAAAAACATTTCGTTGACGGCAAAGCACCCAGCTTTACCCGCGCCTCACTACAACAGAAGACTGCCGGGCTGTGCTACGACGCCTTTGCTGTCATGCATTCCGGCGTATCGCGCACCCCCCTGTGGTCAGCCGAACGACTGACTCGTGAGAGCATTGCCGCCGCCAAGGAAGTGCGTCGGAAAGATGCCTTCCATGCCGAAGAGGCGCTGCCACCGACGGTGCGCGCCGAATTGTCCGACTACGCCCGCTCCGGTTATGACCGGGGACATATGAGCCCGGCAGCCGACATGCCGACCGAAGAAGCTCAGCACCAGAGCTTTTCTCTGGCCAATATCGTGCCGCAGGACAGAGAAAACAATCAGCGCCTGTGGTCCGCCATCGAGGGCGCAACCCGGCATCTGGCGAATCAGCGCGGAGAAATCTTCGTCATTACCGGCCCTCTGTTCGAAGGCGAGCGTATTCAGCGCATCAATGGCCGGGTGTTCGTGCCCACCCACGTGTTCAAGGCAATTTATGATCCCGCAAAAAAAGAAGGCGCTGCGTGGCTGGCACCGAATGCGGCGGGCGATACCTATGAAGTGATGTCACTGGCCGAGCTGGAAAAACGCGCAGGGATCAATCTGTTTCCCGCCGTTCCGGACAGCGTGAAAACGCAGGTCATGCCCTTGCCGGAACCTCGACTGCGCAAGCGCTGATCAAACCACCTAAAGACTCAAGGGAGAAAAACATGCCTGAGCTACAGCCTTTTCAGAATGAGAGCGAGACCCTGCAAATCGGGGAAT
>RGFZ01000110.1 GCA_010024875.1 Oxalobacteraceae bacterium | reverse complement strand
ATTGCCGAGCGCCTGGAAAGCGTGATGTGGGACGTCAAGAAAATGTTCCCCAACCTGGATTGGTTCTCTGCCGTTTCGTATCACATGATGGGCGTGCCAACCGCGATGTTCACGCCGCTGTTCGTGATCTCGCGTACCTCTGGCTGGTCTGCGCACATCATTGAGCAGCGTATCGATAACAAAATCATCCGTCCGAGTGCGAATTACGTTGGGCCGGAGAATCTGAAGTTTGTACCGATCTCGAAGCGCAAGTAATTCGTTGGTTTGCGAAAAGTCACTGGATCCCGGCCTGCGCCGGGATGACAGAGTTGAAGTCGTCGGCCTGTCATTCGTCACCCCGGCGCAGGCCGGGGTCCAGTGTCTTCCATCGCAAGGCGCTACTTGTCTGAAAACCCCTGACAGAACCCCACCTCACCCAATCATGAACACCGCCCACCGCAAACCTCTCCCCGGAACCCAACTCGATTACTTCGATGCCAAAGCCGCTGTCGATGCGATCCAGTCCGGCGCCTACAACAAACTGCCTTATACCTCGCGCGTGCTCGCTGAGAATCTCGTGCGTCGCTGCGATCCGTCCACGCTGACTGATTCGCTCAAGCAGCTGGTTGAACGCCGCCGCGATATGGATTTCCCCTGGTTCCCCGCACGCGTTGTCTGTCATGACATTCTGGGTCAGACCGCGCTGGTCGATCTTGCGGGTCTGCGCGATGCGATCGCCGATCAGGGTGGTGATCCTGCCAAGGTCAACCCCGTGGTGCCAGTGCAGCTGATTGTTGACCACTCACTGGCAGTGGAGTGTGGCGGTTTCGATCCGCAGGCCTTCGAAAAAAATCGTGCGATTGAAGATCGCCGCAATGAAGATCGCTTCCATTTTATCGACTGGACCAAGCACGCATTCAAGAATGTCGATGTCATCCCGCCGGGGAACGGCATCATGCATCAGATCAATCTGGAGCGCATGTCTCCCGTGATTCAGGCACAGCAGGGTGTGGCGTATCCCGACACGTGTGTCGGCACCGACAGTCACACGCCGCATGTCGATGCATTGGGCGTGATTGCGATTGGTGTCGGCGGACTGGAAGCTGAAAATGTGATGCTCGGCCGCGCATCGTGGATGCGTCTGCCAGATATCGTCGGCGTGGAACTGACGGGTAAGCCGCAGCCGGGTATTACCGCGACGGACATCGTGCTGGCGCTGACTGAATTTCTGCGTAAGTCCAAAGTTGTTGGCGCTTACCTTGAATTCTACGGCGAAGGCGCTCGCGCGCTGACCTTAGGCGATCGCGCAACGATCTCGAACATGGCGCCCGAATATGGTGCCACTGCCGCGATGTTCTTCATTGATGAGCAGACGATTCAATACCTGAAGCTCACCGGTCGCACCGACGAACAAGTCGCACTGGTCGAGACCTACGCCAAAACAGCTGGATTATGGGCCGACAGCCTGAAGCATGCAGAATACGAGCGCGTGCTGAAGTTCGATCTGTCGACCGTCGTGCGCAACCTGGCGGGTCCATCGAATCCGCATGCGCGCGTGTCGACGACCGACCTTGCCGCGAAAGGTATCGCCGGTCATTGGGAAGACAAGCCCGGCCAGATGCCGGATGGCGCGGTCATCATCGCGGCCATCACCAGCTGCACCAATACCTCGAACCCGCGCAATGTGATTGCAGCCGGTCTTCTGGCGCGTAATGCGAACCAGCTGGGGCTGTTCCGCAAGCCCTGGGTGAAGACCTCGCTCGCGCCGGGATCGAAGGCGGTGACGATGTACCTCGAAGAAGCTGGCCTTCTGCCCGAGTTGGAGAAGCTGGGCTTTGGCGTGGTTGCCTATGCCTGTACCTCCTGCAATGGCATGTCGGGCGCGCTCGATCCCACCATCCAGCAAGAGATCATCGACCGCGATCTGTACGCAACCGCGGTACTGTCGGGCAATCGTAATTTCGATGGCCGCATTCATCCGTATGCGAAGCAGGCGTTTCTCGCCTCGCCACCGCTGGTGGTCGCCTATGCGATTGCAGGCACCATTCGTTTCGATATCGAGAAAGACGTACTGACCGTCAAAGACGGCAAAGAAATCCGTCTGAAAGATATCTGGCCGACTGATGAAGAGATCGATGCGATCGTCAAATCCAGCGTCAAGCCCGAGCATTTCCGCAAAGTCTATGAGCCGATGTTCGCAATTCGTTCTGACAGTGGCGCCTCGGTCAAGCCCTTGTATGACTGGCGCGCGCAATCGACGTATATCCGCCGCCCACCGTACTGGGAGGGCGCGCTGGCAGGCGAGCGCACGCTCAAAGGCATGCGTCCGCTGGCGCTGCTGCCAGATAACATCACCACCGACCACTTGTCGCCGTCGAATGCGATTTTGATGAACTCAGCTGCGGGTGAATACCTGCACAAGATGGGTCTGCCGGAAGAAGACTTCAACTCGTATGCGACGCACCGTGGCGACCATCTGACCGCGCAGCGTGCGACCTTTGCGAACCCGACACTGATGAATGAAATGGCCATCGTTGATGGTCAGATCAAAAAAGGTTCGCTGGCACGTGTCGAACCTGAAGGCAAAGTGATGCGCATGTGGGAAGCCATCGAGACTTACATGAACCGCAAGCAGCCGCTGATCATCATCGCCGGTGCAGATTACGGTCAGGGTTCGTCGCGCGACTGGGCAGCGAAAGGCGTGCGTCTGGCCGGTGTCGAAGCCATCGTTGCCGAGGGCTTTGAGCGGATTCACCGCACCAACCTGATCGGCATGGGCGTGCTGCCACTCGAGTTCAAGCCCGGCGTGGACCGCAAGACGCTGGGCCTCGATGGTACCGAGACCTATGATGTCATCGGCGCACGCAAGCCACGCGCTGATCTGACGCTGGTCATTCACCGCAAGAATGGCGAGACGGTGCAGGTGCCGGTCACTTGCCGTCTTGACAGCGATGAAGAGGTGTCTATCTATGAAGCGGGTGGTGTATTGCAGCGTTTTGCGCAGGATTTTCTAGCGTCGGCGAAGGCGGCGTAAGGCAATTGAAAGCTGCATAAAAGACACTGGATCCCGGCCTGCGCCGGGATGACAGATTGAAAGCCAGTCGCCCATGAATCGTCACCCCAGCGCAGGCCGGGGTCCAGCGTCTTCTGTTGTGAACCACTGGCCCGAACACAAAGGTAATCCATGTCCCACGTACCCCAAATCAAAGTCCCCGCTACCTATATGCGCGGCGGTACCAGCAAAGGCGTCTTCTTCCGCCTGCAAGATCTTCCCGAAGCTGCGCAAAAACCCGGCGCTGCGCGCGACAAACTGCTGATGCGTGTGATCGGCAGTCCCGACCCTTATGGCAAGCAGATCGATGGCATGGGCGGCGCGACGTCTAGCACCAGCAAGACCGTGATTCTTTCCAAGAGCAGCCAGCCTGACCATGATGTCGATTACCTGTTCGGCCAAGTGTCCATCGACAAAGCCTTTGTCGATTGGAGCGGCAACTGCGGCAATCTGTCGGCAGCCGTAGGTCCCTTCGCGATCAGCAACGGACTGGTCGATGCGTCGCGCCTTCCGAAAGATGGCATCGCAACGATACGCATCTGGCAGCTTAATATTGGCAAGACCATCGTCGCGCAGGTGCCGATGACGAATGGTCAGGTGCAAGAGACCGGTGACTTCGAGCTCGATGGTGTGACTTTTCCCGCAGCGGAAGTGCAGCTGGAATTCATGGATCCCGCAGCAGAAGAAGAGGGTGCGGGTGGAGCGATGTTCCCCACTGGGCACCTGGTCGATGATCTGGATGTGCCGGGCGTGGGCACGTTAAAAGCCACGATGATCAATGCGGGTATTCCCACCGTGTTTGTGAACGCCGATGCGATCGGCTACACCGGTACCGAGTTGCAGGAAGCGATCAATGGTGACGCAAAAGCGCTCGCGATGTTCGAAACCATACGCGCGCATGGCGCATTACGCATGGGTCTGATTCAATCGCTGGATGAAGCCACGCAGCGTCAGCACACACCCAAGGTCGCGTTCGTCGCGCCACCCAAGGATTACACTTCATCCAGTGGCAAGCCAGTGAAGGCAGGCGATGTGGATTTGCTGGTGCGCGCACTGTCAATGGGCAAGCTGCATCATGCGATGATGGGCACGGCAGCCGTCGCGATTGGCACTGCTGCCGCGATTCCCGGCACCTTGGTAAACATCGCTGCAGGCGGTGGTGAGCGTGAGGCGGTACGATTCGGTCATCCGTCTGGCACCTTGCGCGTCGGTGCCGAAGCCTCGCAACAGAATGGCGACTGGACTGTAACCAAGGCCATCATGAGCCGAAGTGCGCGCGTGTTAATGGAAGGCTGGGTGCGCGTGCCGGGTGACAGTTTCTGAAGTAGATAAAAATGACAGGGGACGGTATGAACTATCAGGACTTCTACCAGCAGTCGATCAACAATCCTGAAGCATTTTGGGCAAAAGAAGCGCAACGCATCGACTGGCACCAGCCATTCACGCAGGTCGTCGACTATTCGCGTCCGCCTTTTGCCAAATGGTTTGTCGGCGGTGAAACCAATCTCTGTCATAACGCGATTGATCGTTGGGTCGAGAAGCAGGGCGACCAGACCGCTCTGATCGCCATCTCGACCGAGACGCCGGATGGCAGCCCTGCCGAGAAGACCTGGACCTTCCGCGAGCTTCAACAAGAGGTTGAGCGCACCGCCGCCATCATGCTGTCGCTGGGCGTTGTCAAGGGCGATCGTGTGCTGATCTACATGCCCATGATCGCGGAAGCTACCTTCGCGATGCTCGCCTGCGCGCGTATTGGTGCGATTCACTCGGTGGTATTCGGTGGTTTTGCGGCGAACAGTCTCGCTAGCCGTATTGATGACGCCAAGCCCAAGCTGATCATTTCGGCTGATGCCGGTTCGCGCGTCGGCAAAGTGGTGCCCTACAAACCGCTACTGGATGAAGCGATTCAGCTGTCAAACAACAAGCCTCA
>RGFZ01000109.1 GCA_010024875.1 Oxalobacteraceae bacterium | reverse complement strand
GCTACCCACAATGAAGCGTCCATGTTTACCTCTCTTTTTTCGGTACCCTCATCGAGGATGGGTACTCAAGTTGGGTTTGCTGCTGCCGATATCTGATGTAGGAAGATGTCGGCTTTTATTCTGTTCAGTTAAAAAAATTTAGGTTTTCAATTCCTAAGCATTTATCGTGCCTTCAGCATGCTGCTACCTGCTTCATCAAGTTGCTTGGCTTCGCTGATGGTCTTGACCTGTGTCTCGAACGAGCGAGAGAAGTCAATCAGCTTCACCATGGCGGTCACTGGATTCACGTTACTGGCCTCGAGCGCACCTGGCACAATTTGCGGTGTGTTGGGGCCCGGCGCAAAATCGCCATTCGGGCTACGGAACTGAATATGCGGGGTATACAGCGTGTCTTCGCGACGCTGAAGGGTAATCTGACTGGCATCGCGCAGCATCATTCGCCCTATCAGAACCGGTGGTGCATCCACGGGCTGCAAGGGGTCGCGCGCAAAGATATCGCCCTCTCGGGTCATCTGTATATCAAATCCTGCAGGAATAGTAATGGGATTGCCTTCTTGTGATAGCACTACATTGCCGGATCCTGTCTCGAGCACGCCTTGTGAATTGACCTTCAGATCGCCTCGGCGAGTAAAAGCGAGTTCGCCGTTTTTCGCTCGTACACCCAGCACGTTCTTGTCAGTCAGTGCCACATCCAGCTTCTGCCCGGTCACCATCAGGTGACCCTGATCGAGATTCACGGCATTGAATTTTTCAATGTACGGCTGAATACGTGAGTCCCAGCCGTCACCGGCCGCCTTCACGGCCACCATGGCATTTTCATAGCTTTTCTTGAAGCCGACCGTGGACACATTGGCCAGCTCGTTATTGAGCTGCTCGCGCAGCAGGCGTCGCTCATTGATTGACGCCATCGAGGTAAAGGCTAAACGGTCCATGTGGTCTTCTCGTCAGAAATCAGTCGCTATTAATTCCGGATATTGATGATGGCCTGGGTCAGCGTGTTGTTGGTTTCAATCGCTTTTGCATTCGCCTGGAACGCGCGCTGCGCAGTGATCAATTCCACCAGCTCATTGGTCAGGTCCACGTTGGCTCGCTCACGCGCACCTGCACGCACCGTACCGTAACCGGCCGAGCCCGCTTCACCGTAACGCGCATTGCCCGACTTGGAGGTGGCGTAGTAACTGGCATCACCTAACTGGCGCAGCCCGGTAGGTGCGGCAAAGTTCGCCAGCACGATCTTGGCCAGCGACTTGGTGGTGCCGTTGGAATAGGTGGCATTAACCAGACCATCATCCTGAATATCCACACCGATCAGATCTCCCTCCGGGCGACCGTTCTGATCCTGCTTGCGCACCGAGAATGGCGAGGAGTACTGTGTCGACGCGGTGAAATCGATAGAGAACTGCAGCGTTCCACAGATCGCGGGTTTCATCTTCAGAAAACTGGCCCGGATCAGTCGTCTCTTTACCATCACGGCTGACGTACAGCGGGAAGCCATCCTCGTTTCTTGCTTGTGTCGGCTCTTGCCAGGTGCTGGTGGTGCCACGCGCACTTGGCAGACTATCTAGACCCCAGATGCTGTTGCCAGATACTTTCAGGAAGGAATTGTCACCCGTGGTTCCGGTACTGATCACGAAATACTTGTTCTTGTCGCCCTGAATATCTACCTTGACACCATTCACTGTACGACCGTAGCGATCCGCCAGTGAATTGATGCGATTTTCCAGTGTCGAACGAAACTCTTCGATGGTGTAATCGGACTTCATCGGCATTTCAATCAAACCGGTCACATTATCGACCGTGACCACAAACTGGTTGTTGGTCGCATCGACACGGAACTTGTTGTCGAGGTTGAGTCCGATAGTGCCGCCTTTAACCACGGCAGGCTCCGACACGATGCCTCGGAAAGGTACGGCCGAGGTCTTGACTTCTTTGGTAGACAGCCCTAGCAGGTAATACGCATTTGCCGAGGCATGCATGATCTTGACGGACGATTCATCTCCCGTGGTGCCGGATGAAATGGTAAAGCGTCGGGTCACATCATCATAGGAAACTACCGTGCCATAGCGCTGATCTTTGAGCGACACCAGCAAAGCACCATTTGGCAGCACGTGCTCGCCATACCCCCCAGTGGAGGCATCTACAATGGCCTCGTTCGCGGTCAGTCCCATCAAACCTTTGACAGCGAGATTGGGAGCGGTCAGGCGGACCTCGAGATTGTTGTCGTTCTTGAAGGTGAAGGTCTGAAGCACGGGATCGTAACCGACCTTCAGCGTAGAAAACTTTTTGTAGGCATCGGAAGTCTTGTCGGTGCCTGCGGCGTCATCAATGATGGCCTGCATGGCTTTGACCACATCCTCGCGCTTCACCTTGGACAGGTCGGCGAAAACATATTCACCATCTGTATTGAGGCCCACCTTGTCGTTGGTTAGGTCGACAGCGCCGGTGGTGGCAATGTCCGGATCGGGTCCGAGGGTGACGCCATCAGGGAGCAACTGCGGAGCCACTTGCTGGCGGAACTTGAATGAGAGCGTCAGACCCGCATCCGTATCATCGGCCGGATTCAGTGCCTTCAGATTCATCAGGATGTTGTCATTGACATTGATGTCGCCCTGAGTGAAATCGAAATACTGCTCATCACCGTAGGTTTTGTTGATGACATTGGTAATCTCGCGAGCGATTTCAGCACCGGTAAAGGATTTTTTGACCTCAGTGGAATTCAGATAACTCAGATCAATCCGCATCGGATTTTCTGATCCATCGACATTCAAGGTAAAGGCCAGGTCGTTAGCGCTGTAGATCTTGCCCGCGCTGGCGGTGACCACTGCGCCGGTACCACCGGTCGCGGTCTGGACAATGCTGATCGAGGTGGGAATCGGTGCCGCCAGCGGCAGAATGCCGTCTGCCTTCGAATAAGTCACGGATACCGTGCCATCGCCATTGTCGGTGACGCTGCGTCCCGGGTAGGTATCATTCAGAAAAGTGGGGTCGTTGGCAATCAGCGAACGAATCTTTTCAGCGATGGTGAACTTGGTATCGGTGTTATCCACGGTCACTGTGATCGGCGTGGTGACCTGTGTGGTGCCATCAGTCCCAAGAATACCGCGCAAGGTGATCAGCAGCTGCCCGGTGTTGGTCGGGTTCTCTTCGATGGTGATCAGCTGGGTATCGCCACCCATCATCGCAGGTGCCTGATTCTGCAACTGGTCCGCCACGGTCAGACCATTTTTCCAGGCATTGTTGACACCTGTGGTGAGCTGATCACCAGCTACTGCGGCGGGTGTAGACGACACAGGATTTTTCAAGTCATCTAAATGGACGAGCTTAGTCACGCCTCGCGCGATCAGCTCGGGAGGGATATCGCTCTCTTTGTGGACTTGACCATACTTGTTGACGTAGAGCGCATCAGTCCCCAGCTTTGACTGAATCAGCTGCTCTTTCATGCGCGTTTCACCAACGTAGGTGTAGGTCTGCCACTTGGCAGTCGGATCAGCGAGGCTGGCGGTCTGGGTCTTTACGTAGTACACCGTCGCCAGATAATCATTTCCCCCTGCGTCATAGACCGTGATTGCGCTGGTCTTGTTATAGGTCGTGGGATCGGTCTTGTCGAAGGGCTTAGTAATGACCTCGGCATCCGATGGGAAATTCAAGCCCAGGGTGATATCCGTCGTTTCATTAGCATCGCCACTGGTCTTGGGTGGTATCAGCAACTTGGACATGTTGTCCAGATCGGCTTTACCGGACGAGTCAACTGCCGCTGCAATCAGAGACTGGCCGGCCGAGTTCACCACGTTAAACGATTCATCCAAAAGGAAGGTGCCGTTACGGGTGTAAATATCTTGCAGACCATCTGCGGATTTCAGCGGGAAAAAACCATCACCGGTAATCGCAATATCAAGAGAGTTCGCCGAGAATTGAATATTGCCCTGACTGAATTCCTGGCTGACCTGCTTGAGCGCGACACCCTGACCGATGGTTGCCGAGGCTTTCTGCAATGGCGAGGTGGCGAAGATATCGCCGAAGTCGGCTCGCGAGCGCTTGAAACCGGTGGTGCCGACGTTGGCGATGTTGTTACTGGTGACTCCCAGCGACGCTGTCGCGGCTTGCAAACCTGTCAGGGCGGTATAAAAAGACATGGATGTTTCTCCTGAATCCTGGTGAACTGTCTGTAATTAGCGGATCGTTAAAAACCTACGCGTTTAATCTGTGTCATGCTGACCTTCGAGCCATCTTCCAGCTCGACTTGGAGATCGCCAGTGGCCGCGTCCGTGGTGACCGACTTGACCATAGCCATGGTCGACACGGGTGCCTTGCTGGATTTGCCGAAGCGTGTCGCGCTGGCCTCCATGCGGTACACACCATCGCCAAGCACGTTGCCCTGGTCGTCCTTACCATCCCAGCTGAACAGGAAATCGCCCTTCTTCTGCGCACCCACCTCGCCTGTGCGTACTAGTTGGCCCGAGGATGAATAGACTTTCAGTGTGATCGAGTCGACATCACTCGCCAGCGTCACTGCGCCCTCCACAGGCTGACCACCGGACAGCAAGGCTTTGCCATCACTGATGGCGATCTTCTTGCCTAGCAAACCGGACATCGAGCTCATGCGCTCATTCGACATGGAGGCAACGAGGTTCTGCAGGTTGTCCGACATCTTGGTCGTCGCTTCCAGCTGCGAGAACTGCGCAAGCTGTGCGACGAAGGCTTCATTCTCCATCGGATCAAGCGGGTTCTGGTTCTGCAGCTGCGTGGTGAACAAAGTCAGAAACGCTGTCTGTCCCATCGCACCACCATCACCATTGAGGACTTTTTGCTCCTCTTCCTTTTTGGCTTGGTTGGTGGTCTTGATGTTCGAGGGCAGCGTGTAGGTCGAGGTCGTCGCTGCTGCACCGGTCAGATTAGATGCCATCTCAGTGATCCTTATGCCTTGATGATGTCGAGCGAGCGCATCATCAGTTCGCGCGCGGTATTCACGACTTCAACGTTGTTCTGGTA
>RGFZ01000108.1 GCA_010024875.1 Oxalobacteraceae bacterium | reverse complement strand
ATCGGCTGGAAGTGCAGCCAGCCTATGTATTCGCTGCCCACATGTTCGCGGCTGTAGATGGCGCGGTCATGGGGAACCAGCGTGGGCTTGTGCCCTATCGCCTCAATCATTAGCTGCTGCTTGCAGCAACGCTCTAAGGCGATGAACCAGAACGCAGCCGCCTCGATGCTATGCCGGCTAACGGTCAGCAGACCATGATTCTGGTGGATAGCAGCACGCACGCCCTTGAAATGCGATGCGACGCTGAGTCCCGCCTTGGTTTCCACGGCGACCTGCCCTGCCTCGTCCTTGATCACCACATGGTCTTCGTAAAACGCGCAAGCATCCTGACTGATTGGGTCAAGTGGTCGGCCCAGTGATGCGAATGCCGTGCCGTATTCTGTATGCGCGTGGCACATTGCCACGATGTCCGGATGCTCTTCATGGACTGCCGCATGCAGCACATAGCCCGCGCGGTTGATCGCATAATTACCCTGGACGACGGTACCGGTATGATCGGCCAAAATCAGATTGGACATTTTTACGCGCGAAAAATGGACGCACATCGGATTCGTCCAATACAGATGAGGATGCTCCGGGTCGCGCACGGTCAGGTGTCCGGCAAATCCGTAATCGAGATTGAATAAAGCAAAAGCGCGGCAAGCAGCGACCAGCCGCTGCTTCAGATAGTGTCGATGCTCTTCATGCGAGCGAAATTCCGGAATGCTGGGGAATATTCTTCCGTCTTGTTCGGGTTGATAGATCGATACACGGTCTTGCAACAATTGTTTTTTTTCTAGTTGGCCAGGAAGCGAATTCATGAATGCCCTCTTGTTAGGTCGTTGGGGGGTGGTTATCGTTATTTTTGCGCGCGGCCCAGACGGTTGTTCCTTCATCTCCGTAGGTCTCGGCATGCATGACGCCGGCTAGCACATGGTAGGTATCTCCTGAACTGAGCGTGCGCGGTGATTCGCCCGTCACAAACAAATTCATTACGCCGCTGACCACGATCCCGTTGGCCTCAAAAGGATGGCTGTGCTCTTCCAATCGGGTCTGGGGTGGCCATGTGCGCTCAATGACCTCGTCATAGCCGGCCGCCAGCATCAGCGACCGAAATTGGTTAAAAGTTAACTCCATGCCGGGTTCATTGGGTGGATCAGGACAGGGTAGACATCGTGGGATGATCGAAGCGATTTGTCCAGAAAAAAAGCCTGTGCCGCGTTTGCTGTCGATACTAGGTCAATCGGGCTCAGGACAAAGGTGCTGTACATGCATCGCAGCATAATCGGCCCGCAGCATCGATGATACGCGAATCGGCTGGGATCATCCTCTTTGATGCGGCGCGCAAAATTTAGATTTTTGCCGAATCTACCGGCTACCTCGAGGCCTTTGCGCGGAGTATGATCGCTACCAGTATTCAACCAGCATTCAATCTGCATTCAACCAGCGCTGAGCCAGCACTCACTCAGCATTCGACAAAGGGGATACTGCGTGTCGATTCTCCACAGCGTGCACAGAGGCACACGAGGGTTCTTTGTCGCACTGCTGCTGTCGGCATTGCCGGCCAGCGCGCGAGAACCCCTGCCGCTGTTTGATGCGCATATCCACTTTAGCGTTGGTGCGACCTCGGTCTATACACCGGCCGCTGCGATGCAGATACTCGATTCGGCTGGGGTACGAGCTGCAATCCTGTCCAGCACGCCGAATGATGGCACGCTGGCGCTGCACACTGCCTATCCTGATCGCTTTATTCCCTTCCTGCGGCCTTACAGAAAAACACGCAATCTCTCGGAGTGGAGCGAGGAAAGACGCAACTGGTACAAAGACCCGCAGACCGTGCCATTTCTTGAACAGGAACTCAAACGCGGCATATTTCGCGGGCTCACTCGGACGCTGATGCGATCGGAAAACTCTTTACCTTCGACCCGACAGCAAAAATCCTGTGGGCACACACCGGCATGGGCGAGCCGCCAGAGCGCGTGGCCCGGCTGCTCGAGCGCTATCCCCAGCTGTATGGAGAACTCTCGTATCGATCTGGGGTCAGTGGCGGGCTATCGGCCGAATGGCGTGCATTGCTGTTGCGGTTCCCTGAACGCTTTGTGTATGGATCAGATACTTGGGTACCGTCGCGCTGGGCCGAGGTGAAAGCACTGACATCTGACGCGCGCGATTGGCTGGCCACTTTGCCCGCCAGCGTCGCCGAGAATATCGCGCACAAAAACGCCGAGCGCCTGTTTGGACACATGGGAGCGCCCGCCAAACACTGAGCTTGAGACTGAGCTCGCGACTCGGTCCGAGACTGAGCACGAGACTGCGATCACGTGTTCAGATTCTGTTAATCTTCGCTTTCCTGAATAATAAATACAATAAAAGGAGACTCGTCGCATGCTTCTCAATGACAAAGTAGCTGTCATCACTGGCGGCGCTGGCGTCCATGGTCTAGGCTTTGCGACCGCCCGCGCCATGGCTGAGCAAGGCGCCATCATCGCGATACTCGACCTTGAACATGCGGATCCGGCAGGCGCCGCTGCATCACTGGGCGGCAAGCATCTCGGTCTGGTCACCGATGTCACTGACAAAGCCGCCTGCGAAGCAGCCTCTGCGGCTGTCATCAAAGCGTTCGGCCGGATCGATATTCTGATCAATAACGCCGGCATCACTCAGGCAGCGCAGACACTGGACATTACGGCCTCCGACTACGATCGTATTCTTGATGTGAGTCTGCGCGGCACACTGCAGATGTCTCAGGCCGTGCTTCCGTTCATGCGACAGCAGAAATCCGGCGCTATCGTCTGCATCTCTTCGGTCTCTGCCCAGCGCGGCGGCGGCATTCTGGGCGGGCCGCACTACTCGGCTGCCAAAGCCGGTGTGCTAGGTCTGGCGCGAGCGATGGCGCGCGAGTTCGGGCCTGAGGGCATACGCGTCAATTGCATTGCACCGGGACTAATCGAAACGGACATCATTCAGGGCAAGCTCAGCACCGAACGCAAGCAAGAGATTGCCAGCACCATCCCCCTTGCCCGACTGGGCCGTGCGTCTGATGTGGCTGGTGCCTGCGTATTCCTTGCCAGTGATTTGTCGGCCTACTGCACTGGCGTGACGCTCGACGTCAATGGTGGCATGCTGATTCACTGAATCAGCACGACCGCCTCAGCCACCGTCGCAAAACATCGTTACCGGAGATTTCTATGTCCGATCTCTCGACGCTTGAAAAAAGCGCGTATCGCATCCGACGTCTCGCCCTCCTGATGGGTGAAGTACAAGGCCAGGGCTACATCGGCCAGGCACTCGGTTGGGCCGATGTGCTGGCCGTCGCCTATTGTCATGCCATGACGCTTCGTCCGGCTGAGCCCGACTGGGAAGAGCGCGACCGCTTTCTTCTCTCCCACGGGCATTATGCGATTGCGCATTACGCGGCGCTGATCGAAGCCGGCATCCTGGATGAAAAGGAATTGGACACCTATGGCAGCGATGACAGCCGGCTGCCCATGTCTGGCATGGCCACCTATACCCCAGGAATGGAAATCTCGGGCGGCTCGCTAGGACAGGGTCTGGCGATTGGCGTGGGTATCGCGCTGGGCTTGAAGCACAAAAAGAATCCTGCCTTCGTCTACAACTCGATGTCGGATGGTGAACTGGACGAGGGATCAACCTGGGAAGCAGCAATGGGAGCGGCTCAGTATCGGCTGGATAACCTGATCTGTCTGGTGGACATCAACAATCAGCAGGCCGATGGTCCGTCGAGCAAGGTGATGGGATTCGAGCCTTTGGCCGACAAGTGGGCGGCGTTTGGCTGGCATGTGCAACGCGTAAACGGCAATGATCTGCCAGCGGTGGTCGGCGCCTTCGATACCGCACGTCATCTCGCCGACGCCAAACCCCGCGTCATCCTGTTCGATACGCTGATGGGCAAAGGCATCCCTTTTTTAGAGCAGCGAGAAAAAAACCATTTCATCCGCGTCGATCCGCCCGAATGGAAGCAGGCGCTGGCAATACTCGATCAGTCCCAATCCTGAGGAGCCTTGTCTTGAATTCTTCTGTCACTGAAAAAAAGCCGCGACTGACCACCTCGGCCATGATTGCGTCCATCGCGTCCGATGATCAGCGCATCCGGGCGGCTCCGTTCGGCAAGGCGCTTGTCGATTACGCAGCCGATCACCCTGAGGTGGTGGGACTCACGGCCGATCTGGCCAAGTACACCGATCTGCACCTGTTTGCGCAGGCTTATCCCGAGCGCTTCTACCAGATGGGGATGGCCGAACAGCTCCTGATGGCAGCCGCCGGCGGCATGGCTAAAGAAGGCTTGGTGCCCTTCGCCACGACCTATGCTGCCTTCGGCACACGTCGCGCCTATGACTTCATCCATCAGGTGATCGCCGAAGAAAACCTGAACGTCAAAATCTGCTGCGCGCTACCCGGACTGACCACCGGCTATGGCCCCAGTCACGCCGCCATTGAAGATATCGCGATGATGCGCGGCATGCCGGGCATCACGATTGTCGATCCTTGCGACGCGCTGGATATTGAACAAGCCGTGCCGGTGATAGCGCGTCACAAGGGTCCGGTCTATATGCGCCTATTGCGCGGCAATGTGCCGCTCGTGCTGGATGAGGTAAGCGGCTATCAATTCGAGCTGGGCAAAGCCAAGCTACTGCAAGATGGGGCTGATGTACTGATCATCTCCAGCGGCTTGATGACGATGCGCGCGCTGGAGGCGGCTAAAGTACTGGCGGCCGACCAAGTGAGTGTCGCCGTGCTGCATTGTCCGACCATCAAGCCGCTGGATGAGCGCACCATCGTCGATGCCGTGCGCAGTAAATCACGGCTGGTGGTGGTCGCAGAAAATCATTCTGTGATCGGCGGTCTCGGAGAAGCCGTTGCGAGTGTATTGCTGCGCCACCGCGCATACCCTGCCGGTTTCGAGCTGGCAGGTTTGCCCGACGCCTTCCTCGACGCGGGCGCACTGCCCACGCTGCACGACCGCTATGGCATCAGCCGAGATGCGCTCGCGGCGCGTATCAAAACATGGTTGAACTGATCAAGGCGAAATCAGCATGAATATCAATTTTA
>RGFZ01000107.1 GCA_010024875.1 Oxalobacteraceae bacterium | reverse complement strand
CCGGATTTCTGGATACGAGGATCGTGGTAAAAGGTGTCTGCTTGCATCGCAAATACTATGGCGCGAAGGTTCTTCTTGCGAGCTTCGGCGAAGGTACTTCGCATCCAGGCGATATTGGCGCTGTTGCGCAGATTGAATTCGCTGGATGATGGCAGCTCGGGCTGCAGATTATTGTTTGAGCCTACCATATGAATGGTAGAAAAAATCACCTCTTTTGTACTCCAGCGACGATTTTCAGGAAACTCTCGAAAGCTCTCCGCCTGCGACTGACTCTCCAGCTCGACAGGAGAACGACCCAGGCTCAGGTTCGTCCCGAAGAACATCTGCCGAAGTTTTTGGAGGCGCTCCAAGGGATCATAAGGACCATTGTTCTTACGGTGACAATCAGTCCATTCATTATCACCCGGCGTATAGATCAATGGCGCCTCGAAAGCCATGAACTGCCGCTTTACTCCCTCGAACACTTCATCGCTGCACAGGGTGCTCCCCGACTTGATGTCGCCAACATGAATGGTGAATTTCACGGGAAGCTTGTTGATACGCTCCACCAGACGATCAAGCTGTGCAGCAGAGGTGTACGGCACATCGCCGATGGCAGCAAACTGGAAACGTTCCGCCAGCACGACCCCCGGAATCAGCGCCAACAGACACGCAAGGCCAAGGCGACAATTTTTCATCTTCGTGATCATGCTGACTCTTCCAGTACGGTCTCAGAAAAATGTATCGTGAACGTGCTGCCCTTGCCGGGCTCTGATTCGACACGCAGTCTCGCGTCATGCCGGGCCAGCACGTGCTTGACAATAGCCAGCCCGAGACCCGTGCCCTGAGTCTCGCGAGAACGCCCTTTGTCAACGCGATAGAAGCGTTCGGTCAAGCGCGATAAATGCTCCTGCTTGATACCGATACCAGTATCCTGAACCGAAAATTCCGGACCCAACGGAGATGATTTCCACGCGATGCGTATCTCCCCGCCATCGGGCGTATAACGGACAGCGTTCGAGACAAGATTACCGAATGCGCTGCGCAATTCATCGGCGCCACCGATAATGTCCGGACCATCAATCTTCATGCTGATTTTGTGCCGTCCTCCAGACAATGCCTCCGCCTCGGCATGTACCTGCTCGATCAAAGTTGGGATGTCTACGAGCTCTTTGCGAAGTGGATAATCAATGGATTCCAGCCGTGTCAGCACCAGCATGTCATCGACCAAGTTCTGCATGCGCTTGCCCTGCTCGGTCATCAGCTTCAGGTGCTGCGCGCGAGTCACTGGGTCGAGGTTCGGCTCGGTATTGGCGATCTCCAGAAAGCCATTGATCACGGTCAGGGGCGTGCGCAGCTCGTGCGAGGCGCTGGCAATGAAGTCGCGGCGCATGGTCTCGAGCCGATCGAGTTCAGTCACATCATGCGTAACCAGAATCTGGCGGCGGTCTTCGAAGGGAATCAGTCGGACGATCAGCTTGCGCTCGCCGATCTTCAACGTCAGCGGCTCGTCATAGCGGGCGAGGATAATATAGTCGATGAACTCCGGGCTGCGAATCAGGTTGGTCACCCGCATGCCCTTGTCCTTCTCCAATCTCAGCCTCAGATGCTGCTCGGCGACCGGGTTGCACCATTCGAGGAAAAGCACGTCATCCATGATGACCACGCCATCGGGCAGCTGGCTCATCGCCTGCCTGAATCGTGACAGCCACTCGGCCAGTTCGGCACGGTTTTTCTGATCCTCGCGACGCAAACGGTAAAGCTTGGCAAAGATCTCGGTCCACGATCCCCAGCCATCCTGCAGCCTGACCTCGTCAGGATGATCGAGCCATAGCGAGAGGTGATACATGTAGCGCAGCTGAATGATGACCAAGACCAGCAGCACCACAAACGCAATCGTCAGCCCAGCGGTGAAATTCCACACGTACCCGCCGGCGAGGCCTGCGCCTGCGATCAACGAGAAACGTACCAGAACTGGAATCCAGAACAGCGAAGCAGGGCTCATGCAAAAAAGGAATTATTTTTCAGATAGCATGTAGCCTACACTACGAACGGTCTTGACGAGGTAATCGGCATTCCCCAGCGCCTTGCGCAGCCGGAGCACATGGACATCCACGGTCCGCTCCTCGAGTACCGCATGGTCACCCCAGACCTTGTCCAACAGCTGACTCCGTGAGAATACCCGCTCAGGGTGCGCGATCAGGAATTTAAGCAGCTTGAATTCGGCATGTCCCATCTCAATGGGCTGATCATCGACTTTGACGCGGAAGCTGACTGGATCGAGCGCCACGGGTCCCAGGCGCATTTCAAGCTCGGCATGCTCCGGCTCCTTGCGCCGAATCAGGGCTTTGATACGAGCGACCAGTTCGCGCGGCGAGAATGGCTTGGTAATGTAATCGTCAGCGCCATGATCCAACCCTGCCACTTTGTCTTCCTCCATGCTCTTTGCAGTCAGCATGATCACGGGAAGAGAGTTGAATTGCCGGTCACTGCGGATCCGCGACAGCAGTCTCAGACCTGACTGGTCCGGCAGCATCCAGTCGAGCAGCATGACTTGCGGACGCTGCTGCTGAAGATACTGCCAGGCACCGGCGGTGTTGTGAACGGCAACGACCTCCCAGCCAGCCGCTTTCAAAGCAAAGCTGACGAGCTCGACGATCGCCCGCTCATCTTCGACAACGAGGATAGTAGGATGCTGACTAGGCATTGGGTACTTCAGGTGTCCTGAACATTGCCCTGCTGGGAGATAGCGTAGTCGGTGTGCCGAATATCCTTGCCCTCGACGATGTACACCACATACTCGGCAATATTCTTGGCATGATCGCCAATGCGCTCGATGGCTTTTGCTACCCAGATGGTGTCCAAGGCGCTGGAAATGGTGCGCGGGTCTTCCATCATGAAGGTGATCGCAGTTCGCACTACTGCTCTGTACTCATGATCAATCTCTTCGTCAGCAACGATCAGGCGAGTCGCCTGCTTCTGATCGAGTCTGGCAAACGCATCCAGCGCATCATGCAGCTGCTTTCCGGCTGAGGCGGCCATGACACGGACAATCTCTTCATGCGCAATGGGGACTAGTCCTCGCTGGTGTATTGCGTGCGCTGCACGCGCGATCTTGGTGGCCTCGTCGCCTATACGCTCAAGGTCGGTGATCACCTTGATCGTCGCCATCACGGTACGCAAATCATTCGCAGCAGGTTGCCGCTTGACGATCAAATGAGTACATGCGTCATCGAGCGAGACTTCCATCTGATTGACTTCGATATCTGCAGCGATGATTCGTTCGGCTTCGGTTGCATTGAGTGAGCGAAAACAGTTCATCGCGTCGTAAAACTGCTTCTCTACCAAACCACCCATTTGCAGAACGCGAGAGCGTATTGCCTCAAGATCCAGCTCATACTGCTTGGAGGAATGTTCTGGCATGTCGGTCTCCTGGCTAAGATATCGGCAAGTCGTCTAGGGTTGTGTTCCGGGACGATCAGCCGAAGCGGCCGGTAATGTAATCCTGGGTTTCTTTCTTGACAGGATTCAAGAAAATCTTGTCGGTCTCGCCAAACTCCACCAGCTCACCAAGATACATGTAGGCCGTAAAATCCGAGCAGCGCGCTGCCTGCTGCATGTTGTGGGTGACGATGGCGATCGTGTAGTCTTCCTTGAGCTCACTGATCAATTCTTCGATCTTCACGGTGGAGATCGGGTCGAGCGCCGAGGTCGGCTCATCGAGCAGCAGCACGTCCGGCTTGACCGCTACGCCGCGCGCGATACAGAGGCGCTGCTGCTGGCCGCCAGACAAAGACAGACCGCTCTTGTTCAGCTTGTCTTTCACCTCGTTCCACAGCGCTGCCTTGTTCAACGCCCATTCTACGCGCTCGTCCATCTCGCCCTTGGACAGGTTTTCATACAGCCTGACACCAAATGCGATGTTTTCATAGATCGACATCGGGAACGGCGTGGGTTTTTGAAAGACCATACCAATCTTTGCGCGCAGCACATTGACATCGACATCATGATCGAGAATGTTCTTCCCCTTGTAGATGATCGAGCCCTCGGCGCGCTGACCCGGATACAGGTCGTACATGCGGTTCAAGGTACGCAGCAGGGTGGATTTGCCGCATCCAGAAGGACCGATGAAGGCCGTGACCTTCTTGTCGAAGACATCCAGCTTGATTTGCTTGAGCCCCTGGAACGCGCCATAGAAAAAATTCAGGCCTTCGACCTCGATAGTCACAGGCACGCTACCAGCCACTGCGCCAGCAGTTGTTTGGGTGCCGAAGGTCGCTGTCATCATGAGAGATCCTATCCGTTGTTTTTGCCGGAGCGCACCAGCGTGCGTGAAATCACGTTAAGGCCAAGGACACTGAAGGTGATCAGCAGCGCACCACCCCAGGCCAGCTCGCGCCAATTGTCGTATGGGCTCATCGCGAATTGAAAGATCACTACCGGCAAATTGGCCATTGGCGCATTCATGTCGGCGTTGAAGAACTGGTTGTTCAGTGCGGTGAACAGCAGCGGCGCAGTCTCGCCCGAGATCCGTGCAACTGCCAGCAATACGCCAGTCACCACGCCAGCTTTCACGGCACGCAGGCGAACCATCGTCGCCACTTTCCAGCGCGGCGCCCCAAGCGCGAACGCTGCTTCGCGCAAGCTGTTAGGCACCAGTGCCAGCATATTGTCGGTGGTGCGAACCACCACCGGTATTGCGATCAGCGAAATCGCAAAGCTACCGGCCCAGCCAGAAAAATGCTTGGTGTTGGCGACATAGATTGCATAGACAAACAAGCCGATGACGATTGACGGCGCTGAGAGCATGATGTCTGTCACGAAACGCGTCACCTGCGCGAAGCGGCTTTGCTCGCCGTACTCGGCAAGGTAGACGCCGGCAAAAATGCCGATGGGCGTGCTGATCAGGGTCGCCACGCCAACCATGAGCAGGCTACCGACGATCGCGTTCATCAGACCACCGCCCTCGGTGCCAGGCGCCGGGGTCGCATGCGTGAACATATGCAGATCCACTGCGCCCAGTCCGTTGATGAGTAGCACGGCGAGTATCCACAGCAGCGCCGACAGTCCA
>RGFZ01000106.1 GCA_010024875.1 Oxalobacteraceae bacterium | reverse complement strand
CGAGCGCGGGCACGACTTCTACGAGGAGATCGTCATAATCTCCCGGATCGAAGGCCGCTTCATCAGCGCCCAACTGCGGTTCATCCTCGACACCTGGAAGCGCCAGAACCTGTCCCGGAACGATCTGGACTTCCTGGCCGCCGGGCAAACCCTCAGCCTCACCTGGCAGGTGCAGGTGGGCGATGGCAGCACCCTGTCCACCGTCCAGGACCTCACCGTCACCTTCACCGGCACCAATGATGTTCCGCTGATCCAGGTCGATACCAACGACAGTGCGGCAGCAGCACTCACCGAGACCAACACCACGCTGTTGACCAACGGGACGCTGTCGCTGGAGGATCTGGACCGTTCCAACACGGTGAGCGTGGCCGTGCACTCGGTGGTGGCCAGCGGCACCACGACGGGGCTGGGTTCCAACACCACCGCCCTGCTGGCCATGCTGGCGGTGAACAACCCCGCCACCGTGATCGGCAACGCCGCCACCACGGGCACCATCGACTGGGCGTTCAACTCCGGCGCCGAGGCCTTCGACTATCTGGCCGCGGGGCAAACCCTCACGCTCACCTACACGGTGCGCGCCACCGACTCCAACTCCCCCACCAACGCCTCCGATGACCAGACCGTGGTCATCACCATCACCGGTACCAACGATGCGCCGGCGATTACGGCCGCCACGATCACGGCGCTCGACAGTGCAGCCATGTCTGCCAGCGTCGCGCTGCCGAGGTCTATTGTCTGAAGTTCTTTCACACCGGGTCCCAGTCTGCCGGTCACCAATTCACTGGTGATCATTCTGCTACTGGCTTTTTTAAGATTTGGTAGCGTAATATCGATCGTGCGGTTGTCACCCACCGTGAAACTGAGCAAGCCGTTACGCTTGTCACCCGCTGTACCGTCAAACAAGCGCTGGCCATTCCATCGTGAACCATTGATGAGCGTCTGGAGACTGCTGAGCTCTCTTTGGTACTTGGTATTGATTAGCGTACGCTCGGAGCTGGCAAGGGAATGATCGCTGGCTCTGAGGGCCAGTTTGCGCAGTATGGACAATTTATCCGACACGTCCTGCGCTGCTTGCTGCACCGCGTCCAATGCGGACTGCGCAAGGTGCGCATTAGCGATATAGCGTTGCCGATTGAGTGCGCTTAGCTGCGATGGATTAGAAATCGAGGCGACATAATCAACGCCGGGCACTGCGCTGGTCGTTGCGTTCGCTGAAGCGGATAAAGGGCTCAGTGGCGATCCCGCGACGGGGCTGACGCCAGAGCGCCCTATCAACGCCATATCGAGCGCGGACATATTGGTATTGATGCTTGCCATACCTCTAGAATGGCATATACCAAAGTATTGGTTATATCGGCTGCGGATAAAGATGCGCTGAACTTGTGTAAAGACTGTAAACAGGCTGCGAGCGGTGCCCGCTCAGCCAGCACTGGTTAACGCGGCAGCGGCCGGTTGACATCGAGAGCGCCTTGCTGAAGTAGCAACTCGGGCTCAGGAACGGGCAGCAACTCTACCTCCGAGCGAGGCAAGGTCCGTTGCTCGACATCCCGCCGGTCGAGCCGAAGGTCATTAGGTTCCGGCAACTTGACGCCCCCCTCGACTACAAGCACCTTTAACGTAGCACCCAACATGGATGAATTGTCCCTGGCAATTTCGCGCTTGCGCGAATCAGCTGGCGCTTGAGGACTCTGCGAACTCGGTGTTTGCGCCTTGCCCGAGACACTTGAATCCACGGAATCCACGGTCTCCGCGCTGCCGCCGGCGGGCGGCAAACCAGCTACCAGAATATTTTTAGAGCTCGTGAGGGCAGCAGAAGAGCCCAGCGGTTGCATACCCGAATCCACCCTTTCGTATTTCAGGCCGGTTGACGCAAGCAGGTTGCCCACTGCGGGCCTCTCGACGGTGCTCGTCACCGGCGTTATGTTCCAGTTGTAGGACTTGACAACCTCAAGATCCGCAGTCGCTGCCTTGGGATCAATCCCCGTGATGTCACCATAGCTGATGGCTTTGCTGACGTTCAGATAATAATTATTAGCGTCAGTACCACCGAGCCTTAGGCTGCCCACATTGACGAGAATATCGCGCCCTGGGTAAGGGGTAATGTAATTGCCTCCCGCCCGCGCAAGTGTAACCAAGTCACCATCATAAACGCCCTCGAAACTCGCGGTCGGGAGATCCAGCTTTGCCGACATGTTGCCATCAAATTTCTTGCTGACGACGCCAACGTAGACCGCATTGATCGGTGCCGGAGTGATTTTCCCGTTAGAGCCACTAAACTGATCCGTACTGGTGTAGTAATAATTGCCGGCATCAGCGCCCGACAGCCGAAGACCAGCCACCGTATAAGAAATATTCGAGAGCACATTACCAGACGCATCTCGGCTGACATTCTTGGTGCTGTAATAGCCAATACCTGTGGCCGACAATACATCACCACTGATGTTCCCTGAAATACCAACGGTCAGGTTAGGCCCCATCAGCACTGTGCTGTCGTACATCTTTGCGACACCAGCGGCGCTATTAACCAGTAATTCCTTGGGATTGACCGTTTGTGCACCTACCACTACGATCTCTTTACTCAGTAGCGGATTCGAGATCGTGGCATTGCTGGCGGCCAGTTGGTAAATGCCTGCAGCCGTGTGATTAGAGGTGCTCATCACTGCACCGCCAGGCCCGAGCGTGAAGCTGATATTGCCCGCGATCAGGCTAGAGTGAGAGAAACGGTTATTCCCATTCGCTGTCACCGGAAGCGTCAAAGTCACATTGCCGTCCGCAACGTACTGCAATGAAGTCACGTTGTAAGATGGTGCCGTACCACCGTAAGTAAATGCCGTGTTGTCGGCAACTACTTTCAACTGCCCGGCGCCCACAATGGTGTAATTGCCAGGCACATAAGTGATGTTGTAATTCGAACCTGCTAGAGTTGATCCACTGTTGACCAGTACGCCTATGTGGTTGCCAGACGTGTTTGTTCCAGCGTTACTCCGACCAATACTCACCGACCCGCTCAACACGGATGCCGCAGTCTCGCCATTCACGAAACCACTGATACTGTAGCCGTTGTATCCAGCGGTATCAGAAGCTAAAGAAAATCTCGCATCATCATGGATACGAACAGTCAATGGGGCGGCGGTGATGTTGCCCGACCCGTTATTCCAGGCGAGCGAATACTTTGAGGCATTGCTGCCGCCCAGCGTCACCGTACCCTGGAGGATGCTCTTCGCGCCAACGGTAGCACCACTGTACACCGGTGCGCCCATCACATAAACCTCGTCGCCAGCCGCAATGCCTGTCAGTGAGCTATAGCCTGACGACATGCCATAGTAGATGCTGTTCCGGCCATCATAGACTTTGTCCAGACCGACACTGCCATAGAGTTGCAGTGTTTTTGCTCCGATACTTAGCGATCCGTTAGTAACAGACACGGAGTATCCTAGCGCTGAATGGGTCGCCGACGAAGGTGTGATTACATAACCACCGGGATCCTTCGCACCCTCCGCCGAGCCAGTGTAAGTCAGCACCAGCGAACCTTCGCTGTTGACGCAGTTGGTGCAGGTGTAGCCGCCACTGACCGTACTGTCAAACGTCGTGCCATCATAAGATCTGGTCACCGTGGCACCCGTGAGCGTGATAGAAGGTCGCTCGCGGTAGATCAGATAGTTGCCTGCACCGAGCGCCTTAGTGTAATTCGCTGAGCTGGCATTGCTGCCATAGCGAAAATTACCAGCCGAGACCAAGGCAGCGACGCTCGTCGTGTTGCTGACGCTACCGCTATAAAAAGTCGCCCGACCTCCACTGCCCGTGCTAATCGTGGGGCTACCGCTGAGTAGGATATCGCCACCGGTGGATGTACCCGCTGCGGTAGCCGTGCCCGCATTGAGCACAATGGCAGATGTGCTGGTATCGGTCGTCGTGATGTTCTGGCTAATGGTCAGATTACCCGTGACTGTACTGATCGATACGGGACCCGTCGCGGTGATACCCACGGGATTCACCGTGCCTACCGTCAGGGCACCGGCATTCACAAAGCTCAACCGGCCAGTATCTGCGGCGATGGTGCTGACATTATTTGTGACTGAGTTCAGCGTGTGATTGCCGCCCGAGCCCTTCAGCGCCAGACTGGAAGCGATGATCTTGCCAGAAGCCTCCTCCGTACTCTTACCTGTGGTGTCCAGCCTGACCATCGAATTGGTCGCTGTCATCGTGCCGTTGATAGCTATATTCCCCGTCGCTACCACCGTTATGTTTGACGAATTATTCACATCGCCGTCAAAATGAATATTGGTTCCGGTCAGCGTACGATCACCGCCCGACAAACTTAGCGTACTGGCGTAGGTCTGATTATTCGTGGTCGTCACATCAACCGATGCAGCCGTGGTTCCGGATACACTCAGACTACCCACATTCGAAAGCACGCCATCAATATCGGCATTACCCACAATACTCAAATTGTTGCCGCCTCCGGCAATCGTCGAAGCCGTATTAATCGTGGTACCGGTTAAAGTCCTTGCACCACCTGACAGCGTCACAGCCCCGGTATAGGTCTGCGTGCCCGTCGTGGTCACATTCGCGCCCAGATCCGACGTGCCGGACACACTGAGGTTACCCACACTCGATACCGCACCATCGATATCCGCATTACCAGCGATGGTCAGATTACTGCCACCGGCTGACACTGTTGATGCCGTGCGAATGGTAGATCCTGTCAGCACACGATGACCACTCAACGCCAAGGCGCCGCTATAGGTCTGATTACCGGTGGTCGTCACATCGGCAGACACCGTCGAGCTACCCGTCACGCTGAGATTGCCCAACCCGGTCACGGCAGCTGCCATCGAGGTATTACCCGTTACTGTCAGATCATTGGCGCCGCCTGCAACGGTAGATGCAAAACTTACCGTCGAACCGCTCAGATTACGCGCACCACCCGACAGCGTCACTGCACCCGTGTATGTCTGCGTGCCCGTGGTAGTTACATTCGCACCTAGATCCGACGTGCCGGATACGCTCAGATTACCTACGTTCGTGATTGCATCATCAATGTCCGCATTGCCAGCGATAGTCAGATTACTGCCACCGGCTGACACTGTTGATGCCGTGCGAATGGTAGATCCTGTCAGCAC
>RGFZ01000105.1 GCA_010024875.1 Oxalobacteraceae bacterium | reverse complement strand
CTGGGGGTCTGAATATGTCGAGCACACGCACTACCTGCGCATTTACATGGGACAGCTGCGCGAGAAGCTTGAGCCTAATCCGGCTGACCCGACGATCATCCTGACTGAAACGGGCATTGGCTACCGGCTGGCCGAGCCGGACCAGTGACCCGATCCGATCCATCATCACCGGCTAGTCAGCACGCTTTATCGCGGCTTCGATAGCATTATGAAAATCAAACGATGAGCCGCTATCCAAAGCTGCTTTTCAGTAGAATAATTAAGATACTTTTTTTTTAAGCGCTTTCAGATACACTTGCAGGCATAAAATAATATTTCCGATATGACGAAAGGAACTGCTGTGCATCGATATCGTCTGATCGGACTCTCCGTCTTGGTAGTCTGCCTAGGCAGCCTTTCCGCGCACGGCGCCCAGAATGATCAATTGCCCACCGATCTGGTGGCGCTTCCCAACGGCGCGACCAATGTCGCGCTTTACGCATCACAACAGTCGCTAAGCGGCCCGTGGATGGGCGGTGCGAAACTGCGCTCTGGTGAGGGATCGACCGATCTTTCTGTCCTCCGTCTGAATCGTCATATCTCATTGGGCGACGGAGAAAAGTACACGATAGCTCCCGTGATCGTGCTCTCTGCCGTGAATGCAGAAGTCAACAGAGCATTGGCGCCGCTTCCGCTCAAAGGGCTACAGGCATCCGGTATGGGCGATGTTCGCCTCGGTGCTGCTTTCTGGTTCCACAAGAATGACGCGCTTCGCGAATATGCAGCGGTCAGTGCGTTCGTATCTCTGCCAACCGGTGACTACGATAGCGCAAGGACGATCAATCCCGGAGAGAATCGTACAAGAATCATTCTGTCAGCAGGCTGGATGCAGCAACTCGGCAGCCAATGGGTTCTTGATTTGATTCCAGAGGTCGCGATTTTCGGCGACAACGCCCGCTACCAAACTAACCGCCGCCTAAGTCAGGACACGACCTATGCAATGACAGGCGTGCTGCGCTACAAGGCCACGCCAACGCTGCATTGGTATGGCAGTACACAGTTGAACCGGGGCGGTGCTACGCAGGTCGATGGCATTCAGCGCGCCGGTGGTGGTGCGCCGGAAAACACCCGCCTCTCCATTGGTACCATTCTTTTTGGCGACAACCAACATATGCTGCAACTGCGCTATTCACGCGATGTGCAGATCGAGAATGGGTATCGCAACCAAGGTGAGATAGGCATCCGATGGTCAACAGTCTTCAACTAGAGGACTGAATCGGACTACTCAAAACAGCTTGGGCTTGCTTCCCGTCTGGGGACTGGTACGGCGCAATATCAGTAACGCCGCTTCGCGCCGATCCAGCAATGACAGCAATCGTATGTCTGCCTGTCTGGCGTGACGATAAGAGGCCTCCGATACGGGCACGCCATAAGCCTTCAGCCTGTCCAGCTCATCAATCAAATCTTCAATTCGGGTAATGCGCGTCATGCCGCTTCCCTGTGTTTATTCTTGCTCTTGATGTTTTATACGGAGCGGTCAATCCACTGACCTGTCGCCGGCTGATCCGGCAGGTGCAACAGTCCGCCGCGATCGTAGACCAGCTCGCGATAGACCTCGCCTGAGCGCTTGTCAGACAGCGTGACTCTGATCGAACTGCTGTTCAAGTCGACATTGAAAGATATTCTCGCCCACGACATGGATGATTCGGTGCTGGTCACTCTCGATGAAACCAATCCTCGGTCGTCGGGCCTTAGCACACGATTGATCTCTGTGCTCACCCCCATTACGGTCCGTTGAGCGACCGGGGGCATGACGGGCGGAGGAAGGCTGGGCGTAAAAACTCGCATGACCAAGTGCTCAACTCACCACTGCACGAACAGCCAGTAGCCGTTCGCAGTGAGCAGCAGGCCCACGATGCCGGTCACGGTCGACACATGCAGCATGCGCATGGAGCGATACAGCACACCCCAGAATGCCATCCCGAGACCCAGCAGTATGATCGACTGCGCATAAACAAACCATTGCTGCCGTTCAGCCGCTACCGCACTCGCACCCTGATGCTGCTGCGAGACTGCCACCAGCTCTTGCTTGC
This sequence comes from Oxalobacteraceae bacterium, assembly GCA_010024875.1. Lineage (GTDB taxonomy): Bacteria > Pseudomonadota > Gammaproteobacteria > Burkholderiales > Burkholderiaceae_D > Pernthalerella. The sequence goes on along the minus strand of RGFZ01000105.1, from coordinate 3,357 downwards.
GGCGCTCCAGAAATTTGTCTGCTTTCTCGCGGTCAGAGAGCTCTGCTACGCCTACCATTGCGCCGGCCTCGGCATACGCCACACCGGATGCCGCAGCAGAACCTGCCGCACGGGTCACACCAGCGGGTAGCTGTTCTCCGGCGAGTACAACCGCATCGGGAGAGACGCGATATACCGACTGCTGCACGACGGTCATCTGATGCACGGTGTGTGCGTCGGTCGCCAGATTCTGGTGAGTGATAAACGCGCGCTCGGCCACGGACTCACCGGCCAGAGTGGTGCCATAGGTAAGAAACAACGCAGGCAGCAAAGCAGCGCTCCATTGCCGAAGTCTGCGATTCAGATTGGCTTCTTCTTTGTTTGCCGGTGGCGGGCTCTCGCTCATGATCGGTCCTCCCAGATCGGACCCGAACAACATCTGCTCGGAGTCCATCCATTGCGTTATGGTTTTAGGTTCTTCTTCGACTTCAGGGCTGACTGGCGCTGGAAAACGTTCCCGGCGCTCGATCGGCACCACCGGCAATGGCGGCAGACGGCTGGCCGCGATAATGGACTTCGTTGCCAGCATCGCCTCGACATAGCTCTGTATCGTTTGCGTCCGCTCAATGATGGAGAGCGCTCGGTCCGAGATCTCGTCCTCTAGCCAAGGACCACGCCCTGCCTCACCCGGCTCCTCGTCAAACGACTTCCGGTCGTCAATGTAGTTCTTGCCACTCGGCGGGGCATCCGCATCGGATATCTCTCTATGTTTTCCCGGCGTATCGGCGTCTTGCCAGTGAGGTCCCTTCTGGCTGCCGGACGCGTCTTGATGACGTCGACCATCAGCTGCCCCGGCATCTTGATCGGCTCGCAGATCGGAAGGTCCCTCGCTCTGGCCGCGATCAGCCTCTGATGAGCCATCGGCGTCGCGTGCGGTGCGAAGATCCGCTGGCCCGTCGTTATCGTGCGCAGAGCGTCCGGCAGCGCCATCGGCATCGCGTGCCGTCCGGAGGTCGGCGGGGCCATCCCTGCTGCCCGCTGTGCGACTGAGGGATCCGTCGGCGTCGCGGGCCTTGCGGAGGTCGGAGGGTCCGCCGGCATCGCGCTCAGTTCGAAGATCCGAGGGCCCGTCGGCATCGCGCTCAGTTCGAAGATCCGAGGGCCCGTCGGCATCGCGCTCGGTTCGAAGATCAGCGGGTCCGCCCGCATCACGCGACGTGCGAAGATCGGATGGCCCTTTGTCACGCCCTGCTTTGCTGTCGCTGCCGAACCCTTCGGCATCGCGAAAAGCGCGCAGTTCGCTCTGCCCCTTATCGAGCGCGCTGGTCTTGAGCGCCGACTCATCATCCGGTTCGTTTGCGCTTCGCTTTAGCAAGTCCACCGACTCGCCGCCATCCATCTGCTGCCTGAGGTCATCGATGTTGTCCCGCATCGTGCTCGAGATCATCGACTCGAGCTGGGCGGCATCCTTTGGCACCGCATTTGACGCAACGGCACGCTTGTCCTTACCCGCCTTACCCGGATCACCCGTCTCTTCTTCCCAGGTGCGTTTGCGCTCGAAGACGACGCCCTCTTCGCGGGTCCGGCCCTGGCTGCGCGGTGGCGGGACAGCGGTCTCATTCGCTTTACCCGCTCCGCCCTCGGTCGGCACATCGTTCTTGAGCCCGATGACATTCAGATAGCCGCCGATGCTTTTAGGATCGAGTTCGAATGCGGCGACCATCCTCCGGAATAGCTGGTGCTCAGCATTCGCAACCACACGATCGGACATCATCGTGTCGCAAGCATTCAGCAAGATGCACAAGCGCTGCCGCTCATTCAACATGCTGGTGACAGAGGACAGGAATTTTGCTGCATTGATCTGTCCTACATAGCGCAGGCTGGCTTTCAGCAAGGTGGGGGAAACGGAGCCCACCGCGTTCAAACGTCCGATTTCTTCTTCGGACATTGAACCATCGGCCGACATCATGTACAGCAGCGATACCAGCAGGGCCATCGGTGGAGTTATCGCGCCAGCCGCCGGAACGATGCTGAAGTCACCCAGAACCGATGTCGTATCCTTAATCGAGATGACGTCGTAGTAAGGCTGAAAGCTGGACTGAGTATGTCCGAGCGCACCCAGCATTTGTTCAAACAGCGTCAACTCTGCCGCTGACAGCTGGCCGTCCGCCATCAGCGAATCGCAGACGTTCAGCAGCAGGCAAAGCCGCGCCTTCGCGTCGAGCAGTGGCGGCGCGGCTACGAGAAACTGGTCGATACTATGCGTCTCAACATAGGCGATGGCGCTATGCAGGATGTCCTCATCAGAGCCGATCACGGATTGCAGCTGGCTGCTTTCGCGCTCCGAAATTTCGCCATCAACGGCCATCATGTACAAGATGGCCGATACAATCGCCACATAAGGCGTCAGCCGAATCTCTTGCGGCGAAGTTTTGGGTTTGCGCCCGCCGGTCAGGGCCTTGAACAGGTCTGAGGATCCCATCGCAAGTTCACCGTGCCTTTGCGAACCTGCGGACAGCCGACTCGCGCTGGCCGGGCAGACGATCGAGAGAATCAAGGATGGAAATTACATTTCTCATGGTAGATACGGTACCGCTGAGAAGGATCCAACCGGATGACGATCGCGTAATCTGTAAATTAAATTACAAGATTGTCACGACCAGAGACGACCTGAATTTCTCCGCCCAAGAAATGGGTTGTAGAAAAGAAAACAAAGAGTGAATCAACCTCACGATACCCCCCGAAAAATATCAACAATGTAATTGAATGGGCAGGTAATCCGACTAAGATGAAGCCTGCACGGGGGGGTGAGATGCAACGCGATAACTGACGGTGCGACGCGTTTAAGGGACTACTTGTCAAATAAAAAATAAATGCCTACCTCCGCTTCCAAACTGCTACTGGTCGAGGACGAGATCCGCATCGCGGAATTCGTCATTCCCGATTTGCAGGCGGCCGGATTTCAGGTCACGCATGTGAAGGACGGCGCCAACGGCTTGACCGCGATACTCAGCGGGGAGCATGACCTCGTCATCCTAGATGTCATGCTGCCGATACTGAATGGATTTGAGGTGCTGGCGTCAGGGAAGCCAGTCATTGCATTCGGCAGTGCTCCGTCGGAGGTCTTCATCGGAAGTCAACCATTCAGCTTTTCTGCAGGCATGGAAGGAACACGGGCCACAAGAGTCGCTCCGCATTTCACCATGGTTCACTCGTTTTGTTACCTTATTGTCACTGCTTTCATTCTTCGCGGCTGATGTGCCCGTTCGAGCAGCGACATACTATTGGACGGGCCTCTCCGGCACCGACCTTCTGTGGACCAACCCAGCCGATTGGAGCGTCTCTGGAGCTCCGGCGTCGTCAGCGCCCACAAGCACT
>RGFZ01000104.1 GCA_010024875.1 Oxalobacteraceae bacterium | reverse complement strand
ATCATCGTCTGCACGATGCTGATGCTGTTCTCGGGCGCTGATATGGTGACGGGGTTCACGGCCATCATTGCGTGTATCAACAACACCGGCCCGGGGTTGAACCAGGTTGGGCCAGCCACGACCTTTGCCGTGCTGACGGATTTTCAGACCTGGATTTGCTCTGTCGCGATGTTGTTAGGCCGTCTTGAATTATTCACCCTGATTGTGGTGTTCAGCCCGGATTTCTGGCGGCGATGACCTCAGGGCGCGAGGGGATTATTCGTACGTTAACTTGGGGATGCAGTTGGTAAGCGCCTCTTGATGTGCATGCTATTCTCCGTTCAGAAAAATCTTGGGAGAGTCCGTATGTTCAAAGTTCCTGTGAGTGTTCCTTCGCTGGCCCTTATCCTTGCACTATCGGGCGCGATGCTGCCCGTAACATCGGCGCGCGCCGCATGTCCGGATGATGCGGCGATTGATGCTTATCTGTCGGACTTCGCTGAGCGCAAGCCCAGCAAGGGCTTCGGCAATGACATTACGCTAGCCGATGCCGAATGCGCCAAGCGCAAGCTGGGTCAGAAGCTGCCGAAATTTCTTGGCACCCCCATCGGCTACAAGGCGGCCTTCGCCAATACGGTGCTGCAAAAGCGCTTTGGCGTCGATGGTCCTAAATGGGGCTACATGTACGACCGGAATTTTGTCGACATCATCGCCGTGCTGCCATCGGATTTTGGTGTTCGGCCACTGGTAGAGGCCGACTTTCTGGTCGAGGTTAAAGACCCTCGTCTTGCCGATGCCAAAACCCCGCTGGAGGCACTGGGTTATCTGGAATCAGTGATTCCTTTTATTGAGCTCCCCGATCTGATGCTTGAAGGGCAGTTCAGCGGCAACGCGATGATCGCGACCAATGTCGCTTTTCGAGGCGGTGTGACCGGCATGGAGATCCCGGTGCAAAAGACACAGGCTTTTCTGGATGCGCTGGCGAACATGACGGTGGTGATGACAGATGACGCCGACAACAAAGAGATCGGTCGCGTCAAAGGCAGTGTGCTGATGGACAACCCGATCAATGCGGCGATGTGGCTGGCCAAAGAGCTCAAGAAGGATGGCATTCGACTCAAAAAGGGTGATCTGCTCAGTCTGGGCGGTTTCATCAACCCGGTGCCACCCAAGCCCGGAATGAAGGCCAGGGTGCAATACATTGGCTTGCCCGGTGATCCGCAGGTGACGGTCGAATTCAACTGAGCAGGCATGCCGTAAAAAACGATCGCGACCGGCATCACGATCAATACAAAGATAAAGATAAACATAGATAGGAGACGATCAATGGCTGAGTACGCGCGCTTTCTGCCCTGGGTCTTGTCGGGTTTCGGCATCTTTCTGTTTCTGCCGTTCTCGCATCTGTTGTCGTTTATCTGCCTGGTGCTATTCATCATCGGCTGGCGCGACTACCGTCAGCAGCATCACTCGATCTTGCGTAACTACCCGGTCTCAGGTCATCTTCGCTTCATGCTGGAATACATACGACCGGAGATACGCCAGTATTTCCTGGAAAATGATGAAGAGAAGCTACCTTTTTCCCGCAACCAACGTGTGATGGTCTACACCCGTGCCAAGCGCATGAATGACAAGCGCGGTTTTGGCACGATCAAATCCATGTATGGTTCAGATACGGAATGGATAGGTCACTCGGCGGCACCGCGTGAACCCGATCCCAAGACATTTCGTGTGCAGATCGGCGGTCCGCAGTGTACGCAGCCGTATCTGGCATCGATCTTCAATATCTCAGCCATGAGCTTTGGCTCGCTCTCGCCGAATGCGATCTTGTCGCTAAACCGTGGCGCGAAAATGGGCGGCTTTTATCACGATACCGGTGAGGGGTCGATCTCTGCGTATCACCGCGAGCATGACGGCGATCTGGTGTGGGAAATCGGATCGGGGTATTTCGGCTGCCGCACACCCGCGGGTCAATTCGATTCGCAGCGCTTCGCCGAGCAGGCCATCACGCCACAGGTGAAGATGATCGAAATAAAAATGTCACAGGGCGCCAAGCCCGGGCATGGTGGCGTGCTACCGGCGGCCAAAGTCACGCCCGAGATCGCTGCAGCGCGTGGTGTGCCGCTCGGACAGGATTGTGTATCGCCTGCCGCGCACAGTGCGTTTAACAACCCGATCGAGATGATGGCTTTCATTGGGCAGCTACGCGAACTCTCTGCCGGCAAGCCCGTGGGCTTCAAGCTGTGCGTCGGCCAGCCCTGGGAATGGTTCAGTATGGTCAAGGCGATGCTGCAAACGGATACCTGGCCGGATTTCATCGTGGTCGATGGCAGCGAGGGCGGCACTGGCGCGGCACCCGTCGAGTTTGCCGACCATGTTGGCATGCCGATGCGTGAGGGGCTGCGACTCGTGCATAACACCCTGGTCGGCATTGGCAAGCGCGACCTGGTGAAGGTCGGCGTGTCGGGAAAGATCATTTCTGCCTTCGATATCGCTCGGGCGCTTGCACTGGGCGCCGATTGGTGCAATTCGGCGCGCGGCTTCATGTTTGCGCTGGGCTGCATACAATCACGCAGCTGCCATACTGACCATTGCCCGACCGGTGTCGCCACCCAGGATCCGAACCGCCAGCGCGCGCTGGTCGTCAGCGACAAGGCGACGCGTGTGATGAATTTCCATGAGCTCACCGTGGAAGCACTGGCCGAACTGGTGGGCGCGGCTGGATTGGAACATCCCGGCGATATCACGGCGGATCACATCATGGTGCGCGAAGCCGACGGTCACCCGGTGCCACTCGCGACCACACTGCCCACAGTGGGCGAGGGTGCGTTGCTCGACGAAAGCAAGCTCTCCGAGTTGCCCGAGCCATTCAAGACCTACTGGACCAGTGCTGACCCAGCGACTTTCGAGCGGCGCCGAGCAGTCCGAGCCGCCTGAGTTTTCCGAAGCCGCGTCGTTTTCAGGCAGCGCCTGAGCAGAGCACCACCTTCCACCGGTCATCCCGGCGCAGGCCGGGATCCATGATGGTGGCCGACCAGCGCTCGAGCCAGAGGCGCACCTCCCGCCCGTCATCCCGGCGCAGGCCGGGATCCATCTTGGTGGTCCGAGGTGGTTCAATGAAGTCCGCCACCGCCTAACTCACTTTGAGTCTCAGCCTTGTCTCCGGCGGCGATGTCCGGTCCAAGGATGCCCGGATTCATTCCCCTGATTTTGCGCATCAAAATAAACTGTAGTATATTTAGTCAAAATTAGTTTTTTATATTTTGACTGGGTATCAGGAGTGCGAGATGAATCTCGATTTTTCAAGGACATGGTGGGCGAGGTGGACGGTCGCGGCCGTTTTGGGCATGGGTGCAGGCGCTTTGCAGGCGGGCGATGATTTGAGAGCACTGCTCGAAATCTTGCTCGAGAAGGGCATCATCACGCAGGAGGAATACAACAACAAACTGAAAAAAGTCGCCGAGGCGCAGGAGATCAAAGAGTTCAATCAGGCGCAAGACATCCGCAAGGCCAGCGCCGAACTACAAAAGCGGGCGGAGGCGGAGCGTAAGTTCTCGACAGAGATCTACGGTCAGGTCTCGGCAGGCTATTACGCTGCGTCGAACATGACCATGGCGAACCAAGATGCTTCAGGAATGAGCGACCAGCCCAAAGGCAACAACCGGATTGGACTGCGTCTGGGTCGCGAGCTGGATGATGATGTGAGAGCAGTGGTGACGCTGGAATCGAATTTTTCTTCGAGAACCGGTGCCCTGGGGAGAGATGCCGGTGGCTATGGCTACACGGCAGGAGGTAATCCAGTGTTTGATCGCGAGGCGAATTTTCGTCTCATATCGAAAGAAAAGGGCACGATAATCTTCGGGCGAGGCCCCAATCTGCAAAACGAGCTCAGCAGTGCATTCGATGCACGCCAAAACTGGAATTTCGGTGGCCTCAAACCGATAGGACGCTATGTCGGTTTTCATGGGGCCTCGGGCATTAACCGTGCTGACAAGATGATTCGCTATATTTCTCCGGCATTCAATGGCTTTACCGTTGATACCGCAGTGGCCTTTGGTGGTGTGCCGGAGGATGAGCAAAAGGGTACCAATTACTACTTGGGTGGACGCTACAAGAAAGGTGGCTTCGAGCTCGGCTATAACCACATCGAGGCTCGACTGGCCAACGCCTCTGAGGTGAACAATCGGGTTGACTTCCTGGCGGCCAAATACACCCTCGACAAAATCACGCTGAACGCAGGTGTCGTGATGACTCGCAATCCCTCATCGGCCGTTGGTGGGACTTTTTCGACCACGACCGCGTCGGGAAGGGTAGATGCTGACACCTTCTTTGCGGGTGCGGTTTATCGTTTCATGCCTGCCTTCAGCTGGAACGCAGGTCTGTACCAGGTTCATGACAGATCCTCGAGCAAGGGCAAGAATGATTTGAGCATGCTGGCGACCGGATTGACCTGGTCGCCCTACAAAGAGTGGGATTTTTTCATCGACTACGCCAGTGTCTCGCGCGAGCGAGACGCGACCGCCGCTTTTACTTTGTACGATAAGTGGATTCCGGATACATCCACCAATGGCACGGGTTATTCGGAGAGTAAAAAAGGACAGTCAGGCGTGAGCGTGGGCGCTTTGTTCAGGTTCTGATTCAGGAGAGATAAGATGAAAAGAGGCGTGATTGCGTCGCTGTGTCTGATGTTGCCGTTATCCGTTTGGGCTGCAGAGGTCAGGGTGGCGGTAGCCGCAAATTTTGCCGGGCCGATGAAAGATATTGCAGCGGTGTTCGAATCCCAGACGGGGCACAAGCCGGTGCTGACCCCAGGTGCCAGCGGAAAATTCTACGCGCAGATCACCAATGGGGCGCCGTTCGACGTATTCCTTTCGGCCGATGACGAAACACCGCAAAAGCTGGAGAAGGTCGGCAAAGCCGTGCCAGGTTCACGCTTTACCTATGCGATTGGGCGGCTGATCTTGTGGTCGCCCAAAGACAATTGGGTAACGGATGGGGTCGACCTACTCAAAAAAGGGGATTTCCGTTTTCTGGCCATTGCCAACCCGAGAGTCGCTCCTTACGGCATCGCCGCTGTGCAGACGATGCAAAAAATCGGGGTGCTGAGCCAACTCGAGCCCAAGGTGGTACAGGGCGAGAATATCTCGCAGACGCATCAGTTTGTCACCTCAGGTAATGCAGATCTGGGCTTCGTCGCACTATCGCAGGTATGGCAAAACGGCAAACTGAAATCCGGCTCAGGCTGGCTAGTGCCCGAGACCTATCACGACGCGCTCCGTCAGGATGCCGTACTGCTCGAGGCAGGCAAGCAGTCCGAGGCGGCAAAGGCACTGCTGAATTTTCTGAAATCGGACAAGGCGCGGGAGATCATGACCGCTTATGGGTATAAACACTGAGAAGCTCTTACAAAGGGACACTCGCTTTGTAGCTTACAAAGGGACACTCGCTTTGTAGCTTACAAAGGGACACTCGCTTTGTAGCGCCGCTTGTCCATAGCTTACAAAGGGACACTCGCTTTGTAGCGCCGCTTGTCCAT
>RGFZ01000103.1 GCA_010024875.1 Oxalobacteraceae bacterium | reverse complement strand
TCTGTCTTCCGGTGCTCGCTGCAAGACCTCGGCGATGACCGATTCGCTCATGACCTCAAGCGGCTGTCCGCTGCTCATGGCCAGCACCTGCGTCTGGCACGCTTTCTCTAGCTTGTACAAGCGCCGATAGGCTTGCGCCACCGTGTCGCCGACGGTGATGACACCGTGATTTTTGAGGAACATCACCTGCTTGTTCTGCAAGAGACCGGCCAATCGCTCGCCTTCAGCCATGGTTTTGGCAAGCCCCTGATAGTGGTCGTCGTAGGCGATTCGGTTATGGAAAAATGCGGCGGTCTGACTGGCTGGCAGTAATCGATTGTTCTTTAGCATGTTCAATGCCGTCGCCCAGGGCTGATGCGTGTGTAGCACCACCTTGGCGCCGGTGAGACGGTGCATGGGTGCGTGAATGCATTGCGCCGATAGCTCGACCGTGCCTTCGCCCTCAAGGGTCTCTCCGGCGTCATTGAAGACGATGATGTCACTCGCACGCGCTTCTGACCAATGCAGGCCATAGGGCAGCAGCAGATACCGATCGGTCGTGCCTGGCACGATCATCGTGAAATGATTGTCGATGCCCTCTTCAAGCCCATCGAGCACCGCAAGGCGCAGGGCAGCGGCCAGGTGTACCTTCGCCTGCCAAATCGGGTCGGTTGCGTGGTGAGTGTGAATAAGTTGGGCTGACATGGCAAAACCTCGATTGAATGCCCTATGGTAGCAGTGGTCACCGATTCGACCCGAGCCCCCTGATGGGCTGATTTAACTCGCTGAAAACTTTTCTAGTTTCTGGGATAATTCGCCGCGACTTCCTGACAAAAACCTGACAATGCATCCATGCGTCTTGGTCAAACCTTCATTTATTATCTAAATTGAATCCTTTTCATACTCCGAATTCGTTCCGCTGGTGCTCAGCGAAGTTGGCGGCCAAGTGCTTTCTCGGTCTTGGTCTGGTGCTGTCGATGTCCTCATCAAGGGCGGACAACACCGCGCCATCGTTCACGATTGACCAGTTGGTGTCCTTCGTGCTTGCCAACAGTCCGGCGCTCGAAGCGGGGCGCCGCTCGGTCGAGCTCGCCACGGCGGGCGTGACGACCGCGAGTGCGCTACCGAATCCGCGTTTCGAGCTTGATGGCGGCCGTGCCAGTGCCGGCACCACGACTTCTGCGGGTAATTTGACCTCGGTGGGCGTCAGTCAGCTGATCGAGAACCCCGAGCTGAGGGGCGCGCGCATCAATTCTGCGCTTTATGCGGAGCAGACTAGTCTTCAGTCGCTGCGGCTCGTGCGCAATGAACTCGTCGCGCAGGTCAGAGTGCGGGCCTACGAATACCTGTTGCGCAAGGAGGAGGCGCTAGCGGCGGCCGATGCACTCGCACTGCTCGAACAGATACGCGAAAGGGTGAAATTGCGCGTCGAGACCGGCGAGGCCGGGCGATTCGAGCTGATCAAGTCGGATGCCGAGATCGTCATTGCCCGTCAGCGTGAGCAGTCCGCACGGCTGCAGATCGCTCAGGCAGCCATTTCGATCAATCGGCTAGCGGCGGGGCGCTTACCGGCCGGCTGGACACTTGCAGCTCAGCTCTCCGAGGGCGTGGAGGTGCCGCCACTGGAAGCACTGAAAGAAGCTGCAAAGCGCGAAAACCCCGAGCTGCGCGTGCTGGAATCTGATCTCGAGCGTAATCGATCCCGTATCAACGAAGCGATTGCCAGCCGCCTGCCCGGCGTAGAACTGCGGTTGCGTCAGTCACGAGAGCCTGACGTTCGCCACGACATTATTGGTATTAGCGTGCAGCTCCCCTTGCTCGATCAGAAGCGCGGACCGCGTGCCGAGGCCATCGCTGATCGCGAACGCACGCTCGCCCGTCTCGAGGGACGTCGCGCAGAGCTGATGCAACAACTTGAACTGTCCGCTACCTCCGTCGAGATCGCTCGCGTGCGTATCAAGGCGCTGTCCGAAGGCGCGATGCGCGATGCGGAATCGGCGCTCAGGGTGGCTGAGGCGGCTTACCGCTTCGGCGAACGCGGCATCCTTGAAGTACTCGATGCGCAGCGTGTCTTGCGCTCTGTTCGGCAGGAATTGCTGCTCGCTCGTTATCAGTTGCAGGCCTCGCTGATCGAGCTTGAGGCGCTGGCTGGCCGTTATGCCGATGCACGTGAATAGGCCGCTGTTCCAGCCTGTCGATCCCAACCTATCCATTCCCTGAAGCTCATTTCATCATGACGAACCTGACTACACGCCGAGGTACAACCACGCTGGCGCTGATCCTTGCCATGTTTGCCGCCGGTTGCGGCAAATCCGGCACGGAAGCCGCGAAACAGCCCGCAAAAGCGGTACCACGCACCGATCCCATGGAGGTTCAGCTCACGCCCGAGATGGACAAGCATTTCCAGATCGAGCCAGCTGTCATGGCTCAGGTGTCGGTCAAACAAAAAGTCGCCGGCCGCATCGAGGCCAATGAGCAGCGAACTACGCGCATTGGTTCAGCCGTGACCGGGCGAATCACTCAGGTGTTGGCTGAGGTCGGTGACCGCGTCCGGGCCGGTCAGCCACTGGCTCGGCTCTCGAGCCCGGAGCTGACCGCTGCGCAGCTGTCCTTCTTGCGCGCGCTGTCTGCCACCAAGCTCGCAGAGCGCTCGGTCGAACGCGCGCAACAGTTGGTCACTGCCGATGTGATCGGCAGTGCCGAGCTGCAGCGCCGCGAGGTCGAGCTGTCGGTGGCGCGCGCCGAGCTTCGCGCGGCCTCTGATCAGTTACGCCTGATCGGACTGAACGACCAGATGATCCAGCGCCTTCAAGAAACGGGCGCGCTGACCTCCGAGGTCGCCATTACCGCATCGCGCACTGGCATCGTCGTGGAGCGTAAGGTCAGCCAGGGTCAGGTAGCGCAGCCCGGGGATCCGCTGTTCACGGTCGCCGATCTGTCCAACGTCTGGGTGGTTGGTGCCTTGCCGGAGCAGGATGCCAACTCGGTACAGCTGAATCAGCAGGTCGAGGTCGAGGTCCCGGCACTGGGTGTGCAGAAGCTCAAGGGCCGCATCGTATTCATCAGCGACACCGTGCAGCAAGACACCCGTACGGTGCCTATCCGAACTGCCGTGGAGAACCCGCGCTTTGAATTGAAGCCTCAGATGCTCGCCACGCTGCACCTGAACGGCGCCTATGTGAAGCAGCTTGCCGTACCCTCTGCGGCCGTGGTTCGCGAGAATGACAAAGACTATGTGTTCGTCAGAGTGGGCGACCATCGCTATCGGCTGACCGAGGTGCAGCTGGATGCCGCCGCTGGCGAGCTCAGGCCTGTGCGCAAGGGGATCGATGAGGGTACCCCCATCGTGGTCGATGGCAGCTTTCATCTGAACAGCCAGCGCAAGCGCGCCGAACTGGAGTAATCCCATGATCAACGGCTTGATTCGCGAGGCGCTTGCCCAGCGCCTTGTCATGGTGGTGATCGCATTGGCGCTCGTGGGGTTTGGTATTCGTGCGACCACCAAGCTGTCGGTCGATGCCTTCCCGGATGTCACCAATATCCAGGTGCAAGTCGCGACCGAGGCGCCGGGGCGTTCGCCCGAGGAAGTCGAGCGCTTTGTCACGATACCACTGGAAATCGCGATGACCGGCTTGCCCGGACTGACCGAGATGCGTTCCTTGAATCGCAGCGGACTCTCGATCATCACGCTGGTATTCACCGACCAGACGGATGTTTACTTTGCCCGTCAGCTGGTGATGGAGCGGCTGATGGAGGCACGGTCCCGCCTGCCGGAAGGGATAACGCCTATCCTCGGTCCCGTATCCACCGGTCTCGGCGAGGTCTATCAGTACACCATCGAGCACCCGGATGATGGCAAGCGGGCGCTATCCGAGGCCGAGCTGATGGAGCGTCGATCAGTTCAGGACTGGGTGGTGCGGCCGATGCTGCGCTCTATCAGTGGTGTGGCTGAGATCAATTCTTTCGGTGGATTCGAGCGCCAGTATCAAGTGCTCGTGAATCCCGATCGTCTACGTCACTATCATATGTCGATGGAGGAGGTGCGGACCGCGATTTCTGCGAACAACGCGAACTCGGGCGGAGGCATCCTGCCGCAAGGAGCAGAGCAGTATCTGGTGCGCGGTGTCGGTCTGACCCGTACCCTGGAAGATATCGGCAACATCATTCTCAAGGAAGAACGCGGCATACCGGTGTATGTGCGCGACGTCGCGCAGGTGAAGATCGGGCCTGCGGTCAGGCAGGGTGCGCTGGTCAAGAATGGTGACACGGAGTCCACCGGCGGCATCGTGATGATGCTACGCGGTGGTAACGCCAAAGAGATTGTCACGCGCATCAAGCAGCGCGTGCAAGAGATCAACGCCAAGGGAATGCTTCCCGGCGGGCTGCAGGTCGTGCCATTTTATGATCGTACCGAACTGGTGGACGCATCACTCTGGATGGTCGGCAAGGTGCTGATCGAGGGCGTGATCCTGGTCATCATCGTGCTGTTTATTTTCCTTGGCGATTTGCGCTCGAGCCTGGTGGTCATCGCGACGCTGGTGATCACGCCGCTAGTCACGTTCATGGTCATGAACCGGATTGGTTTGTCCGCCAACCTGATGTCACTGGGGGGGCTGGCCATTGCCATTGGGCTGATGGTGGATGGCACGGTGGTGGTGGTGGAAAACGTCTTCCACAAGCTCGGGCATGCCAAACCTGAAGAACGGGTCAAGGTCGTGCTCGACGCCACGCTGGATGTGGCCAAGCCGACGATTTATGGCATCTCGATCATCATTCTGGTTTTCCTGCCGCTGATGACACTCACTGGCATGGAAGGCAAGATGTTCTCGCCGCTGGCGCTGACGATCGCGATTGCGCTGGCGGTGTCGCTGGCGGTGTCGCTGCTGCTGTCGCCGGCGCTGTGCGCCTACATCCTGAAGGGTGGCGCCGATCATGACACCCGGCCGATCGCCGTGATGAAGCATGTCTACGAGAAGCTGCTCGGCATGGCCATGGCAAATCAAAAGCTCACTGTCTTGTTGGCAGTGTTGCTGCTGCTGAGTTCTTTCATGGTGGTGCCCTTTCTTGGGAAGAGCTTCATTCCCATCATGAAGGAAGGCTCGATCACTCCCACCATTATTCGCATGCCGAGCATCTCTCTGGACGAGGCGGCCAAGATCGATCTCGAGGCCATGAAGCGTATCAGCGCGATCCCTGGTGTGCGTATGGCGGTGGCCAAGCTGGGTCGGGGCGAGTCGCCGGCCGATCCCTCCGGTCCGAATGAATCAGATCCCGTGGTCTCGATTGATCCTTCGGCTGAGCGCAGCCAGACCCAGATTGAGGAGGACATCCGCCATGCGCTGGCAGACATGCCGGGTGTGCAAATCGTGATGAACCAGCCCATTGCGCAGCGCGTTGATGAGATGCTCACAGGCGTACGATCGCAGCTGGCGATCAAGATCTTTGGCGACGACCTGGCCGAGCTCAAGCGCTTGGCAGAGCAGGTCGCCATGATCGTCAAGGAAGTGCCCGGTGCGAGGGACATTCGGGTTGATCGTCTGTCGGGCCAGCAAACGCTGACCATTGACATCGACCGTCGTGCAATCGCCCGA
>RGFZ01000102.1 GCA_010024875.1 Oxalobacteraceae bacterium | reverse complement strand
CTTCATGAACTTGCTGGGCCATCGCTGGTGTGGCGGTTTTTCCCGTGCCAATGGCCCAGACCGGTTCGTAAGCAATCACGATATCGACCAACTGCGCGCCCACGGCCTTGATCACGGGTTCAAGCTGTCTCATCACAACAGCATTCGTCCGGTCTTCCTCGCGCTCTTGCAAGGTCTCGCCAACGCAAACAATCGGTATCAATCCAGCCTTGAGTGCGCGCACCGCCTTGCGCGCCACCAGTTCATCGTTTTCGCCGTGGTAGCTGCGTCGCTCGGAATGTCCGACGATGACATAGGTGCAGCCAAAGTCCCTCAGCATCTGCGCCGAAACTTCCCCAGTATAGGCGCCGCTGTCATGCTCGGACAGGTCTTGTGCACCCCATCGCACCGCAGAGGTGCTCAGCGCCGTCTGCGCCTGGGCCAGATACGGCGCTGGAACACACACGGCCAAGTCGCAAGTTGCGCTTGCACCGGCGAGAATACCCTCCAGCAGCATCGCATTCGCTCCGAGGCTGCCATTCATTTTCCAGTTACCGGCGATCAGTGTGCGTCGCATGGTCTTGCCCGTAAAAAGCTCGCGATTTTATCTCAAAGCACTTGCAGCATGATCTTGCCGACATGGGTACTACTCTCCATCAGTGCATGCGCCTCGGCAGCCTGCTCGAGCGGGAAGGTCTTGAAGATCACGGGCTTGATCTTGCCGGACTCCAGCAATGGCCAGATACGCTGGCGCAGCTTTTGTGCGATGTCCTGCTTGAATGCCACCGGCCTCGGACGCAGGGTAGAGCCGGTGATCGTCAGACGACGGCGCATGATCTCGCCGAAATTCACTTCGCCTTTCGAGCCGCCCAGAAGCGCAATCACGACCAGTCGTCCATCGTCCGCCAGACAGTTGATCTCGCGATTAACATAGTCACCTGCAACCATATCAATGATGACATTCACACCTTTACCACCCGTGAGTGATTTGACGATCTCGACAAAATCTTCAGTGCGGTAGTTGATGCCACGATCCGCGCCAAGACTCTCGCAGGCCCTGCATTTCTCATCCGTGCCTGCCGTCGCAAATACACGATGACCCAGCGCCGTAGCCATCTGAATGGCGGTAACACCGATACCCGAACTGCCGCCCTGCACCAGTAAGGTCTCGCCATCGCCCAAACGCGCGCGCTCGAACACATTGCTGTACACCGTAAAAAAGGTCTCCGGCAGCGAGGCCGCTTCAATCGCAGACCAGCCTTTGGGCACGGGCAAGCATTGAGCAATGGGCGAGGCGCAATACTCTGCGTAGCCACCGCCCTGCACCAGCGCGCAGACCATGTCGCCTTTGGCGAAACCACTGCCACCCAAATCGCCGTCGACGATCTCGCCCGCGACTTCAAGGCCGGGAATATCTGATGCGCCCGGCGGAACAGGATAGTTACCGGTCCGCTGCAGTACATCCGGACGGTTCACGCCTGCCGCATGCACCTTGATCAGCACCTCGCCCGCCTTGGCAGCAGGTATCGGCCTATCACAGGGCGTGAGCACCTCTGGTGCGCCTGGCTTGATGATTTCTATTGCACGCATTCTGTATCTCCCTGTTCTGCTTTTCTTGGCGGCTTTTCTTGGCGGCTTTTCCGAGGGAATGTCTTGCCTGAGGCGTCAGATCACTTGTTGCTTGATCAGTCGCCGCCACTGAAGAAACCAGCCCCGCGGTTCGCGGGGCTGGTTACGGCTGGCGCGGTCATGACCGCGCAGCGCGTACGAACACGGACAGCCTACTGCTGAGCCGCTGCCTCGCCAGAGTCTTCTGCCGCAGCAGCCTTCATCGACAGCTTCAGTCGGCCACGATCGTCTGTCTCGAGTACTTTCACGCGAACCTGCTGACCTTCCTTCAGATAATCAGCCACCGCATTCACGCGCTCGTTGGCGATCTGACTGATATGCAGCAGACCATCCTTGCCCGGCATGACCTGAACGATCGCGCCGAAGTCGAGCAACTTGAGCACGGTGCCCTCGTAGATCTTGCCGACTTCGACCGAAGCTGTCAGTTCTTCTATGCGGCGCTTGGCTTCCTGACCGGCCGCTGCATCGACCGATGCGATGGTCACGATGCCTTCGTCAGTGATATCGATCTGGGTGCCCGTCTCTTCGGTCAGCGCACGGATCACTGCACCGCCCTTGCCGATCACGTCGCGGATCTTTTCGGGGTTGATGCGGATGGTGATCAGGCGTGGCGCGAAGTCGGACAGCTCGGTGCGACCCTGCGGCATGGCTTCCTGCATTTTGCCGAGGATATGCATGCGGCCTTCCTTGGCCTGCGCGAGCGCCGCCTGCATGATCTCTTTGGTGATGCCCTGGATCTTGATGTCCATCTGCAGCGCAGTGATGCCGGTGGCAGTACCCGCCACCTTGAAATCCATATCGCCAAGATGATCTTCATCGCCGAGAATGTCGGACAGCACGGCGAATTTGTTGCCCTCCTTGATCAGGCCCATCGCAATACCCGCCACATGCGCCTTTATCGGCACGCCGGCATCCATCAGCGCAAGGCTGCCGCCGCAGACCGACGCCATCGATGAGGAACCATTGGATTCTGTGATCTCGGACACCAGACGCAGTGAGTAACTGAATTCGTCTGCTGCCGGCAGCGCCGCGACCAGCGCACGCTTGGCCAGGCGGCCATGACCGATCTCGCGACGCTTGGGCGAGCCGACACGACCGGTTTCACCGGTGGCAAACGGAGGCATGTTGTAGTGGAGCATGAAACGATCACTGTACTCGCCGGTGAGCGCATCGATCTTTTGCTCGTCACGTGCGGTGCCCAGCGTGGCCACGACCAGTGCCTGTGTTTCGCCCCGGGTGAACAGCGCAGAACCATGAGTGCGAGGCAGCACGCTAGTGCGGATGGTAATAGGTCGCACGGTGCGCGTGTCGCGACCATCAATACGCGGCTCGCCGTCGAGGATCTGCGAACGCACAATCTTCGACTCAAGGTTGAATAGGATATCGCCGAGCTCGGCAGAATCCGGTGCCGGCGTACCGGCAGCTGCCGCTTCAGCCTCAAGCGCCGCCGCGACTTCAGAGGATACTGCGCGCAGCTTGTCGGTACGTGCCTGCTTTTCCTTGGTGGCGAAGGCTTCGCGCAGTTTGCCTTCAGCCAGCTGGGTCACGCGAGCAATCAACGCTTCGTTCTTTGCGGCAGCCGCCCAGTGAACCTCAGGCTTGCCACCGTCTCGTACCAGATCATGGATCGCATCGATCACCACTCTCATCTGCTCATGGCCGTAGACGACCGCGCCCAGCATCACATCTTCCGGCAGCTCCAGTGCCTCGGATTCAACCATCAGCACAGCAGCCTCGGTACCGGCAACCACCAGATCCATTGCCGAACCCTTCATCTGCGACACGTTCGGGTTCAGTACATACTGGCCATTGATATAGCCAACGCGCGCTGCGCCGATCGGGCCATTGAACGGAATCCCCGCCACGCAGAGCGCAGCCGATGCGCCGATCATGGAGGGAATGTCGGGATCGATTTCGGGATTAACCGATAGCACATGAATGATCACCTGCACTTCATTCAGATAGCCATCGGGGAACAGCGGGCGAATCGGACGATCGATCAGGCGAGAGGTCAGCGTCTCTTTTTCAGAAGGACGGCCTTCTCGCTTGAAGAAACCGCCGGGAATACGGCCAGCGGCATAAGTTTTTTCTACGTAATCAACAGTCAGCGGAAAAAAATCCTGGCCCGGTTTGGCTTCCTTGCGGGCGACAACAGTAGCGAGAATGACGGTATCTTCGACAGAGACCACCACAGCGCCAGACGCCTGACGTGCGATCTCTCCGGTTTCCAGCGTGACCTTGTGCTGGCCATACTGGAAGGTCTTGGTAACTTTATTGAACATCGGGTAATTCCTTTCTGTTTTTGCCGACAGATTTTCAGGCGCTGTCGTTCACCTCACCACAGGCGGAGCCACATTGCCGCCTTTTCGGGACGCACAGCGACGCCCCCACAACTCAACCATGCGACGGGATACGACACATTCGCATTACTTCAAAAAGACGAAATGCCCGCATCAGGTTTCTGATACAGGCATCCGAATTAAAAACCGGGTGGCAATATTTATTTACGCAGGCCCAGTTTCTCGATCAGTGCACGATAACGGTCAGCGTCTTTGCGCTTCAGATATGCCAGAAGACTCTTGCGACGGTTGACCATCATGATCAGGCCACGACGGGAGTGATGATCCTTGGCGTGGGCCTTGAAATGACCATTGAGTTCGTTGATACGCGCGGTCAGCAGCGCTACCTGTACTTCAGGAGAGCCGGTGTCGTTCTGAGCACGTGCGTTTGCCGCAATGACCGCGGCCTTGCCATCTTTAGTGACTGCCATGATTACTTACCTTTCACATGCGGCAGCCGGAGTCGCAACCCCGAATGCCGTGACAACTATTAAAAAATTGACCACAAAAGGCCAATACGCGATTATAGCTGAAACCGTTCACTCGCCCAAGCCCGGGGAAACCGGAGAGTGCAGATATCCCTGACGACGTCCCACCAGCCGGGGAAATTGCAGCAAATGCAATTTTCGGGTCTCACTAGGCAGAGATCGGACGACTCTTGAAATCCTTCTTGACCGCCCTATCTGGGGTGCATGGGGCGGCCGGCTGAGGCGGCCCAGTCAACCATCCAAGGAGGACATCATGAATCTGATTCTGCGTAATCGCGCTGGCTATCCCTTGCCCGGCAGCCTGCGGACCACCGTTTTTGGCAATCTGCTCGACACCATGCTCGATGATTTTCTGACCCCTGCCACCGAAGGCGGACGCGACACTAGCGTTTTCAGCCCTCGGCTCGACCTCACCGAGACCGACAAGGGCTATCTGATCGAAGCTGACCTACCCGGCGTCGCTAAAGGTGATTTGAGGGTCAGTGTCGATGGCCAGCGGGTCACCATCGAAGCCGAAGTGAAGCGCGAAACTGAGCGCAAAGAGGGCGAGACGGTTGTGCATGCCGAGCGCATCATCCGCAAATATGCGCGCAGCCTGGAATTACCGGGTGAAATCGATGACGCCAACGCGGTGGCGAAACTGGAGAATGGTGTGCTGAGTCTGGTACTGCCGAGAAAGCAGGCGGTGCAGAGCCGGCTGCTGGCGATTCAGTAATGAGCACATACGGCTGATGAGCCCAATTTGAAAGGCACGGTATCCCGGCCTACGCCGGGCTACCGTGCTAGAAGTGCTGTTTCGAGCACACGATGCAAGTACACCACGCAGTATTACAACTGCGGGTTCAGCTTTTCTGTCTTCGAATACAGCTTGTTCAGCGCCGACAAATAAGCTTTGGCGGATGCCACCACAATATCCAGATCTGCTCCCACACCATTGACGATACGTCCGTTGCGCGACAGGCGCATCGTGACCTCGCCCTGCGACTGGGTACCCGTGGTAATCGCATTCACCGAAAACAGCAATAACTCAGCACCGCTTTTCACATCAGTCTCGATGGCATTCACGATCGCGTCAACCGGGCCATTGCCCTGCCCTTCGCAAGTCACTTCCTTTCCCTCGACCGAGAAGGTAATTTTTGCTGCAGGTTTCTCGCCAGTTTCGGATTGCTGTGACAGCGAGACGAAACTGTAGTGCTCTCGCTCG